>JBBDWS010000110.1:299-18618 GCA_040902755.1 Actinomycetota bacterium
GGGCCGCGGCCTCTTGCTATCCTCGGCGCGCGCGAACCCCGCGCACGGGAGTCAGACCATGCTCGCCCTTCGTGTCATCGGCGCCGCGCTGGCGGTCATCTTCTTCGTCGTCACCGTTGCTCGGTATCGACGTCGTCGCATCAGCCGCCTCAGCCTGATGATCTCGAGCGCCATCGCGTTCGCGGTCATCCTGCTCGCGGTTGTCCCCGACCTGTTCAACCCGGCCTTCGAGACGTTCAACTTCGAACCCGACACCGGGGAACGGCTCACGGCCGTCCTTCTCGCTGCGGTCGTGATCCTGTTCGTGCTCCTGATCCGGATGCAGTCCTACGTCGATACGAACGAGCGCAGCATGCGGCTGCTCGTGGAGTCGTTGGGACACGCCGGGTTCGACTGGGAGCGCGCCGAACGTCTACCCGAAGGGAAGCGGATCGTCGTGATCTCGCCCGCGTACAACGAGGCCGAGAACGTCGGCGCCGTGATCCATGCGATGCCCGAGGAGATCGAGGGCTACGACGTCGTCCCGATCGTGATCGACGACCGTTCCGACGACGCCACGCCCGATGTCGCGCGCGAGGCCGGCGCCCTGGTGGCGAGCCTCCCGATCCGCCGCGGCGGCGGTCTAGCGCTGCGGGTCGGCTACGGGATCGCGCTCAAGCTCGGCGCGGACATCGTGGTCTCGATCGACGCCGACGGACAGCACCAACCCGAGGAGCTCCCCATCCTCGTCAAGCCGATCCTGGAGGGGCAGGCCGACCACGTGAACGGCTCTCGCATGCTGGGCGACTACGAACGCGGGCCCTTCATCCGGCACGCGGGCGTGCACTTCTTCTCATGGATCGTGAGCCTGCTCACGGGTCAGCGGGTCACGGACATCTCGAGCGGCTACCGAGCGACCCGGGCGGACACCCTGCGAAAGCTGATCCTCGAGCAGGACCAGTTCTGGACGTCGGAGGTGACCATCGAGGCGCTGCGCCAGCGCGCGAGGATCGTCGAGGTCCCGGTCACGTTCCTCACGCGGCGAGGTGGCGAGTCGAAGAAGCCGAAGTCGCTGCGCTACGCGTGGCATTTCGCGAAGGCGATCGCGAAGACCTGGCTCCGGTAGCGGGGTCGAGGTCCCGGGATCGGCGCGATCTCAGGCCGGGGTCGTTGCCGCGGCCACCACGATCTCCCCCGCCAGGCGCGCGTTCGATTCGAGCAGCGCCAGGTTCGCCTCCAAGCTCGCGCCGCCGGTCCGCTCGGCGAGGCAGGACAGCAGGAACGGCGTGACCGTCTTGCCGCGCACCCGGGCCCGCGTCGCCGCTTCCTCGCACGCCCGGACTGCATCGGCGACGGTCGCCGCATCCATCGCCCGATCCGCCGGGATCGGATTGCACAACACGACGCCGGACGCGTCCTCGAGACGCCAGAACGCGTGGATCAGTCGCGCCGCCGATACCAGGTCGTCGACGCGCTGATCCAATTCGACGTCGCTATCGAGCGCGAGGAAGAAGGGCATCCGATCGCACCGGTACCCGACGACGGCGACCCCCAGCTCCTCGAGGCGCTCGGCCGTCGCGATCGGGTCGACGACCGACTTCGGCCCCGAGCACACGAGCAGGATGCGCGTCCGGGAGAGCTCGACCAGGTCAGCGGACACGTCGCCGGTGGCGCGATGGACGCCACCGATCCCGCCGGTCGCTCCCACCGGCACGCCGGCTCTGGCTGCCACCCAGATCGTCGTCGAAACGGTCGTCGCGCCCAGCCCGCCCCGAGCGAGCGCGAACGGAAGGTCGCGCCGTGCAACCTTCGACGCCCGGCCGGGCTCGGCGAACGCCTCGAGCTCGCTCTCGGAGAGCCCGACGCGAACCTCGCCGTCCACCAGGCCGATCCAGCCCGGTATGGCGCCGGAGGCGCGGACGGCCGAGGTCATCCGCTGGATGCACTCCACGTTCCGAGGAGGGGGCAGACCTTGAGCGATCACGCTCGTCTCGAGCGCGACGACGGCCGCATCGCCGGCGAGCGCCTGCTCGACCTCCTCGGACAGGACGATCGGCCCGTTCAACGCGACCGCTTGTCCGGCCACGTCTCGAAGCTGCCCGCGACCTGCGCTCCCGCGCGGCAGGCCGCCTGGAGCGCGTCTCCGGGCGAACGACCCGCTGCCAGCTGCGCGAGCAGCACCCCGTCGAACGCGTCTCCCGCGCCGGTCGGGTCGAGCTCGGCGACCGGCTTCCCCGCGTATCGGATCACGAGCCCCTCCCACGACATCAGCGCGCCCGATTCACCCTGCTTCACGCAGACGATAGGGAACCGCTCGGCGAGCTGGTCGGCGGCCGCGTCTCCTCTCCGACCGCTCAGGACCTCCGCCTCGCGCTGGTTCACGAGGATCGTGTTCGCCGACGTGGTGGCCTCGAAGAACCGCGCGGGGCCGAAGTCGCGGATCAGCGGCCAGGATGCCCCGTCGATCGCGACGAAGCGAGCGGTCGCGCGGTCCAGCGCCGCCTTGGCCGCCTCGAACGTTTCCTCGAACAGGAGGGAGTAACCCGAGACGAGGACGGCTGATGCCTCGAGCCGCTCGGGCAGGTCCTCGGGGGTCAGGGTCGCGTTCGCGCCCCGGTCGACCACCATCGAGCGCTCGCCGGGCTCGTGCACGATGAGCATCGTTCCCGTATCGGATCCGGGGTCGATCGCGAGCGCGGGTTCGACACCGCGACGGATCAGCTCGTCCCGGATCAACGCGCCCGCGGTGTCGGTCCCCACGCGCCCGTAGACGCGCGCGCGAGCGCCGGCTTCGGCCGCCCAAACCCCGGCGTTGCAGGCGCTTCCGCCCGGGCGGACGAGCACCCGCCCGTGGACGTCGCCACCCTCCTCGAGCGCATCCGCGTCGACCCGAACGTCGAGCATCACGTCGCCGACCGTCACCACGTCCACGGCCGCAACCCTAGCGGGTAGCGTGTCCGGCCAGATGGGGAGATCCAAGCCGTCCGAGCGGGTGCGGATCCGTCGTCCGCGTACATCGGACGAGCCGGAGTTCCTCCAGCGCGTCCGCGCGAGTCGCTCGCTCCATCGCCCGTGGACCTACCTGTCCGAGACGTCCGAAGGCTTCGCTCAGTTGCTGGCGCGAGCTCGAGCGCCGAGCCACGCGGGGTTCCTCATCGTTCGAACGGAGGACGACGCGATCGCCGGGCTCGCGAACCTGAGCCAGATCGTCCTCGGAGACTTCCGGAGCGCGTACCTCGGGTACTCGGCGTTCGTCCCCTTCGACGGCCAGGGCTACATGACCGAAGGGCTCGACCTCGTGCTTCGAGAGGCGTTCGGGCCGGTCGGCCTCCACCGGGTGGAAGCGAACGTGCAACCGGGCAACGATCGATCGATCGCGCTGGTCGAGCGACTCGGCTTCCGGTTCGAGGGGTACTCGCCGCGCTACCTCAAGATCGGGGGGCGCTGGCGCGACCATCTGCGGTACGCGATCCTCGCCGAGGACTTCCTCGGCGGAGAGCCCATACGCTAGCCGGCCTCGGCGATCCCGGCCGCCTCGGCAGCCCAGCGTCCGAACGCTCCCCAGAACGGGTCGAGCCCCGGGTGTTTCAGCGGTCGTTCCCCCTCCGGCGTCAACAGGATCCGGCCGGCCGAAGACTCCGTGACCTCGCCGACCTCAGCCGCCTCGATCCCCGCATCCGCGAGCGCCTCCACGAACGCCTTCGCGCGTGCGGGGACCACCGTGGCGATCAGCGACCCTTCGGAGATCGACGTGTACGGGTCGATCCCGACGTGCTCGCAGACGGCCAGGACCTCCGGCCGAACCGGGATCGCGGCGATGTCGACGCGCATGCCGACGCCCGATGCCGTCGCCACCTCGGTCAGCCCGCCCAGGACGCCGCCCTCGGTCGCATCGTGCATCGAGGTCACCCCCGCGTCGCGCAGTCCGAACTCGCGTGCCACCGTCGCTTCGGGAACCACCGTCATCCGCTCGAAGAGCGCATCCGCGGCCTTCACCACCTCAGCCCCGACGCCCTCGGCGAGCCGGTCGGGGAACGTCGCGGCGAACAACGCCGTCGCTTCGATCGCGGCGCCCTTCGTCACGACGACGCGGTCCCCGATCCTCGCCATCTCGGGCGTCACGAACGAGCCCTCAGGCCCCGACGCCATGCAGACGGCGCCACCGACCATCGGCCAGTTGCAGCCGTCGTAGCGGGCCGTGTGCCCGGTCACGACGGCCACCCCGATCCCCTCGCACGCACGGTGGAACGCATCCCACAGCGCGGTGAGCTCGACGTCCGTGACCTCGGGTGGCAGGTTCAGGTCGACGGCCATCCAGCGCAGCGGCAATCCGCTCGTCGCGGCGTCGGACGCGAGGATGTGCACGGCGAACCACGCTGCGCGCTCCCATCCGTAGGCCGGGACCACGAACACGGGATCCGCCGTGATCGCCATCACGACACCGTCGGCGACCCGCACGACCCCGACGTCGACGCCGTGACGCGGTCCGACCAGCACGTCCGGGTCACGAGCGCCGAGGCGACGCAGGATCACCTGCTCGAAGAGCTCCGCCGTCGCCTTCCCGGTCCGTTGCTCGCTCATCGCAGCCGGGCCTCCGCGGCCCGGACCGATCCGACCAGGCGCCGCGTCGCGGCGACGGGATCGGTTGCCGCTCCGACGGCCGACACGACGGCGACGCCCACGGCTCCCGCCTCGAGCGCCTCCCACGCGTTGTCCGCGTGGATGCCGCCGATCGCTACGACCGGCAGCGAGGTGGCGTCCACCACGGCGCGCAGACCTTCGATCCCGACGGGCGCGGCCTCCGGCTTCGTGGCCGTCGACCAGACCGTGACACCGAGGTAGTCGGCTCCGGCGCGCTCCGCCCCCACCGCCTGCGGTGGCGACGAGACGGAGATGCCGAGCACGGCCTCCGAGCCGATCCGGCGGCGGGCCTCCGACGGGTCGTCGCCCTGGCCGACATGCACCCCCGCGCCCGTGTGCGCCGCGACGTCGATGCGGTCGTTGACGACGAACAAGACTCCTGCCTCGCGACACCGCTCGGCCAGATCCGAAGCGAGTGGCCGGAGCTGCTCATCGGACAGCTCGGGAGCGCGGAGCTGGATCGCCGTCGCCCCGCCCTCGATGGCCGCGACCGCCACGTCGCGATGGCCCCGACCGAGTGCGAGCCCGCTCGAGGTCACGGCGTACACCGCGAGCGAGCCAGTCTCGAGCGCTGTCATCTTCCTCCCTCCGCCGGCATTACCCGGTTCAGGTTCGTCGGGTCGCCGCCACCTCGAGGCGGCCTCTCAGCCCGGTTGCCCGAGCTCCCCGGTGGATCTGCCGGAAGGATAGTCCAGAGCGATCGCCGACGGCCCCGGAGCAACCTTGGTCAACGTTCCGCCTGCAGCCGGGCGACCCGCAGCTCGCGACGGACCCGCTTCCAGTCGCTCCTTCGGACCGAGAACACGATGTCGCTCGCGATCTCCAGGACGCCGAGCGCGAGCAGCGCCCATGCCGCCCAGTCTGACGCCACGGTCGAGGGCCAGAATGCCAGCGCCGCGAACGGTGCCAGCTTCGTCGCGACCGCGCCGGATGCGTGCATCCACACGCGTGCGCTGGGTTCGGTTCGAAGGTACGTCTCGTACGCCGTCTTGAGTCCCGGGCGTGGCGGGAATGGCCCCGAGAGGAAGTACGCCGTGAATCGGATGCCGACGATGCGGCCGACCAGCCAGTGCGCGAGGTCGTGCCACGTGACCGACCACACGCCACCGGCGAACACGAGGGCGAGCCCGGCGACGAGCTCGGAGGTCGTCCTCGTCGCCAGCCAGACGGCCACGACCCCGGCGATCGTGCCGAGCAGCAGGAGGAGGTTGCCCGCCCAGACGGGGACCCGCAGGCGCACGCGCGACTCGAAGGCCGTTCGGTCGATCCGGCCGGCGACCTCCGCCCAGTGCCGCGCGAGCGCCGGTTCGGCCTTGACCCGTCCCAGCAGCCGCCAGAACCCAAGGGCCCGCAGGTCGGTGTCCCCGGCGTCCAGGGCGGCCTCGATCCGCCGGAAGGCCTCCTCGTAGGTCTCGGCGCCCTGAGGAAGGCTCATCCCGTTACCAGGAGCCGCTTCGGGGATGCCCTAGGATGGTTGTCCGGACGCACACCGGCCCCTGTCCGCAAGCCCGCAACGGCCGAGATCGATCGGCCGAGAACCAACAAGGGGAGGAGCGACCATCTCCAGAGGCACCATCCCCGAGCGGCCCGCAGGCCGTTCCGGCCTTGCCTACGCGCTGACCACTCTCGACGGGCGGTACCACGTCGTCGATCGTATCGCCGCGGGCGGCATGGGCGAGGTCTTTCGCGCCCGCGACGCCGTGCTGGAGCGTGAGGTCGCGATCAAGGTCCTTCACCGCCAGCTCGCCGGTGACACGGGCTTCGTCGAACGGTTCCGGCGCGAGGCGCGCGCGGCCGCGAACCTCTCGCATCCGAACATCGTCGGGGTGCACGACTGGGGTGCGGTCGACGGCGTGTACTACATGGTCATGGAGTTCGTCCGCGGCCAGAGCGCGCGGGACATCCTGAATGCCGAGGGCGTCCTCGCCCCGGCGCAGGTGGCCGATGTCTTGATGCAGACGCTCTCGGCGCTGGACCACGCGCACCGGCAGGGCATCGTGCATCGCGACGTCAAGCCCGAGAACATCATGATCACTCGGGACGGGATCGTGAAAGTCACGGACTTCGGTCTGGCGCGCGCGTACGCCGACGCGCAGATCACCGAAGCCGGGATGGTCACGGGCACGGTGCAGTACCTCGCGCCCGAGCAGCTTCAGGGCGAGCCCGCGGACCCGCGCACCGACCTGTACGCGCTCGGCATCGTGGGCTTCGAGCTCCTGACGGGCCGGCTCCCGTTCACCGCGGAGACGCCGATGGGCATCGCCTACAAGCACATCCACGAGCGGGTGCCCGCTCCGTCGAGCCGGAACCCGGCCGTCCCGAAAGGTCTCGACGGCTGGGTGGCCTCGATGACCGAGAAGCAGCGCGAGCTGCGACCCGACTCGGCGGCCGAGGCCCGCCGGGATCTCGAGGCCGAGGCGCGCTCGCTCCCGGCCGCGAAGAACGTCGGCACGCTCGTGCCGGAGGTCTCCGTGCTCCCCGTCCAGACCGGGCCCGCCCGCGCGACTACCGTCACGATCCCGAAGAGCCGTGGCGCGAAGCGCACGCGTCGGCGCAAGGTTCGGTGGGCGTTCGGCATCCTGCTCGCGCTCGCGGCGCTCGGTGCCTCCGCGTGGGGGGCATGGGCCTACCTCCTCCCCCACGACGCGCAGGTTCCGCAGGTCCTGGGTTTGCGCCTCGAGGCGGCACAGCAGCGACTGGAGGACGCAGACCTGGTCCCGCGGATCGCCGACGGCGAGTACTCGCGACAGGTCGAGGCCGGGTTCATCCTGGATGTCGATCCTGCGGAGGGCGCGACGCTCGAGCCGGGCGACCGCGTCACGTTGACGCCCTCGCTCGGCCACGAGCCCGTTCCGGTCCCCGACCTGATCGGGAAGACCGTTCCGAGAGCGCGGGAGCTGTTGCGCGGGGCAGACCTTCGCCTCGGGAGGGTGACGAAGGCCTACGACGAGGAGCTCCTGGCGGGCCAGATCGTCGGGCAGAGCGTGCGGGCGAAGGACGATGCTCCGTTCCGGGGCGAGATCGACATCGTCGTGAGCAGAGGGCCCGAGCCAAAGCCGGTTCCCCGGGTCACCGGCCGAACCCAGGAGGAGGCGACCACCCTCCTTCAGGCCGAAGGATTCGTTGTCGCCGTCGAGGAGATGTTCTCCGACGACATCGCGCGGGGGAAGGTCATCGCCCAGCACCCGGAAAAAGGGGCGGACCTGCAACCCGGCGAAACGGTGTCGATCATCGTCTCGCTCGGACCAGAGGAGTTCGAACTCTCGAACTTCGTCGGCATGTCCAAGGACGCGGCGGTGGCTCGCATCCGGGAGCTGGGCCTCGTGCCCGAGGTCATCGAACTGCCTGGCGCCGTTGGCGATCTCACCGTCGCGACACAGCTGCCCCTGGCAGGCACCGTCGTCCGGGTTGGAACGACGATCACGATCTACGTGGCGTGAGGATCGGCGCTCACCTCCGTACACCGGGAGGCCTGCGCACCGCCGTCGAGACGGCACGCGATATCGGAGCCGAGGCCGCGCAGCTGTTCATCTCGAATCCGCGCGCGTGGTCAGGGCCGCGTCTGGAGACCGCGGAGAAGTTCGGCGCCGAGTGGCGCGAGGGCGGGATCGGGCCACTCTTCGTCCATGCGCCGTACCTGGTGAACATCGCCTCGCCGAACCCGGAGTTCCTGCAGAAGTCCCTCGCCCTGTGCGTGCAGTCGGTGCGGGCATGCGGTGTCCTGGGCGCCGGCGGTTTCGTCGTGCACGCGGGAGCCGGCGGCCCCGGCGAGCCGGCCGCCGCGATCGAACGCGCCGCAACGATCCTGCAGGCGATCGTGGACGAGACGCCCGAGGAGACCCAGCTGCTCGTCGAGCTGATGGCGGGAACGAGTGGGGCCGTGGCGTCCACCGTCGAGGAGGCCGCGCGGCTCTTCGACGCCGTCGGCAGAGACCGGCTGGGCTTGGTGCTCGACACCTGCCACCTGTTCGTGACGGGCTACGGCCTCGACGAGCCGAGCGGGGTCGACACGCTGTTCGAGGAGCTCGGGACGGCGGGTTTGACCGATCGGCTGCGCCTCGTGCACCTCAACGATGCGAAGAACGAGCGCGGGTCCCATCGCGACCGGCACGAGGTCGTCGGCGGGGGCACGATCGGACTCGGCGGGTTCGCGGCCTTCCTGGGCCGCCCGGAGGTGCGTGACCTGTCGGTGGTGGTCGAGACGCCGGCCTCTGGGGAGACGCGCAGAGCCGAGCTCGAACGGATCCGGGCGCTTCTCCCCTAGGGCTCCATCTCCGCGCGCGGACCTTCCTGGTAGCTGTAGCGCTCCTCGCGCCAGGGATCGGCGTGGATATGGTAGCCGCGCACCTCCCAGAACCCGCGCTTGTTGTGCTTGGAGAACTCGAGGCCGCGCAGCCACTTCGCGCTCTTCCACGCGTAGCGCTGCGGCACGACGAGCCGGAGCGGGTAGCCGTGCTCCGGGGTCAGGTCCTCGCCGTCGTGAGCCCACGCGACGAGCACGTCGTCGTCCATCATCGCTTCGAGCGACAGGTCCGATGTGTAGCCGTACTCGCAACGCGCGATGACCCACTTCGCGTCTGCCATCGGCTTCGCCCGCTCGGCAAGCACCCGGAACGGGACGCCAGTCCACCGGTTGTCCAGCGTGGACCAGCCCGTCACGCAGTGCATGTCCGCCTGGACGTCCTGCGGCCCGAGCGCCTTCAACTCCTCGTACGTCAGCGTGAACGGGTTCTCGACGAGCCCGGAGACCTCGAGGTCCCAGTCCGAGCCGTCCGAGGTGGGGATCGGGCCGTAGTGCAGGACCGGCCACGTCTTCACCAATCGTTGGCCGGGCGGAACACGCTTGGCGACCTCGTCGGGATAGCGCGGGCCGAACAGCTTCATGGTTGAGCCTCCTCGTGCCGGCCAGATCCCGCCAAGCCACGCCAGGCAGCCAGCGCCGTGTCAACGTCCTCGTCGGAGATCCCGACGTGGGTCACCATCCGCACTCTCGGAGGCACGATCGTGCAGCCCACGCCCTCGTCTCTCAGCCGCTGGACGGCCTCGAGCGGTTCGAGGCCCATCGTTGAGGGGTCGACGAGGACCATGTTCGTTTCGACGGCGCCGAGGTCGACCGAGCCGGGGAACGCGTCCGCGAGCCCCTCGGCCAGGCGCCGCGCCCGCGTGTGGTCCTCGTGAAGGCGCTTTGGCCCCTCCTCGAGCGCGACGAGCCCCGCCGCGGCGACGACGCCGGCCTGACGCCATGCGCCCCCGTACAGGATCTTCAGGCGCCGGGCCTCGCGCATCAGCGCGGCTGGGCCGCACAGGAGCGAACCGATCGGCGCCCCGAGACCCTTGGAGACGCAGAACATCATCGTGTCGACCTCGGCGGTCCATTCGGTCACGTCGACCCCGGCGGCCGTCGCCGCGTCGAAGATCCGCGCCCCGTCGAGATGGACGGGGACCCCGGCCTCCTGGGCGACCTTGCGGATCTCGCGCATCTCCTCGACCGGCAGGACCGTTCCGCCGGCGTGACCCGCGGTGTTCTCGACGGCCAGGAGGTCGACGACCTCGACGTCGTAGTACGTGTCCGGTTCGAGGAGCCGCCGAGCCAGGTCGGCGGTCATCCACCCGTTCGGGGCGTGCCCCGTTCGATACGTGATCCCCGACAGCACCGCGGCCGTCATCACCTCGGTCGACGCGACGTGCGCGAGGGCCTCGGCCGCGACGAGGTGCCCGTTGCCGGACCAGTGGAGCCGAAGTCCGATCTGGTTGGCCATCGTCCCGGTGGGGACGTAGATCGCCGCCTCCATCCCCACGACCTCGGCCGCGCGCTCCTGGAGGCGGTTGACCGTCGGGTCGTCGCCGTACCAGTCGTCACCGACCTCGGCCTCCGCCATGGCCCGGCGCATCGCGTCCGAGGGCTTCGTGACGGTGTCCGAACGCAGATCGACGCGCGGCTCGCCCATGGGTCCGCCAGTATAGGAGCCGTCGTGGATACGGGGGCCGTCGCTCAGTACAGGAACATCGGCTTGCCGTCGACGTGGCGGATCTTGGGGCGGTACGCGTCCACGTCGTACAGCGCCCCGACGTCCACGCGCTTCACGCCCTGGCGCACCACGTCGATCGGGACGTTCACGTAGTTGCCGTTGCGGAGCGCCACCAGCCGGCCGTACTCGCCGGTGGCCACGAGGTCCGCGGCCATCACCGCGTAGTTGATCGCCACCATCAGGTCGAGCGAGTCCGGCGAGCCCGAACGCATCAGGTAGCCGAGGTGCTGGTTGATGATCCCCTCGCCGGTGATCGCGTGCAGGAGCTCGCCGGTGACCTGACCGATGCCTCCGAGCTTGCGATGGCCGTAGGCATCCTCCTTGTCGCCCATCACCATCTCGCCGCCGACGAGCGTCGCGCCCTCGGAGATCGTCATCATCGCGTAGTGGCTCGGGTTCCTGTGTTTGTCATCCATGAGGAGCGATGCCAGCCGCTCGATGTCGAAGGACACCTCGGAGATCACGGCCCGTTCCACGCCCGCGAGATAGGCGGAGACGAGCGAGGTTTCGCCGCTGTACCGGCCGAACACCTCGACGATCGCGAGGCGCTCGTGCGAGCCGGCGCTCGTGCGGAGCTGGTGGACGAAGTTCACCGTGCGTGTCACCGCGGTCGAGAACCCGATGCAGTAGTCGGTTCCGTGGACGTCGTTGTCCATCGTCTTGGGGATCGCGACGACCGGAACGCCCTCCGCGTGCAGTCGGAGCGCGAACGAGAGCGTGTCGTCGCCCCCGATGGGGAGTAGCGCGTCGATGCCGAGCGCGCCGAGCACCTTCAGCACGTGCCCGGTGTGGTCGCGTGGCTCGTCGTCCTCGCGCCCGGCCTTGAGGAACTCCGGCTCCTCGGCGGGACGGACCTTCGCGGGGTTGGTTCGCGACGTGTGCAGGACCGTTCCCCCGGTCCGGTCGATCGTACGAACCGAAACCGGATCGAGGGGGGTCGTGTTCGATCCGATCGTTGCCGGATCGTCGGGGTCGGTTTCGAGGAGACCCGCCCAGCCCCGCCGGATCCCGACCACCTCATGGCCGTCGTCGACGGCCCGCAGCGTCGCCGCCTTGATGCACGCGTTGAGACCGGGGACGTCGCCGCCGCCGGTGAGGACCCCGACCTTCATCCCGAGCTCCGGCTCATACGAAGAACGTCTCCGCCACCCGGTACAGCTCCTCCGGCACGGGACGGACCTTCGTGGCGTCTGCGAGCGGAACGTCGACGACGTCCGAGCCCTGCAGTGCGACCATCCGGCCCCACCCGCCCGCCGAGACGAGGTCGACGGCCGCGTGACCGAACCGGGTCGCGAGGATCCGGTCGGTGGCGACCGGGCTCCCCCCGCGCTGGACGTGACCCAGGACCGTCACCCGCGTCACCCATCCCGTCAAGCGCTCCAGGTGCGGCGCGATGATCTGCGAGATCCCTCCCAGTCGCGGGAACCCGCGTTCGTCGAGCGGGTACTCGGGGACGTCGAGCGTCCCCTCGACCGGAACCGCACCCTCGGCGACCACCACGATCGAGAAGGAGTGGCCCTTCAGGTGCCGGCGTCTGATGTGGGAGGCCACCTCGTCGAGGTCGAAGGGATGCTCGGGGATCAGGATCATGTCGGCTCCTCCGGCGAGCCCGGAGTGCAGCGCGATCCAGCCGGCGCTCCGTCCCATCACCTCGATGACCATCAGCCGGTTGTGGCTCTCGGCGGTCGTGTGGAGGCGATCGATCGCGTCGGTCGCCACCTGTACGGCCGTCGCGAAGCCGATGCACGAGTCGGTTCCCGAGAGATCGTTGTCGATCGTCTTCGGGATCCCCACGACCGGGATCCCCTCATCGGCCAGTCGCGCGGCGCTTCCGACGGTTCCCTCCCCGCCGATCACGATCAGCCCGTCGATGCCGAGGTCGCGAAGGGTCGCGCGGATGCGCTCGGTCCCGCCTCCACGGAACGGGTCGGTCCCGCTGCTCCCCAGGATGGTCCCCCCACGGTGCAAGATCCCCTGAACGGACTCGAGCGTGAGCTCGCGGACATCGCCTTCCACGACGCCCGCGAACCCGTCGCGGAAGCCGATCACCTCGGAGCCCAGCACGCCCACGGCTCTCCGAACGACGGCGCGGATGGCGGCGTTCAGCCCGGGGCAGTCGCCCCCGCCCGTGAGGATGCCGATCCGTTCCACGAGGCCCCCTTGGACCGTGATGTCCGGACCGCCTCAAGGAAGCCGGTCCGCAGGTCGACCTCGATTGTACGGCCGGACAACCGGCCGCCGGCTCACGCGAGCAGCGGAGAGCCGGGCGGCCCGGAGGACCTCGGATGAGATCGAAGGCGATCGCGCTCGTGCTCGCTGTCGCAGCGTTGATCGCCGCAGCGCCCGCGAGCGCTCACGACGTCCACCACCTGATCCGCAAGGGCGGCGACCTTCCGGAGGTTCGCCGGCTTGCCGAGCTCCACCGCGACCTGCACCAACTGCTCGCGCGGTACGATGCGCTAGAGCGCCACGCGGGTCGCGCCTGGCTCCGCACGGTCGGAACGATCCGCCAGGCCGAGGCGGCGCAGATGGCCGCCGACAGCGCACGGTTGCGCCTGGACCAACGCGTCCGGGCCGTCTACCAGTTCGGTCCGGGAGGATCGATCGAAGCCCTGCTCGGCGCGACAACCTTCTCCGATCTGGCGGCCATCGCCGAGTACACTGCCCGCACGATCTCGATCGACGACACCGCGGTCCGCGAGACCGTCGTGGCCGAGACGGCCTTGTCGGCGAAGCTCGCGCAGGCCGAAGCCGAACGGGCCGCGTTCGCGCCCCGCCTCGAGCGGCTCCGCGCGATGCTCGCCAAGATGCAGCGCAAGGTGGACGAGGCGACCCTCCTGGCCGAGCGGGCGCACCTCGAGGCGCAAGCCCTCGCCGCGCAGGCGCTGGCCGCGCAGGAGCGACAGATCGCAGCCGCGATGTCACGACTCGGGAGCTGGGGCCTCGGCGTCATCGACTACCAGCAGGATCAGAGTCATCTCCTGGCGATGCTCGGACCGACCGGCGGACAGACGTGCGAGACGCCGCCGGACCTCGTCGAAACCGGCGAGTCCTTCAGCGGGTACGCCAGCTGGTACGGCTGGGAGTTCGGCGGCCAGCCCACGGCGACCGGCGCGATCTTCGACCCTCGCCTGTTCACGGCGGCCAACCGGTGGCTGCCGTTCGGGACGTTCCTCCGCGTGCGCTACGGCGACCGGTGCGCGATCGTGTTGATCAACGACCGCGGTCCGTACGGACGGCTCGAGCGCGTGATCGACCTCTCCGAGGCAGCGGCCGAGTACCTCGGGGTCGGCGTGTCGTGGGTGAACGCCGATATCCTCGTACCCCGCGAGAGCCTGCCCGGCCGACCTTCAGTAGCATGACGACGTGCTCGCCGAGTGGGGTCTGCTGGAATGGTTCTTCGTCCTGGTCCTGCTCGGACTGACCGGGGCGGTCGGCGCGGTCTTCCTGTTCATGGTCGGGACGTTGTTCGTGAACCCGGGGCGGCGCAAACGGTCAACCCGTTCCTGATCTCCGCATGACCTCGCCCCCGGTCCGGCCCGGCGCTGAGGCGTTCTCGCTCGGCGAAGGCCCGGTCGGCGTGCTCATGGTGCACGGTTTCACGGGCTCGCCGGCGTCGACGCGACCGATCGGTGCCTGGCTCGCCTCCCAAGGGATCGCCGTCGAGGGCGTCCGCCTGCCCGGTCACGGGACGAGCATCGACGACCTGCGGAACCGCCGTTGGATCGAGTGGGTGGACGAAGCCGGCCGAGGTCTCGACGCGCTGCGTGCGTGTTGCCGGACGGTCGTCGCGTTCGGCCAGTCGATGGGCGGAGCCGTGGTGCTGCGACTCGTGGCGTCCCGTCCCGGCGACGTCGAGGGCATCGCGCTCGCGAACCCGTACGTCTTCGATGCCCGCCATCTCGTGATCCCGGTCGGGCGCCTCTTCCTGCGCGAGGTCGGCGGCGTCGCGAACGACATCGCGAAGCCGGGACAGGACGAGAACGCCGACGAGCGGATGCCCGTCCCTGCGGTCGCCGAGATGGCCGCGATGCTGCGCCACGTTCGGCGCGAACTTGGCTCGATCCGTATACCCGCGGTGATCTTCGTATCGGGCGCCGATCACGTGCTCCCGAAGGGGAGCGCGCGGAAGGTCTACGAGCGGCTCGGATCCGAGCCCAAGGAACTCGTCCCCTGTCCACGCTCGTACCACGTGGTGACGCTCGACCACGACGCCCCGCTCGTAGGCGAGCGCGTGCTGGCGCTCGCGCGCGCGCTCGACGCCGGCCGGGCCGGTTCCGAGGTGTCTGGCTAGTCGGGGTCGGGCAACGTGAGCTCCGCGACGATCGGCCGGTGGTCCGATGCCACCCCCACCTCCGGGATCGACGGCACGATGGCCCGCTCCACCCGGATGCCCTCGGAGACGAACAGGTAGTCGATCCGCGCCGTGGGCTGATCGGCGGGGAAGGTCTCCCCCGTCACGTCCCCGCCGAGCAGCCACGCGTCCCAGAAGCGCTCCGACAGGAACGACACGGCGCGCCCGCTGGGCGTCTCGTTCAGGTCGCCGCCGATGATGACGGGGCCGTCGAACCCGCGGAGGAGGTCTGCGAGCTCTTCCGCGTGCCGGCGCCGCTCGGCGGGGCGCAGGCCGAGATGCACGGCCGCCACCCAGAGGCGATATCCCGAACGCGCGACCCGCACGACGTTCGCTCCGCGCGGATACCACCGGGCCGAGCCCTCGAAGCGCCGGAACCGCCGATCGAGCACCCTCCATGGGGCACGGACGAGAACCGCGTCTTTCACCCGGCGACGGAACGGCGACCACGGGTCGCCTACCACCTTCATCTGGACGCGCTTGGCGAAACGGCGCAGGCGACAGCGCCCGCCGCTCTCGTTCAGCAGAACCAGGTCGGGCTCGAACCGGTCCACGACCGACGCGACGCGATCGGCGCCATCGCGGAAGCCGCGGACGTTGTAGACGAGCACGCGAACCCGCACGCCTCGACGCTACCGGGCCTCGGCTCGCGCCGCCAGAACTCGGACGCCGTGCTCGCGCTACGAAGCGACGAGCGTGGTTCCCGCCGCACCCTCGAGCACCGCCACGGCCTCGTCGAGATCGCCGATCGCCGACCGCCCGCCACCACCCTCGACGAAGGCCACGGCCGCCTCCACCTTCGGCCCCATCGAACCCGCGCCGAACTCGCCGGCCTCGATGAGCGCGCGCGCCTCGGCCACGGTCAGCCGCTCGAGCTCCTCGGCGTGCTCGGTTCCGAAACCGCGCTGTACGCGCTTCACGTCCGTGAGGATGAGGAGCGTCGATGCCCTCACGTCCCGGGCCAAGATGGCGGCCGCGAAGTCCTTGTCGACGACGGCCTCGACGCCGACGAGCCGAGGTCCGTCCTCGATCACGGGCACGCCTCCGCCGCCCGAGGCGATCACGATCACCCCGTCGCCGACGAGCCCACGGATCACCGGCGCCTCCACGATCGAGTACGGCGAGGGCGACGGCACCACGCGGCGGAACCCTCCGTGCGGGTCGGGACGCATCGCCCATCCCTTCGTCGCGACGAGCTCGTCCGCCTCCGGCTCCTCGTAGAAGGGGCCGATCGGCTTCGTCGGGTCCTGGAAGGCTGGATCGTCGGGCCGCACGCGGGTCAACGTGAGGACCGTCGCGACCGGTTTCTCCATGCCGCGTTCGAAGAAGACGTCACCGATCGTGACCTGCAACAGGTAGCCGATCTGTCCCTGGCTGAGCGCGCCGCAGACGTCGAGGGGCATCGGGTGCACCCACTTCCGGGCGGCTTCCTGTTGGAGGAGGATCCGGCCGACCTGCGGCCCGTTCCCGTGCGTGACCACGACCTCCCAGCCGGCCGTCGCGATGTCGGCGATGCTCTCGGCGGCGAGCCGCGACGAGCGGTACATGTTCTCGAAGGTGTCCTCCTCGCCGCGGCGAAGGAGCGCGTTCCCACCGAGCGCGACGACGACGCGGTCCATCGTCAGCGGAGCACGGGCCGCAGGACGTCCTCGAGCGAGGGCGAGTCCGGCAGGACCTCGAGGTCGTAGCTCACCCGGACCGCGGGCTTTCGGATCTCGATCACATGTCGCAGGTCGATCGGGGTGCCGATGACGACGAGATCGGCGTCGGCGGCATCGATCGTCTTCTGCATCTCCTCGAGCTGTTCGTCCGAGTACCCCATCGCGGGCAGCACCGGGCCAACGTCGTATCTGCGGAAGGTTTCGTCGATCGTCCCCGTCGCCCACGGCCGCGGGTCGACGATCTCTGCGGCGCCGTGGGCGTGCGCGGCTACGACGCCGGCGCCGTATTTCATGTCTCCGTGCGTCAGCGTCGGGCCGTCCTCGACGACCAGCACCCGCTTGCCCGCGATCGCGGCTGGATCGTCGACGGTGACCCGGCTATTGGCCTTGACCACGGTGGCACCCGGATTGACCTCGCGGATAGTTCCCATGAGGGCGTCGACCTGCTCCGCCGAGGCCGAGTCCATCTTGTTGACGACGATCACGTCGGCCATGCGAAGGTTCGCCTCCCCGGGGTGGTACCGGGTCTCGTGCCCCGCGCGCAGCGGGTCGGCCACCACGACGTGCACGTCCGGATCGTAGAAGGGAAGGTCGTTGTTGCCTCCGTCCCACAGGAGCACGTCGCACTCCTCCTGCGCCTGCTCGAGGATGGCCTGGTAGTCCACGCCGGCGTAGATGATGGTTCCGGTCGCGATATGCGGCTCGTACTCCTCTCGCTCCTCGATCGTCGTGTCGTGGCTGTCCAGGTCTTCGAGCGTCGCGAACCGCTGCACGCGTTGGGCCACGAGGTCCCCGTAGGGCATCGGGTGACGAACCGCTACGACCCGCTTGCCGGCTGCCTTCAGCGTGACGGCGATCGCGCGGGTCGTCTGGCTCTTTCCCGAGCCGGTGCGGACGGCGCAAACGGCGACGACCGGGACCTTCGCCTTCAGCATCGTCGCGCGAGGACCGAGGAGCACGAAATTGGCTCCGGCGGCGAGCGCCTCGCTCGCCTTGTGCATCACGTGCTCGTGTGTCACGTCCGAGTAGCTGAACACGACGTCGTCGACCCGCAGGTCGGCGATGAGCGACGTGAGCTCGTCCTCGACGTGAACCGGGATCCCGTTCGGGTAGCGCTCGCCGGCGAGGGACGCCGGGTACGTTCTGTCGTCGATGAACGGGATCTGGGTCGCCGTGAAGGCCACGACCTCGGTGCTCGGATCGCCCCGATACACGACGTTGAAGTTGTGGAAGTCGCGCCCGGCGGCTCCCATGATCAGCACACGACGCGGCATTGCACGGTCCTTTCCGGAAGATGTGATGCGCGGACCAGGACGGAGAAGACCCGCTCTTCGCTGGGAATCTACCCGCGCGGAACGCCGTTTGGCATCCGACCTAGGCCGGTCCGAGGGACGCCGTAGGACCGACGCCTCATGGGCCGAACCCCGGAACGGGCTACGCTGCCTCGGTGCAGATCTGCGACGTGTGCCGTGAGGAGTACCAACAGGTGGCCGCCTTCTGCCCCAGCTGCGGCGCACCGTTGTCCTCGCTGGCCGGTCGGTTGCGCGACGTCTCGCGAGTCGTGACGCTCTCCGAGTCCGAGGTTGTCGTCCGCGTGGACGATGCAACCCGGCGATCGGATCGCTGACCCGGGGCGTTTCCTGACCTAGACTCGC
>JBBDWS010000111.1:0-18475 GCA_040902755.1 Actinomycetota bacterium
GCGATCGCGCGGATCCGCGAGCTCATCGCGGCGGGCCAGACCTACCAGGTGAACCACACCGTGCGGATGCGGGCGCGCCTGGCCGGTGACGAACGCGGCTTCTACCGCGACCTCGCCCTCGCGCAGCGGGGCGGATTCGGCGCCTACCTGAACCTCGGCCGCTACCGGGTCCTGTCCGCCTCTCCCGAGCTGTTCTTCCGTCGCGGCGGCGATCGCGTTACGACGCGGCCGATGAAGGGGACGGTCGCCCGAGGCCGGTGGCTCTCCGAGGACGAAGCGGCGGCCGATCGGCTCGTCTCCTCCGACAAGGATCGAGCCGAGAACGCCATGATCGTGGACCTCGTGCGGAACGACTTCGGCCGGGTGGCGGTCTCGGGCTCGGTCCGGGTGTCCCGCATGTTCGATGCCGAGCGCTACGAGACCGTGTGGCAGCTCACGTCCACCGTCGAGGCGGACCTGCGCCCCGGCACCTCGCTCGTCGAGGTCTTCCGCGCGCTGTTCCCGAGCGGCTCGGTGACGGGCGCGCCGAAGGTCCGGACGATGCGGATCATCCGAGACCTCGAGGATTCGCCTCGCGGCGTGTACTGCGGGGCGATCGGTTACCTCGCACCGGCCGGGTCGGGCGAGCCGAACGCGAACTTCAGCGTCGCGATCCGAACCGTCGTCCTGGACTCCTCGACCGGCGCCGCCGAGTACGGCGTGGGGGGCGGCATCACGTTCGACTCCTCGGCGGCCGGCGAGTACGAAGAGGTCCTCGCCAAGGCACGGGTCCTGACTGCGGCGCGTCCCGACTTCGATCTGTTCGAGACGGTCCGCCACGAGCCGGGCGAGGGACCTCGGCACCTCGACGAGCACCTGGAGCGTCTCGGGAGCTCGGCGCGGTACTTCGGTTTCCGCTTCGAGCCCGAGACCGCGGTCGCGGCGATGAAACGCGCCGCCGCCGACCGCGGCGGCACCTTCGCCATCCGGCTCACGCTCTCGCGCGACGGCTCCGTCGCGACGGACGTCCGCGAGCTCCCCGTGACCCCCGACGGGCCGGTCCGGCTTGCCGTCGACGACGAGCCCGTCGACCCGGACGGCATCTGGCTCTTCCACAAGACGACGCGCCGAGAGCCGTACGAGCGACGGAGGGAGAAGCGTCCGGACGTCGACGACGTCATCTTGGTGAACACGCGCGGTGAGGTCACCGAGTCCACGATCGCGAACCTCGCGGTCCGGATCGAGGGGAGGTGGGTGACGCCGCCGCTCGACGCGGGACTCCTCGCCGGCACCTACCGGAGCGCGCTCCTGCGTGAGGGCACGCTGACCGAGCGGCCGATCCGGATCTCGGAGTTCCGCGAAGCCGAGGAGGTCGCGCTCGTCAGCTCCGTCCGCGGATGGCGGCCGGCAGAGATCGTCCCGTGAGCGAGCGGAACGTCCGAACCGTGCACCTCGGCCAGTTCACGCACGAGCACGCGGAGGCGATCGCCGGCAAGCTCGAGGAGGCCGGCATCGTCTGGTGGTACAAGGCGCCCGGGTTCCTCAGCCAGATCTGGGAGCACGGCATCCGGTTGTTCGTCGACCGGGAGCGACTGGAGGAATCCAAGGAGATCGCGGAGCGCGTCCTCGCCGGCGGCGATCACTCCGAGGGCGAGGGCTCCTCGTTCGGCCAGGCGTAGGGGTGCATCCGGTCCGATTCGAGCGGACAGGCGCACAGGGGGCAACTGGGCGGTACCTCGTACACGAGGACGAGGTTCTCGCAGAACGGGCACTCGGCCTCCCGCATCTCCGGAGTACCGTCGAGGTCGTTCGGCATGTGGTTACCGCCCAGTTGGGGGGAGCGGTCTCTCACCCGAATTGTCGGGAAACCGCTCTCCATCCTTGACGGGACCTTCTCCTTAGGCCGGAAGCCCTCCTGTCGGGAGGGCTTCCGGCGGAAAGAACGGCATCCGGCGAGCGCTACGCGGCCTCCATCTCCTTGCGGCTGCGGCGCTTCCCTCGCGAGATGAACGTGTGGACGGGCTCGTGCTGCCAACAGAATTGCCACTTGTTGTAGATCGAGAGCTTGGTGTTGCAACCCTCGGCGCCGCATACGCGGCCACCCGGATAGGTCTGATTCGCCCGAGGAAGCTCGCGGACGCGGCCTCCGCGGTATCCCGATTCTGCCATCGCACTCTCCTCGGTTCGAGGCCTGACTCGTGCCTGAAGTCCCTCGAAAGGAACCGTCAGGTATTCGAACCATCGGAGGCGCCGGTTCGTTCCCCTGGCATCCCGATCCAGCCCGTTCAGGCCGGAACTTGGCCCGATCGAGCCCGAGCTCAGGCCGATCGAGCCCGAGCTCGAGCCGGGCTCAGCCCTGGTCCATGCGTTCGAGCAGGTCGCGCGTCGGGCTGGTGAGCTGGACGACCCGGGGCGCGAAGCCCAGGTCCTCCCAGAACTCCATCGCCCCCCGGTTGGGCGCGAAGGTCTTGAGCTCCACCCAGGCGATCCCGCGCTCCTCGGCGAACCGGGCAGCCTCCGCGACGAGCTCTCGCCCGACGCCCCGGCCCCGATAGCCGGACCGGACAACGACGCCCGAGAGCTCGAGGGCGCGCTCGTCGGAGAAACGAGAGGGGGTCCTCGCCTCGCCGTAGGCCATGCCGACCACCTCGCCCTCGTCATCAACGACGACCAGCACCACCGCCTCGGCGTTGTTCATGGCCTCGTGATACTTCGCCCCGACCTCGTCGTAGAAGCCCGGGCGCGGGGTGAACACTCGCCAGTCGGCCTGCATCCGGTCGAGCTCCTGGAACAGGGCGACGAGCGACGGAACGTCCTCCGGCGTCGCCTGCCTGACCTTCACGGCTACCTCCCCTCGAACCGGGGCTCGCGCTTCTCGAGGAACGCTCGCATCCCCTCTTCCTGGTCGTTCGTCGAGAACAACGGGACGAAGACCACGCGCTCCACCTCGAGACCGGGAGCGAGATCGCCGCCCATCGACGCCTGCAAGGCGCGTTTGGCCGCCGCGTAGGCAACGGTGGGTCCCTCGGCGAACCTCCGAGCCTCCTCGAGCGCGGCCGGATACGCCTCGGCGGGGGCCATCGTCCGATCGACGAGTCCGATCTCGAGCGCCTCGTCCGCTCCGACGTGACGCCCGGTGAAGATCATGTCTCGCGCCTTCGCGAGCCCGATCAGCCGCGGAAGCCGCTGGGTCCCGCCGGCGCCGGGGATGATCCCGAGGCGGATCTCGGGCAACCCGAGCTGCGCGTCCTGGGCGGCGTACCGGAAGTCACAGGCGAGCGCGATCTCGCACCCGCCACCGAGCCCGAAACCGTTGATCGCCGCGATCGCCGGCTTCGGGACGGCCTCGAGGTCGCGGCAGGCCGCTTCGAGCGCGGCGACGTCGCGACCGACCCCTTCGGGTCCGGAGGCCGCCATGGCCTTGATATCGGCGCCGGCGGCGAAGATCCGCTCGCCTCCCCAAACGACGATCGCCCTCACGCCGTCGTCGCTCCCGACCGCTTTGGCCGCCGCCGACAGCTCGAGCGAGACCGGCCGGGAGATCGCGTTGGCGGGCGGGCGGTCGATGCGGATCGTGGCGACGGCCCCATCGCGCTCGATCCGGACGAACTCCCCCATCGCGGCCCTATCCTCGCAGACCGCCGCATCGCGAAGCGCTCGAACACGCTCGCATCCTGACGCGCGCCGGACCTCGGAACCGCCGGGGCCGCGTACCCACCGCCTCTTGCATCTGCAACGGGCTGCTACACTCGCGCGCCGTGAGCCGAGAACCCAGGACCGACGTCATCGACGTCCTGCGCCAGCGGGGTCTGCGGATGACGCCGCAGCGCCGCGCCATCGTCGCCGAGATCATGCGGACCCAGGGCCACATCTCGCCCACGGCGCTCGCTCGCCGCGTCCAGGGCGACATGCCGGGGGTGAACGCCTCGACGATCTATCGGACGCTCGCGCTGCTCGAGGAGGTCGGCGTCCTCGCGCACGCGCACCTCGAGAGCGGCGCTGAGTACCACAAGGCCGAGGAGGCCGGCCACGTCCACCTCACCTGCTCGAACTGCGGGGCCGAGGACGACCTCTCGATGAAGGAGGCGAAGGCGCTCGTGCGCGTCATCGAGCAGCACCACAGGTTCCAGCCCGACCTCACGCACTTCGCGATCAGCGGTCTGTGTTCGGACTGCCGGCCACAACGAAAGGCCTCGACCGCGAGCTAGCGGGACGACGGCGCGCGCCGGGCGGGCGGCGTGAGCCTCATCAGACGTGGGCGTCGAGCGCGGCCTCGGGCAGGCGCCGCCGCCGGATCGTCGAGACCACGTAGGCGGCCACGAAGATGACGGATGCGGTGAGGACCACCGCGGGACCCGACGCCCAGTCCAGGTAGTACGACAGGTACACGCCGGCGAACCCGCAGAACGTTCCCGTCGCCACCGAGATCCACAGCATGCGGTGGAAGCTATCCGTGAGCAGCCGGCCGATCACCGGCGGGATCACGAGAGTCGCCGCGATCAGCGTGACGCCGAGGATATTCATGCAGACGGTGATGATCGCGGTCAGCAACACGGCCAAGACGATGTCCATCCCCGTCGTCGAGACCCCGGACACCTCCGCGACGTCGGGGTCGAACGTCGTGAACAGCAGCCTCCTGTACAGGAAGAAGACGACGGCCGCGACAAGCGCCCCGACGACGGCCACGACGACGACGTCGGAGAGCGCGACGCCGAGGACCTGGCCGAACAGCAAGGCCTCGAGGTCCCCGCCGACCGAGCCGACCACCGAGATGATCACGATACCGACCGCGAAGCTCGACGACGTGATGACCCCGATCGCGGCGTCCGCGCCCACCGAGCGCCGCCGCGCGATCAGCAGGATCAGCACGGCGGAGACCAGCCCTCCGACGCCGGCTCCCGCGTAGACGGGGACCTGAAGCGCCGTGCTGGCGACCGCCCAGCCGAAGATCGCGTGCGACAGGCCGTGGCCGATGTAGCTCATCCCGCGCAGGACGACGTAGACGCCGATCAGCCCGCACAGCGCGCCGGCGAGCGTCGCGACGACGATCGCGTTGACGAAGAAGTCGTATCGGAACGGCTCAAGCAGGGTGTCCATGGTGCCCTTCCCGGAGCGGCACGACGGCCGCGCCCGCGTCCTCACGCTCGTCCTCTGGATAGTGCTCCACCACGACGGGCATCCCTCCGTGCGACAGGACCTCGAGGGGCGCTCCGTACGTCCGCTCCAGCACGTCCGGCGTGATGACTTCCTGCGGGCGGCCCGTCGCGATCACCTCGCGGTTCAGGCAGACCAGGCGCGGCAGGTGCGCCGCGATCCCGTTCAAGTCGTGGGTGGTCAGCACCACGGCGAGCCCGTCATGGTGCAGCTCGTGGATCAGGTGCATGACGTCGTGGCGCGTCCGTACGTCGACGCCGCTCGTGGGCTCGTCCAGCAGCAGCAGCTTCGGCCGCTGCAGCATGGCCCGGGCCACGAACACTCGCTGCTGCTGGCCACCCGAGAGCTCCCGGATGTGCCGGCCGCCCAGGTCGCCGATCCCGAGGCGCTCGAGGACCTCGTCGGCTTCGTGGACGTCCCGACGGGATGCCCACGGCAGGACCCGGCCGTCGACCCGTGACATCAGGACCGCCTCGCGGACCGTGACCGGGAAGTACCAATTCACGGTCTCGACCTGCGGCACGTAGCCGATCGTCGTCGACCGGGCGCGGACGACGCGTCCGGCGATCGGCCGCACCGTCCCGGCGATCGCGCGGAGCAGCGTCGTCTTCCCGCTCCCGCTCGGGCCGACGATCCCGACGAAGTCCCCTTCGGAGACGGACAGGTCGATGTTGACGAGGACGGGCTCCCGCCCGTATCGCGCGGTGACCTTTTCGAAGCGGACGAGCTCGTTCACGTCCGGTACTCGACAGTGTCGCCGGGTTGGAGGTTGGCCACGTCGACGGCATCGAACGCGGAGGGGTCGCCGCCGAGAGCGCCCATGAACGTGCGGAAGTCGAACACCATGAGGCCGACGTAGCTGTGCTCGGGGTCGCCGTTGTCCCCCGGCAGGTCGTCGTCGCGCAGGTCGTCGATGTACTCCGCGCCGGTCTCGGCCGCGATCTGCTCGAGCACCGGGCTCGGGAACACCTCCGAGCCGAACACCGCGGGGACCTGCTCTTCGCGCACCTGGTCGATGAGGTTCGCGACGTCCTGTGCCGTCGGCTCGGCGAAATCCGCAGGCTGGATCGCGCCGATCACCGTCCAACCGTACTCGCGTGCGAAGTACGGGAACGAGTCGTGGTACGTCAGGAGCTTGCGGTTCTCGGGCGGGACGGTCTCGGTCGCCGCCCGAGCAGCCTCGTCGAGTGCGTCCAGGCGCGACGCGAAGGCTTCGAAGTTGCTCTCGTAGGCGGTCGCGTTGTCCGGGTCGAGCTCGGAGAGCGTGTCCCGGACGATCTCCGCGTACCGCTTGGCGTACGGCGGGTTCGTCCACAGGTGCGGGTTCGGATCGCCCTGATCCCGTGGGAACGAGAAGTCGAAGATGTACTCCTCGGGCGTGATGGTGCGGTCGCCGAGCTCGATCACCTCGACGCCCTCGCGAACGTTGGCGTCCGCGAGTTCGCGGGTCGGCTCCTCCAGGTGCAGCCCGTTCACGAAGACGACGTCGGCCTCGGCCATCGCCGCAGCATCCGAGGGCGCCGGCTCGAACGTGTGGCTGTTCGTGCCCTCCGGGACGATCCCGGTGACGTCCACCAGGTTCCCGGCGACGTTCTGCACGATGTTCGTGATCGGCGAGACGGTGGTGACGACCTGGAGCCGCCCATCTCCGTCCGACGTCCCGGCATTCGAGCACGCCCCGGCCACGGCGGCGAGCAGCAGGACGGCGAGCCATCGCTTCACGTCGGGGATCCTCCGATCCGGGTGGGAGACGACATCCTATCGGCTTGTTGCACCGAGTTGCAACAGAGAGGTGGTGCAGTCAGAAGCGGGGTGTCTCGACGTACTCGCCGAACACGCGGCGAAGCGCATCGACGATCTCACCTTCGGTGCAGAGGGCCCTGGCGCAGTCGACGAGCGGCTCGACGAGGTTGGCATCGGTCGAGGCGAGCTCGACCAGGCGCTCGAGCGCCGCCGCCGCGGCCGTTGCGTCCCGGCGCTCGCGAACCGAGCGGACGCGCCCGATCTGCTCTCGCTCGACGTCGGGCGGGATCTGCAGCAGCTCGAGGGGCCGCTCGCCTTCGTCCACGAGATCGGTCACGCCGACCTTCACGAGGTCTCCCCGCTCGTACCGCTCCTGCTCGAGGAACGCGGACTCGGCGATCTCCTGCTGGAAGTAGCCGCGCTCGATCCCCGCAAGCACGCCCTCGAGCATCGAGCCGTGCCCCATCGCGAGGATCCTGGCGAACTCGTCCTCGGCATGCTCCTCCATCCGATCGGTGAGCGACTCGATGAAATACGAGCCGCCGAGGGGGTCGATCACGTTCGGCACGCCGGTCTCGTGCGCGATGATCTGCTGCGTGCGGAGCGCGAGCTTGGCCGCGTCCTCCGTGGGGAGTGCGAGCACCTCATCGAGCGCGTTCGTGTGCAGGGATTGCGTGCCGCCGAGCACCGCCGCGAGCGCCTCGACCGCGGTCCGCACGACATTGTTCATCGGTTGCTGCGCGGTGAGCGAGACGCCGGCCGTCTGCGTGTGGAACCGCAAACGCACGGCTCCCTCGTCGGTCACGCCGTAGCGCTCCCGCAACCAGCGCGCCCAGATCCGCCGCGCGGCACGGTACTTCGCGATCTCCTCGAAGAAATCGAGGTGGGCGTTGAAGAAGAAGGACAGACCGGGCGCGAAGCGGTCGACGTCGAGGCCACGCTGCCGGCCGAGCTCCACATAGGCGAACCCGTCGGCGAGCGTGTATGCGAGCTCCTGCCACGCGTTCGCGCCGGCCTCGCGGATGTGGTATCCGCTCACGCTGACCGGGTGGAACCTCGGCGCTCGCTCCAAGCAGAAGGTCATCAGGTCGCCGATGAGACGCAGGTGCGGCCGCGGCGGGAAGATCCACTCCTTCTGCGCGATGTACTCCTTCAGGATGTCCGTCTGGAGCGTTCCGTCCAGGTGGTCCCAGGGGACGCCCTGACGCTCCGCGGCCGCGAGGAAGAACGCGAAGGCGATCACGGCGGGGCCGCTGATCGTCATGGACGTGCTGATCTCGCCGAGCGGGATCCCGTCGAACAGCTCGTCGAAGTCCTCCAGCGAGTCGGTGGCGACGCCGCACCGGCCGACCTCTCCCTCGGCGAGCGGGTCGTCCGAGTCGCGTCCCATGAGCGTCGGCATATCGAACGCCACCGACAGGCCGCCCTGCCCGCGGCCGAGGAGGAAGCGGTTGCGTTCGTTCGTCTCGGCCGCGCTGCCGAACCCGGCGAACTGCCGCATCGTCCACAGCCGCCCGCGGTACATCGTCGGGTAGACGCCGCGGGTGAACGGGTACTCGCCGGGGTTCCCCAGCTTGGCCGCGGGGTCGAAGTCGCGCAGGTCCTCGTCCGTGTAGACGGGCTCCAGCGCCTCCCCGGAGAGCGTTCGCGCGTCGCGCGCACCGTCCGTCGGGTCTTGGGCTTCTCCGGCGGCTCGCCGGTCACGTTGCTCGACCATCGGCGTTCGTCTCTCTCGTCGCGGGCTGCTCGGCGCTTCGGGCCTGGGCCCTGTGCGCCTCAGGGCCTCTGCGGGGCCCGTTCCATCAGGATAGCGGCGGCCCGGTAGGGATCGATGCGTCGCTCGGCGAGGTCGTCGACGAGCGAGACATCGGCGTCGAGGAGCTCCCGGATCGTCCCTCGAAGCCGCTCCGCCGTCAGGCTCTCCACCTCGTGGAGGAGCCTGGCCCGCCGTCCGCGCTCGAGCGCGCCGGACGCCTCCAGATGCTTGCGGTGTTCGTCGACCGCCTCCCACAGCTCCCCGATCCCCTCTCCATCGATGGCCGAGGTCGTCAGGACCGGCGGCGTCCACGCCTGCTCCGAACCCATCCGGATCATCTGTTGGAGATCCCGGATGGAGGCCTCAGCGCCCTCGCGATCGGCCTTGTTCACGACGAACACGTCGGCGATCTCGAGGATCCCGGCCTTCGCGACCTGCACGTGGTCACCCCAACCCGGCGCCACGACGACCAGTGTCGTGTCGGTCGCCGCGGCGACCTCCACCTCGGCCTGCCCGACACCCACCGTCTCGACGATGACGAGGTCGCGGCCCGACGCGTCGAGGATCCGTACCGCCTCGGGGGCGGCCAGCGCCATGCCACCGAGGTGCCCGCGCGTGGCCATCGAGCGGATGAACACTGCCGCGTCCGTCGCGTGCGCTTGCATCCGGAGGCGGTCGCCGAGCAGGGCGCCGCCGGTGAACGGCGACGTCGGATCGATCGCGAGGACGGCGACCGACATCCCGTGTTCCCGCGCAACGCGCACGAGCTCTCCCGCGAGCGTGGACTTCCCCACCCCCGGAGAACCGGTCAGGCCGATCGTCGAGGCGCGACCCGTGTGCGGGAACACGCCCGCGGAGAGCTCCTCGAGGCCCGCGTCGCCGTCCTCGACCATCGAGATCGCACGCGCGACCGCACGAGCATCGCCGTTCAGGACACCGTCGACGAGATCCACGCGGGAAGGGTACCCGTGGGTCTCAGCGCGAGACTTGAAGGCCGACGGCGCCGGCCAGCGCCACGTACACGCCGGGGCCGATCATGGTGAGGACGTCGCCGATCGAACCACCTGATCCGTCGATCACTCGATAGATCTGCACCGCGAACCCCAGGGCGATCGCCACGCCGATGCTCCCGCAGAGACGACGGATCCACGAGGTGCGCCGTCCGAGCGTCAGCGCACCCCCGATGGCCCCCAGGGCGACGAGGACGAAACCCAGCTTGACGGGGCCGTCGGCCGTGTTGATGTCCCACAAGGCTTGAACCGGGACGTCGAGCCCGGTCTCGGAACCGGCCCCGAGGATCCACTGCAGGAACGCCGAGACGATGAGGAGCAGACCACCCACGAGGGCCAGTGGCTTCACGGTCACGGAGCGTCTCGGTCCGGGCGCCGCCTGCGGTCCGGGCGCCTTCGCCGCTTGGGGCGCCGGCGTCTGCGGCACCGTGGCGACGGGAGCGACAGCGGCGGGGGTTGCGCCGGGAGGAGGTGGCAGCGCCGCGGAGCCCGGATCGACGGGAGGCAGCGACGCCGTGGCCTCGCCGGGGGGTTCGCTCGCGATCACCGGTGTCGGCGTCAGCTTCGTCTCGCCGCTGCCGAGCGCGGCGCCGCACTTGCGGCAGAAACGCTCACCTTCGGTGCGCGCGTGTCCGCACTTCGGACAGTACCGGGTGACGGCCACGCCGGGCACGCTACGCGGTCACCTGGCCGAGAGCAACCGCGAGAACCTCGACAGCACCATCGGGTGGCGGACCATCCCCGAGACGCGCACTTTTCCCGAAGCGATACGGCCGAGGACGGCACGTCCCTCACGCCGGAAGGGGTCGGGGAAGCCGAAACGCAGCGGCGCGGCGGACAGGGCGAGCAGGTCGTGGCCTCTCGCGCGAACCCGAACGTCCGGACGCGGCCCGCCGATTCCGTTCGAGACCCGCACACGCTCGCCGTCGAGCCGCACCGTCACGGCGACGCCGGCGTCGGCCGCGTCGACCTCGACGACCGCCGGGCGAAGCAGCGCGGCGCGCTCCGGCCGCCGGGCGAGGTTCGCCTCGAGCAGGCCCGCCAGCATCCGGGCGAGCCCGTTCGGTTCCGCGTCGGCCAGGACGACTTCGGGCGTCACGGAACGAGCAGGACCTTCGTGGCGCGCCGGGATTCGAACAGCTCGTACCCCGTCGCGGCGTCCTGGAGCGGCAGGCGGTGCGAGATCAACGGCACCGGGTCGATCCGTCCCGCCTGCACCTCCGCCATCGCGCGCCGCCACCATACGTGGACGGGACAGACCCCCGCGAAGCGCAGGTCGAGCGTCCGCGCCCACCACACGCCGAGCTGCGCAGGATAGGTTTCGGAGGTGTACATGCCGACCACCACGACGGTTCCGCCGCGTCGGACGACCCGCAGCGCGGTCTCGAACGCTTCGGGGCGGCCGACGGCCTCGATCACCACGTCCGCCCCTCGTCCGCCCGTGCGCTCGGCCAACGCGGTCTGCGGGTTCTGCTCGGTCGGGTTCAGCGCGACCGCGCCTGCCCTCTCGGCGAGCGCGAGCCGGGCCGGTTCCAGATCGATCGCCACCACCACACCGGGATCGTGCAACCGCGCGCTCTGGATCGCGAAGTAACCGACAGGCCCGGCCCCGACGACCGCCACCGTGTCGCCGGCGCGGATCCCGGCGATCCCGGCCGCGTAGAGGCCGGTGGTGAGCACGTCTCCGACGAACAGCGCGGCCTCGTCGTCCACGAGCTCGGGAACGGCCAGCAGGTTCACGTCGGCGTTCGGAACGCGGACCAGCTCGGCCTGGGTTCCCGCGAGTCCCCCACCGAAGATCCCGCCGCCGAGGTTGCGGAAGTCCTCGCACAGCGCCGTCTGCTCGTTGCGGCAGAACCAGCACTCGCCGCAGGCGATGTTGAACGCGACGACGACCCGTTGCCCCACCGTGACGCTCGAGACGTCCGAGCCCACGCGTTCGACGACACCGACGGCCTCATGCCCGATCACGTCCCCGGGCTCGAGCGGCGCCTTGCCGTGGAAGAAGTGCAGATCGGATCCGCAGATCGCCGAGCGCGTGACCCGGACGATCGCGTCGCGCGGATCTTCTAGCTCGGGCTCCGGCACGTCGGCGACCTCGACCCGTCCCGGCTCGCGGTACACGACGGCGCGCATGGGCTACCCGCCGGCCGTGGCCTGCTCGTCGAGGAACTCGGTCGGGACCTGCGTCGTGAGGTTGACGAGCTCGTCCGCCGCCCGGATGTACCGCACGATCGCCGCGAGATCTCCCTGCAGGCCGAGCTTGCCCTGCATCATCCCCTTCACGGGATCGAGGTCCCCGCGCAGGACCTCCTTCCACCGCGAGTACGGGGCGCGGATCACGTACGGCGCCGCGGAACCTTCTTCGGGACCGATCAACCGTGCGCCGCGGCACTCACCGTGCCAGAGGTCGAGGATCGCCCACAGGTCCGACGGGACGCCTCGGTCGGGCTCCGCCTCGAAGACGAACGCGATCGCTCCCTCCCACGTCGCCGCGGCCTCTCGGTACTCGGAGGAGGCGTTGATCAGGTCCTCGTAGGCCGCCATCCATTCCTCGCTCGGGAACAGCGCCATCCGGCTAGCCTCCGCCCATCGCGCCGATCGTGAAGATCAGGCTCAAGCCGATGACGTTGAAGACCATGTGCGCCACGACGGGCGCGACCAACGTCCCTCGGCGCTCGTAGAACCACGCCAGCGCCATCCCGTTGAAGAACATGACGGCGATCAACAGGACCGAGTCCTGCCACGGCCCCGGGATGTAGTGGATCAAGGCGAAGCCAACCCCGGTCGCGATCAGTCCGGCGACCAGGCCGCGGCGATCCCGCACCGCTCGGAACAGCACTCCCCGGAAGAAGAGCTCTTCGTGCAGCGGCGCGATGACGACGGCATAGAGCCAGGTCACGATCACTCCTGCGGCTGGCAGGTCTCCCGGAACCTGCTCGGGAGCGCGGACCGGTTCACCGGAGACGGCGGACAGGACGATCGAGACCACGATGCCGACCACGAGCACCATCGCCGGGTACAGGAGCAGCCCGAACCCGACCGCGGTTCCGATCTCGCGCCACCAGCGGCCCCGCGCGGGGAAACCCATCACCTGTGGCCACGTCGGATGCGACCTCGAAAGCCAGATGAGGAGCACGAGAACGATGACCACGGAGGCCGCCGCAGATGCCACGAGGTTGGCCAGGTCCTCGTCCTCGATCAGCCCGATGATCGGCAGCGACGCGAACCCGCCGAGCAAGAACGCCAGCACGTAGACCCCGATGGCCTCCCAGGCCCCCCATGTCGCCTTCGGCCGGCCTGCGATGCGGCCGGTGGTGGGAGGTGCGGCGGGAGGTGGCGAGGCGGGATGCGGCCAGTCGGGTCGCGGCGGGACGTACTCGGAGCTCATCGCTCCTCCATCTTGCGGGTTCCCACCAGCAGCGGCACCCCGAGCATCCCGCCGAGCGCGAGCCCGAACGCGAAGCCCACCGCAGCAGGCCCCGAGTCGTTCGCGAGGTACGCGACCAGACCGGCCAGCGCGATGACGATGTTCGCGTCCCGCCACGCGGGCCAACGCGCGAACGTGTCGCGGATCGCGGGCGGCGGCCGCAGGACGAGGAACAGCACCGCGACGATGCCCACGACCGGAACGAGCGCGAGGGGGCTCCCGGCGATCAGGTCGAACCCCACGTGCAACCGGTCCAGGAACGTGTCCCAGATCTCCCCGATCCCCTCGATGTCCTCTTCGAACCGCGAGACGTGCGTGGGGAACGGTGAGATCGCGTGGCTCACGAGGATCACTCCCGCTCCGACGACGGTCACCGCGACGAACGCGGCCGTGCCCATCCATAGGCCGAGCCGCTCGCGTTCCCGGACGGCAAGCCAGAACCCCGCCGCCGCGAACAGCGTCACGGCGGCGCCGAGGTTCACCCCCACGAGGGGGAGACCGGCGAACAGGGCGACGGCGCACGTGAGCGCGAAGCCTGCCGCGGTGGATGTGCGCTGGGCGACCCACATCGTCGCGCCGACCAGGAGCCCGATCGCGACGTTCGGCAGCCCGAAGAACCGCCCGCCGTCGAGCTGGGCTCCTCCGACGAGCGGCGTGAGCATCCCCGACCAGCCGAGGAGCGCCTCGGCGACGAAGAACACGATCACCGCCGCACCGATCCCGGCCGGCACGACGGTCAACTCGCGGCGTTCGAGCGGCGAGAACGCCATCGTCCCGAACACCGTCACGATCGCGACCATCGGGACCGCGGACGCGTACGAGAGCTGCGGCAGGTGCCCCGCAGCGAGGAGCCCAACGGCGAGCATCGGCACCGAGAGGGCCATCCACCCGGCGACGCGTTGCCATTGCGCGGGCACGGAGCGGCGCCGGACCAAGAACGCGGTGGCTACGAGCCCCGCACCGGCCAGGTACAGCACCGCCGCCACTCCGATCGGGATGTACATCCGCCGTTGCGCCAGGTAGCGCTCGTACAGATCGAACGGCGGCGGCCCGCCGACGATCTGGATCGGCTCACCGGGCGTGAGCTCGCCGGATACGAGCGGCGCGCGGCCAAGGTAGTCGGTGAGCGTGGCGCGAATGTCGCGGCCCGTCACAACACCGGGCCGCCGTGTCGAGTCGGACGTGAGCGATCCCGCATCGCCCTCCTCCGGGAAGAGCCGGTCCGGAGCGCCACGCGCCATGACGATACCGCCCACGGTATCCCCAGGGTTGCGGAGGTCGGCACCAACGACGATCACGAGAAGCTCGTCGGCTGCCTCCGTAGACCCGAGCGGTGACCCGATCCGTTCAACCAAGACCGGCAGGCCGCCGGGATCGTTGGGATCCAACACGAACCTGACCTCATCGGGGATGGCCGTACCCTCGAATTCGACGATCTCGTCGACGTTCACGAGCAGGGCCGCTCCGCCTCCTCGAGCCAAAGAAGCGACATCGGGGATCGCAAGAAGCTCCTCGAAAGAAGCACCCGGGACGAGGACGACGAGCGCCCGCCGGTCGACCTGCGCGTTGGCGGGGACGGATCCGAGCGCCACACCGGCAATCACGATCAGCGCGAGGAGCGCGCCGAGACGCGCGCGGGTCACGACAGGCTGACGGAGAGTTCGCGCTCGCGCCGCACGACCGCGCCCAGCCGGGTGAGCTTCGACTCGAAGTCCTGATACCCGCGGTCGACGTGGTACATGCCCTCGATCTCCGTCACGCCGTTCGTGGCGAGCGCCGCGATCACGAGCGCGGCGCCGGCGCGGATGTCGAGCGCTCGCACTGGCGCGGCGGAGAGATGCTCGACGCCCCGGATCACGGCGTGGTGCCCCTCGGTCCGGATGTCGGCGCCCATCCGGTTCAGCTCGTCGACGAACATGAACCGGCTCTCGAAGACGTTCTCAGTCACGATGCTGGTCCCCTCGGCGGCCGCGAGCAACGCCATCATCTGCGGCTGCAGGTCGGTGGGGAACCCCGGATACGGAAGCGTCACGAGATCGACGGCTTTCGGACGCGTCTGCATCGAGATCGCCACACCCGCTTCGATCGCGAGCACCTCCGCGCCCGCGTCCGCGAGCTTGGCGAGGACCAGGTCCATGTGGTCGCCGCGGGCGCCCTGGAGCACCACGCTGCCGCCCGTGGCGCATGCCGCGATCGCGAACGTCCCAGCCTCGACCCGGTCCGGGATGACGGTGTGCTCGACAGGCGCGAACGAGTCGACGCCCTCGATCTCAACCGTGGGTGTCCCGACGCCGTCGATCCTCGCGCCCATCTCGGTCAAGAAGGATGCGAGGTCGGAGAGCTCCGGCTCTCGCGCCGCGTTCTCGATCACCGTCGTCCCGCGGGCGGCCACCGCGGCCATCAAGGCGTTCTCGGTCGCGCCGACGCTCGGGAAGTCCAAGGTGATGGCGGCACCGCGCAGCCCATCGGTCCTGGCCTCCAGGTATCCGTGCTCCGACGTGAACCGCGCACCCATCTTCTCGAGACCGCGAACGTGGAGGTCGATCTTCCGCGACCCGATGTTGCAGCCACCCGGCATCGCGACCCGCGCCCGGCCGAAGCGCGCGAGCAAGGGTCCCAGCACCAGGATCGACGCGCGCATCCGGCTCACGAGCTCGTACGGCGTCTCGCGCGGCTGCACCTCGGACGTCTCGACCACGAGCGTGCCGTCCTTCCACGCGGCGCCGGCCCCGAGGTGCTCCAGGACCTCGACCATCGTGATGCAGTCCTGGATCCGAGGCACGTTGTGGATCGTCGAGCGGCCCTCTGCCAGGAGCGTGGCGGCCATCAGCTTCAGCGCGGAGTTCTTCGCGCCCGCGATGGGAACCGAGCCTTGAAGGCTCGTTCCCCCGGTCACCAACAGCCGATCCATCGAACCTCCATCGTAGGCCGGACGAACGCCGGGTCCGGGATGCTAGTCGGAAGAGCCCGCCCGCGCGCGGGCCCGGTCGAGCTCGTCACGCACGGCGTCGTCGTCTTCCTGCTGCAGTCGCGCCTCGAGCTCGGAGACTCGCGCTCGGGCTGCGTCGCGGTCGATCTCGGCCTCGAGCTCGGCGCCCGAGGCGAGGACGTCGACGCGCGTGCTTTCCTCGCCGGTGGTCACGTGCAGGAACCCGCCGTCGACGACCGGGGCCTCCCAGTGTCCGTCCTCATGCTGGATCCGAAGTGGGGCGACGGCGAGACGGATCAGCATCGGCGTGTGACCGGTCAGGATGCCGACGTCGCCCTCGATCCCGTGCGCGACGACCATCTGCGCGGGCCCGGACCAGACCTCCCGCTCGGGGGTCACGAGGTGGACGTCGAGGCTCGCCATCTACGCGGCGCTCTCCTGCATCTTCTTGGCCGCCTCCACGGCCTCCTCGATGCCGCCCACGAGGAGGAACGCCTGCTCCGGAAGGTGGTCGTACTCCCCCTCGGTCAGCGCGCGGAACGACGCGATCGTCTCGTCGATCGGGACGTACTTGCCCGGGATGCCGGTGAACTGCTCGGCGACGAAGAACGGCTGGGACAAGAACAGCTGGATCCGGCGGGCGCGAGCGACGATCACCTTGTCCTCCTCGGAGAGCTCGTCCACGCCAAGGATGGCGATGATGTCCTGCAGGTCCTTGTATCGCTGCAGGATCTCCTGCACGCGGCGCGCGACCCGGTAGTGGTCCTCGCCGACGTACCGAGCATCCAGGATCCGGCTCGTCGAGTCGAGCGGGTCCACGGCCGGATAGATGCCCAGGGCCGAGATCTCACGCGAGAGCACCGTGGTCGCGTCCAGGTGCGCGAATGCCGTGTGCGGCGCCGGGTCGGTGATGTCGTCGGCCGGGACGTAGATCGCCTGCAACGAGGTGATCGAACGGCCCTTCGTCGAGGTGATGCGCTCCTGCAGGTCACCCATCTCGTCGGCGAGCGTCGGCTGGTAACCCACGGCCGACGGCATGCGGCCCAGAAGGGTCGAGACCTCCGAGCCCGCCTGGGTGAACCGGAAGATGTTGTCGATGAACAGCAGCACGTCCTTGCGCTCGACGTCGCGGAAGTACTCGGCCATCGTGAGCGCCGACAGCCCGACGCGGAGGCGGACACCCGGCGGCTCGTCCATCTGACCGAACACGAGCGCGGTCTTCTCGATGACGCCGGACTCCGTCATCTCGAGGAAGAGGTCGTTGCCCTCGCGGGTTCGCTCCCCCACGCCGGCGAACACCGAAACGCCGCCGTGCTGCTCCGCCTGGCGGCGGATCATCTCCTGGATGATCACGGTCTTGCCGACGCCGGCGCCTCCGAACATGCCGATCTTGCCGCCCTGCACGTAGGGCTCGAGCAAGTCGATGACCTTGATGCCGGTCTCGAGCATCTGCTGCTTGGGCTCGAGCTCTTCGAACGGAGGCGGCTCCCGGTGGATCGGCCAGCGGTCGCTGGCGTGGATGTTCGACGCGTCGGTGTCGAGCGGCTCGCCGAGCACGTTGTAGACGTGACCGAGGACGCCCTCGCCGACCGGGACGGTGATCGGGGAGCCGGTGTTCACGACCGGGGCTCCGCGCACCAGCCCGTCCGTGGGGCGCATCGCGATCGTCCGAACGGTCGCGTCGCCGATGTGCTGGGCGACCTCGCAGGTGATGGTTTGCGTCTCCCCTTCCAGGGTGACGTCCACGGTCAGCGCCGTGTGGATCTCGGGAAGCCCCTCCAACGGGAACTCCACGTCGATGACCGGGCCGATCACTCGGACGACCCGACCGTTCGGCAGCTTTTCGTCGTCGGCCATGCTCACTCTCCTGTCTGCGGGGGCTAACGCTCGCGCATCCGCGCTCGCTTCTTGAGCCCCCTATTCCCCTGACGCCTTGGACAGGGCCTCGGCCCCGCCCACGATCTCGGTGATCTCCGTCGTGATCTCGTCCTGGCGGGCTCGGTTCGCCTGCCGGGTGAGGATCTTGATCAGCTCTTCGGCGTTGTCGGTGGCCGCGGCCATCGCGCGCTGCCGAGCGGCGTTCTCCGACGCCGCCGACTCGAGCATCGCGAAGAAGATCTTCGTGACCACGTATTGGGGCAGAAGCTGGTCGAGGATCTCCGAGGGCTCCGGCTCGAAGATGTACTCCGGATGCGGCTCTCCCTCGACGCGCGCGCCGACCTCCTCGGGCGCGATCGGCAGGAACCGCTTGTCCGTCGCCCGGAAGGTGAACGAGCTTCGGAAGTCGGTGTAGACGGTGTGGAGCTCATCGATCCGGCCCTCCAGGAAGTCCTTGATCGCCCGTCGCGCGATCTCGGTCGCCGGCTCGTATCGCGGCACCTCGGAGAACCCCGACCACGCCTCCTCGACGGGCACGCCCCGGAACCGGAAGTACCCGATCGCCTTCTTCCCCGTGGCGTAGATCACGGGTTCGG
>JBBDWS010000112.1:0-2021 GCA_040902755.1 Actinomycetota bacterium
TCCTCGACCGCCCGCCAGGTGTTGCCCTCCAACCTGAGCAGGCCGTCGTCGATCAGCATCCCGAGCATCTCCTCGACGAACAGCGGGTTGCCCTCGGCGGCGTCGAGGATGCGGGTGCGCGCCTCGGAGGGGATCTCGGCCCGGCCCAGCAGGTTGTCCACGAGCTCCGAAGCCGATCCCGCGTCGAGCGGCTCGAGAAGGATCGACGTCGCGTTCATCTTCCCCCCGCCCCAGGCCGGGCGGACCTCCAACAGCTCGGGCCGAGCCACGCAGACGAGCAGGACGACCGCTTCTCGCGTCCAATCCGCGAGGTGCTCGATCAGGTCGAGGAAGGTCGGCTCGGCCCAGTGGATGTCGTCGAACACCACGATGACCGGGCGATCGCGCGCGAGGTGCTCGAGGAGTTTGCGCACGCCCCAGAAGGCTTCCTCGGTGACCACCGGCTCGTCCCAGGCCACGAGGCCGGCGACGAGCGGGACGATCCGGTCGCGTTCCTCCGCGTCGGCGACGAGTGAGGCGAGCTTCGCTCTCGCCGTATCGAGGTCGTCCATCTGCGAGACGCCGGCGGCCTCCTGCACCACCTCGGCCAGCGGATAGAACGTGATGCCCTCCCCGTACGAGAGGCATCGTCCTCGCAGGAGGGTCGCTTCGGCTGCGGGACCCTGGAGGAACTCCTTCACGAGGCGCGACTTGCCGACGCCGGCCGGTCCGAGCAGCGTGAACAGCTGCGAGGTGCGATCGACGACCGCGCGCTCGAGCGCTCGCTCCATCATCTCGAGTTCCTTGGCGCGTCCGACCATCGGCGAGTCGAGGTGGCGCGCGTGCCCCTCGCCGGCCTCGAGCAAACCGGTCAACCGATAGGCGGGGACGGGGTCGTCCTTCCCCTTGAGGTCGAGCGGGGGCACCGGCTCGGCCTCGACGGCGTCCCGCACCAGCCGGTAGGTTGGATCGCCGATCAGGATCTCGCCGGGGGAGGCCGCCTGTTCGAGACGCGCGGCGACGTTCACGGCATCACCGGTCACGAGCCGCTGTCCCGATGACGGATCGCCGGCCACGACCTCTCCGGTGTTCACGCCGATCCGGGCCGCGATGCCGACCCCGTGATCTCGTTGGAGCTCGACATTGAGCGTCTCGAGCGCCGCGCGCATGTCCGACGCCGCGCGCACGGCTCGTAGGGCGTCGTCCTCGTGGAGGCGGGGGATACCGAAGACGGCCATGACCGCATCCCCGATGAACTTCTCCACGACGCCGCCGTGGCGTTCGATCACCGCCGACATCTCGTCGAAGTAGCGGCCCATCACGCGCCGAAGCGGCTCGGGATCGAGCCGGCCGCCCAGCGCCGTCGAGCCGGTGACGTCGGCGAAGATCACCGTGACGACCTTGCGAACCTCTCCCGACCGCTCCTCGGTCTCCGACAGGGGCGTCGCGCAGCTGTGGCAGAACCGGGCTCGGTCGGCGTTCTCCTCTCCGCAAGCGGGGCACCGCTTCATCGGAGCATCGTAGAGGGCGGCAACCCGAGTGGGATCGGTTGGCGGTGAGCGCGGGCCGTCCTAGGGTGGACCGGGGCCGGGCCGATCCGTCCGGGAGGCAGGAGCGATGCGCGAGATGCGCGGAAGCATCGCCGGCTGGGATGCGCGAGCGTGGCTCGTCGTTGCCGCGGGGGTCGCGATCGCCCTCGCGCTGGCCTCGCCCGCGGCGGCGCAAGACGGAGCCATCGAGCGTGATGAGGACGAACAGGTCGTCCTCACCGGAGGGCTCGTCGTTCCCGAAGGCGAAACCGTGGGCACGGTCGTGGTCTTCAACGGCCCGGTCATCATCGAGGGGACCGTGACGGACTCGGTCGTCGTCTTCAACGGACGGACCGAGATCTCCGGGACGGTGCAGGAGGATGTCGTCGTCTTCAACGGCCGCGTGTTCATCCGATCGGGGGCCGAGGTGGGCGGGGACGTCGCTAGCCAGCAGGACCCCGAGATCGAAGACGGAGCCAGGGTCCGCGGCAGCCTCCAGAACATCGCGAACCG
>JBBDWS010000112.1:2121-18365 GCA_040902755.1 Actinomycetota bacterium
GGGGCGACTGGGTACCGCTCGGCAGCGCGGACGAGCAGAAGCCCGCCGCCGACGGGACGGCCGAGCGATGGGCGCGGGCCTCCGACAATCCAGTGGGTGTGGCTGGTACGGCTTGAAGAAGGGCCTGCGAGGCCGGTTCGGGAACTACGTTCCGCCGGTCATGGAGGCGATGGGGTTGGCCGAGGTCGAGCACCAGGCGCGGAACAACCGCATGCGAGTCGTCTAGGCCCGGCGCACACCGGTCGGAATCAGGTCCCCGGCGTTCGTTCCTCGCGGAGTGCGCCGGCGCCGATCGCGGCGAGTAGGCACGTCGCCGCCGGGATCGCGAAGGCCGTCCTCAGCCCGAGCTGGTCCGCCGTGAACCCGACCGTGAGCGGTCCGACGATCGAGCCGACGTAGCCCGCGGTGACGACGAGACCGAGGGCGGTTCGCCCCGGGCCAAGGACGAGCGAGCCGGCCGATCGGAACGCGAGCGGGACGGCAGGCCCGATGGAGAGCCCGATGATGATCAGGGCTGCCATCGTCACGATCGCCTCGTTGACGACGACCGCCGTGATCAAGGCGACCGCCGCAACCGTCGTTCCGACACGCACGAGGACCGCCGGATCGAACCGGAGGGAGAGCCGGTCGGCCGCGAACCTGGAGATCGTCATCCCGACCGAGAAGGCCACGACGCCGAGACCCGCCGTCGCGAGGTTGGTGCCGACCGATTCGTTCAGGTACACCGCGCTCCACTCCGCGGCGACCCCTTCGGTGAGGAACGCGCCGAACCCGACGAGACAGAGGAGGAACACGCGTCCCGTTCGCGACCGACCGCCCACGGGAGCCGTGGCTTCGGGGGGCTCGCTGCGAGCCTCGTGCGGTGAGGGAAGCCACCGAAGGATCGGGAAGCTCCCGGCCACCAGCAGCGCCGCAACCAGGGGAAGGGCCACCCGGATCGAGATCCCCGCCGCGAGCGCCGCCGCGGCGAGCACGGCTCCCGCGAGCATCGCGACGCTCCACGTCCCGTGCATCGTCGACATGATCCGGCGATCGAACCGTTGCTCGACCGCCACGACCTCGGTGTTCATGGCGACGTCGAGCAGGCCGCTCGCGAGCCCCAGCGCCGCGAACGCCGCCGTCAACGCGCTCAGACCCTCGGCGTACGGCAGCGCCGCAAGCCCCGCGGCGAACAGCGGGATCCCACCTCGGACGACCCGCCGCCCTCCGGCCCACCGAAGCGCAGGCCCGGCGAGGCGCGTTCCGAGCACCAGGCCGACGGCGTAGCCGGTCAGCGCGAGCCCGAGCCCCGCCGCATCGAGGTGGCTCTCGGCCTTCAAGCGCGGGATCCACGGGCCGACGCTTCCCGCCACCAAGGCGTGCGCCGCGAACGTGGCCGTGACCGCGGCACGAGACCGGCCGAGGGACTGGGTCGTCGCGGTGGCGGACATCAGCGTCGTTGTACTCCGCCGAGGATGGTGCCCGCGACCCCACGACGGCGTTCGCGATCGGACAGCGGACCGGGCTCGAGGCCGATCGCGCGCCGGCTCGATATCGTCTGGGCTCGTGGCGACCACGTCGGCGTACGAGGCACGCCTTCGAGGCCTCCTCGAGCGCGTCGCGACGGGCGAGGTCGCGGCCGATCGAGCGGCCGAGGAGCTCCGCGACCTGCCGTTCGCCGATCTCGGATTCGCCAAGGTCGATCACCATCGCGAGCTTCGCCAGGGGCACTGCGAGATCGTCTACGCGCAGGGCAAGCTCCCGACCGAGGTCGGTGCGATCGTCGCGCAGCTGTTGAACGGGAACGAGGGACCGATCCTCGTCACGCGCGCCGACCCCGAGCACGTCGACGCCGTCCGCGAGGCCGCCGCGGCGCACGGCGTCGAGGTCGTCGAGCGGCCACGGGCCCGATGCGTGGCGATCTCCCGCAACGTTCCCTCGCCGCGAGGCCGCGTCCTCGTCGTGACGGCGGGAACCTCCGATCTCGCGGTCGCCGAGGAGGCGGAGCTCACGGCTTGTCTCATGGGCACGGACGCCGAGATCGTCGCGGACGTCGGCGTCGCGGGCCTGCACCGCCTCGATGCGGCCCGGGAGTCGCTCTCCGTCGCAGACGCGGTCGTGGTCGTCGCCGGGATGGAAGGAGCGCTCGCGAGCGTGGTGGGCGGCATCGCGACATGCCCCGTGATCGCCTGCCCGACCAGCGTTGGCTACGGTGCGAGCTTCGGCGGCCTCGCCGCACTCCTGTCGATGCTGTCGTCCTGTGCGCCCGGCGTCGCCTGCGTGAACGTCGACGACGGCGTCGGCGCCGGCTATATCGCGTCGATGATCGCCCGCCGAACGAACGGAGCGGGCGCGTGAGCACCCTCTATGTCGACGTCGTCGGTGGGGCCGCGGGGGACATGCTGCTCGCGGCCCTCCTCGACGCGGGCGCACCGGCCGCACCGGTCGACGAAGCGGTCTCCGCGGCGCTCGGCCGGCGCATCGAGCTCGGCACTGCCGAGGTCACGCGGGCAGGACTGCGCGCACTCGCGCTCCGTCTCCCTCCCGGCCTGGACGACACGCACGCGCGACGGGGTCCGCTCGACCTGCTGGCAGCCGTCGAACGCGCGGGACTCCTCGAAGGCGTTCGCTCTCGTGCGTCCGCCGTTCTTACGCGCCTCGGCGAGGCGGAGGCGCGCGTGCACGGCGTGACGCTCGAGAAGCTGCGGCTGGAGGAGCTCGGCGCGGACGATACGCTCGTCGACGTCGTCGGGATCTCGGCGGCGCTCGTGGAGCTCGACGTCGAAACGATCTTCGTCTCGGCGCTTCCCGTCACCGCGAGTGACTCGCATGTCCGCGGCGCTCCGCACCGCGGACATGGGTCGCCCGCGCCGGTGACTCTCGACCTCCTCCGCGGCTTCACGCTGCGGCCTTCCCAAGCCCCCGACCTTCTCGAACCCGTCACGCCGACCGCGGCAGCGGTGTTCGCGGCGCTCGGCCGGCCCGCAGACGAAATCCCGTCGATGCGCCTGGCATCCGTCGGTACCGGGGCAGGCACGAGCGATCCATCGGGGGTCGCGAACGTGGTGCGCGTGCTGCTCTGCACGCCGACCGTCGAGATCAGCGGGCTCGACCGACGGCTGTTGCTCGTCGAGTCCAACGTCGACGACCTCTCGCCCGAGCTCGTCCCGAACGCGATCGAGGCTTTCCTGTCGGCCGGAGCGCTCGACGCGTGGTCCACGCCGATCGTGATGAAGCGCGGGCGCCCCGCGTTGACGATGTCGGCCCTGTGCGAACCGGCCACGCTCGAGGACGTTCGGCGCGCGTTCTTCGAGTCTTCCTCGACGCTCGGCGTCCGCGTCACCGAGGTCGCGCGGCGGGAGCTCGAACGTCGTGTGGTCGAGGTCGACCTCGCGGAGGGTGGCCCGAGGATCCGCGTGAAGGTCGGGTTCCTGGACGGGCGTGCGATCTCGGCCAAGCCCGAGCATGCCGACGTGGTGGAGGCGGCGCGCAAGCTCGGACGTCCGGTTCGCGCGGTGTACGAGGCCGCGTCGGCGATCGCGCACCGGTTGCTGGAAGGCGGGTCGTCGCCGTGAGGAGCGCGGTCGCGCCGCGCGAGGCGCTCGAACGGCGGATCCGCTCGTACGGCGATCGCGCGCTCGTCGCGTTCTCCGGAGGCGTGGATTCCTCGCTCGTGCTGGCGCTCGCGGCTCGGGCCCTCGGGCCGGGTTCGGTCACCGCCGTGACCGCCGTATCGCCGAGCTATCCGGCCGGAGAGCTCGAGCTCGCGGCTGCGGTCGCGTCGGACCTATCGGTTGCGCACCGCACGGTGCAGACCCACGAGGTCGAGCGCGAAACGTACGCGCGCAACGACGAGATGCGCTGTTACCACTGCAAGGCCGAGCTCTATGCGACGCTCGGACGGATCGCGGCCACATCGGCGAAGGACGACGTCGTCCTCGCCGGAGCGAACGCGGACGATCTGGACGACTTCCGGCCGGGTCTGTGGGCAGGCGAGCGGGCCGGGATCCACAATCCTCTGCTCGAGGAACGCGTCGGGAAGTCCGTGGTCCGCGAGATCGCGCGCGGTCTCGGCCTGCACGTGGCGGACAAGCCCGCACTCGCGTGCCTCTCGTCGCGCGTCACCGGCGGGATTCGCATCACGCCGGAGCTCCTCGAACGGATCGACGCGGCCGAGCGCGAGATCCGGGCCCTCGGTTTCGACCTCGTGCGCATCCGTCACCTCGGAGCGAACGCTTCGATCGAGGTCGAGCGCAGCGAGATCGAGCGACTCATCCGCCATCCGCGCCTCCCCCGGATCCTGGACGCGATCCGCCGGCTGGGGTGGTCCCAGGTGGCGGTCGATCCAAGCGGATACCGCCGTGCAGGGACTTCGTGAACGGGTGACCCGCGAGGGGATCGCGCGGCGCTAGGGTGAGGGCATGGGAGACCAAGATGGCATCGGTGTGAAGGAGCTGGGGCACCTCGTCCTGTACGTCCGCAACCTCGCGCGGTCGGTCACGTTCTACCGAGACGTGCTCGGCTGGCGGCAGGTCGTGGGGGAGGGGTCGATCGGCTTCCCCGCGGCGATGTTCTCGGGCGGCCGAACGCACCACGAGCTGCTCCTCATCGAGGTCGGTGAGGACGCGGCGCCGATCCCGCCCGGCCGCCGGGTCGGGCTCTACCACTTCGGGCTGAAGGTGGGGGACACGGACGAGGAGCTCCGCGCGATGCTCAACCGTCTGGTGAACGCCGGGGTCCCGGTGAACGGGGCGACCGACCACGGCATGACGCACAGCCTGTACATCGCCGATCCGGACGGGAACGAGATCGAGCTCTACATCGACGTTGCCGGGGTCGACTGGAACGACCCCGACGTGCTGTTGTCCAGGCCGAAGGCGCTCCGCCTTTAGCGCCCCGTTCGAGCGTCGATCTCGCGCAGGTACACGTCGGCGCCGCAGTCGGCGAACAGCGCTCGAGCGCGCTCGATGTTCGTGGTGGCGTCGACTCCGGCGTCGGCGAGATCGACCAGGCATCGCGCCTCGTCCAGCCGCCGCGTCAGCCAGTGGAACCGTTCGACGGCGGCCGTGAGCTTGGCTTCTCGTTCGGCCGGATCGGTTGCAGCGACCCCTTCCGCCCACCACTGCTGCCCCTCGGCGTTCGGGCGGTCCTGCGCCACGATCCGCAGTCCGTCGAGGTATGGGGCGATCTCGTCGCGCCGGCCCAGCCCGACGAGGGTTCGGATCGTCTCCGAGAGCAGTTCGTCGGCCATCCCGAGCATCGAACGGTCGCCGACGATCTCGAGAGCGTCCAGGAACGATCGGAGCGCCGCCTCCTCGTCCCCGCGTGCGCGAGCGATCCAGCCGTGGAGGAGCAGCTGGTAGGGAGCGGCCTGCACCTCCTCGTGCGGGGGCATGACTTCTACGGCGGCGTCCGCATGTCGTTGTGCTGCCTCGAGCTCGCCGCGAAGGAACGCGGCCTGCCCGAGCGACATGTTGCCGGCCGCTGTCCCGTACGGCTGCGCGAGCGCCGCGCCGATCTCGAGGCACATCCGGCCTGCGTGCTCCATCTCGTCGACGCGGCCCTGGTCGAAGGCATAGTTCGCGATGTTGGACCACATCCAGCTCTCGTGGTCGCGGCGGCCCGACCGCCGCGAGAGCTCGATCCCGTCCATGAGGACTCGCCGCCCGCGTTCGTAGTCGGGCGCGAAATCCATCAGGCAGGACGGCAGGGAGTTGCTCACCCGGAGCCGGAGCTCCAGATCGCCCGCCTCCATGGCGATCTCGTACGCGCGCTCCATCGTCGCCATCCCTTCCCTGACGCGCCCGTGATGCAGTACCACGATCGCGAGCGAGGTCGCCGCGTGTCCCTCGACGACGGGCACCGCGGTCCGCGAGGCCATCTCGGCGCTGCGGCGAAGGAGCGGCTCGGCCTCCGCGACCTGCCCGCGGCGCCGGTGGTAGTTCCCGAGGATCTCGAGCGCTCGCGCCAGATCGGGTCCGTCGCCTCGCGGCTCGAGGCGCGCGATCCCGCGCTCGAGCCACGACTCCGCCTGTGCGTAGTCACCGCCGTGGAAGGCCACGTCCCCGAGGGCCACCTGCGTTCGCCCGGCATCCGCGTCCATGCCGAGGGATTCGTACCGATCGAGCGCCGAACGGTACGCCGCTGCGACTCGCTCGTACGGCCAAAGGCCGTCGGCGGAGAGCGCCACCTCCTCGGAGATCCGCGCGAGCCGCTCGTCGTCCTCGCCGCTGCGCTCTGCGAGCCGCAGCGCGGCGGTGAACCACCGGAGCGCCGCCTCCTGTTGGAGAAGGCTCGAGGCGCGCCGCCCCGCCTCCCACGCCCAGGCCGCACCGGCGCCGTCGAGCGCGCGTTCGGGCGGCTCGCCGAGCTCCTCGCGGTACTCGATCGCCTGCAGGTAGTGTGCGCCGACGACCTCGGCGAGCTCCTCGCTCCGCTCGCCCGCGCGAGCTTCCGCCCATCGCGCGACGTCCACGTGCTTCGTCGCCCGAAGGAGCTTGGGCAGCGACTCGTACGCGACGTCGCGGATCAGGACGTGGCGGAACGCGAACTCGAGATCGCCGGAGAACGTTGACGGCTCGCGGGGTGTGACGATCTCTTTCACGCGCAGCCGTCCGAGCGCGTCCCGGACCTCGTCGGCCGGCCGCTCGGACAGCTGCGCAGCAGCCCCGAACCAGAAGATCCGCCCGGCAACGGCCGCGTCCTGCAGGACCCGCTTCTCTTCTGCCGGAAGTGTGTCCAGTCGCGCCGCGATGAGCGCATGGATGGATCTCGGAACCTCGACCTCCGCGAGCGGCTGCGCCAGCTCCCACAGGGAGGCCTCCGTGGCGCGTAGGACGCCGCGGTCGATCAGCATGCGCACGATCTCCTCGGCGTAGAGGGGATTGCCCTCGCTCCGTTCAGACACCAGGCGCTTGACGTCGAGCGGCAGGGTCGGCGAGAGGAGGCCTTCCACCATCGCCTCGCACTCCTCGGGGCTGAGCGGCTCGAGGTAGATCGCGGAGTAGTTGCGCTTGCCGCCGCCCCACGCCGGCCGCACCTCGAGGAGCTCGGGGCGCGCCAGCGTGAGGATGAGGATCGGCCCGGATGCCCAGTCGGCGAGGTGATCGACGAAGTCCAGGAGGCCGGCGTCGGACCAATGGATGTCCTCGAGCGCCAGGACGAGGGGATACCGCGCAGCCAGGCGCTCGAGGAACCGGCGCCAGGCGTCGAACAGCTCCTCGCGACCGAACCGCTGCTCGCTGCGCGCACCGACGAGGGCGCGGACCTGCGGAGCCACGTCGAGGTCGCCGAACAGCTCCTCGACGGAGCGGTCGACCTTCTCCGCAACGACCTCGGATGCGTCGTCTTCGAGGATCTCGCACTGCGCTTTCACCGCCTCGGCGAGGGCGGAGTAGGACACGTTGCCGTACGCGAGCGACCGGCCCTTGCGCCAGTACAGGATCTGCGGAAGACCCTCGACGTACTTGGTGAACTCCCACGCCAGTCGCGACTTGCCGACCCCCGCGTTGCCGAGGATGGTCACGAGCGCCGGCCGTCCCTCGGACTCCACGCGTTGCAGCGTTTGCTTCAGGACGGCGAGCTCTTCGTCGCGCCCGACGAGACGAGACTCGAGGCCGAGCGGGGCGCGCTCACCCCGTCGCCTCGCCTTGATCCTGAGCGCCTCCCACGCCGGAACCGGCCCCGCCTTGCCTTTCAGGTCCAGTGGCGCGAGCTCCCGGTACTCGATGACCTCCTTGGTGCCCGCGAAGACCGACGGACCGACGACCACCCGGCCCGGATCGGCTGCCGACTGAAGCCGCGCCGCCGTGTTGACGGCGTCGCCGGTGAGCATCCGGTCGCGCGCTCCCCCGGCGCGCTCGAGGTCGACGAGGACCTCGCCGGCCTCCATGCCGATGCGCATCGCGAGCTGTGGCCGCCCTTCCGAGGCGAACGATCGGTTCAGCTCGGACAGGACCGCCTGCATCTCGAACGCGGCGCGCACCGCGCGCTCGGGGTCGTCCTCGTGCGCCGAGGGGACGCCGAAGACGGCCAGGACGGCGTCGCCGACGAACTTCTCGATGAGGCCGCCGTAGCGCTCGATCTCGCCCGAGATGCGTTCGAACGCCCGGCCGATCAGCGACTGCACGACCTCGGGGTCCTCGCGCTCGGCGAGCGCGGTCGAGCCGACGATGTCCGCGAACAGTGCGGTGGCGAACTTGCGTTCGTGCCGCGCCGTCGCCACCTGCAGCGGTGTGGCGCAGCTCAGGCAGAACCGCGCGTGGTCGGGGTTCTCCTCACCGCACGAGGGGCACGTCGTCACCGAGCGAGTCTATGTCGGGGCCTCCGGGGCACGTTCGTGCTGCCGAGGGTTCCCGAACGCCGAACCTGGGTACTGCTGAGGACTCAAGGAGGTGGCGTCCATGGGGATCGCGTTGATCCTGCTCGGGCTCCTCGCGGCAGGCGTGGTGGTGGACTTCGCCATCGAGAACGACCTCGCCGGGGCTGCAGAGCGCACATTCTCGCTGTTCGGAGGCTCGTTCACGTTCAACGAGACGCAGGTCGTATTGGGCGCAGCGTTGCTGGGTGCGCTCGCCGTCCTGTTCGTCGTCCTCGGCATCGGGATGTCCCGGGGCAGCCTGGGTCGCCGTCGGGCTCTCAAGCACCGGGTGTCCGATCTCGAGCGCGAGAACGCCGACCTCAGGAAGAGTCCGGCCGGCGCCCCGGCGACGGAAACCCGAACCGGTGACGTCGTTCGCGTGGAAGGCGAGACCGTCGAGGAGCGTCGGATGACGCTCGCCGAACGCGAGGCCGCCGAACGCGAGGCCGCCGAACGCGAGGCCGCCGAACACGAGCACGCGCAACAGCCGTAAACGCGAGCTTCGATTCGACACTCCGACGTCCGGCTAGGATGGGCGACCCAAAGCTTCGCCCGTGCCGCATCGGTCGGATCGGAGGAGGTCGTGGCCGGAGTCGACGCCGGCATCGAGCGGGCCCGAGATGCCGTTGGGCGCTCGCACGCATGCCACGTGGCTCTCTGGTCCCGACCGGGGCCATGTGCCGGTGAAGATCGACACGTGGTTCGCGGGGACCGTCATCTTCCGCGTCGTGCGGTTCCTCGGCCATCACGTGCTGACCGAACGGACCCCGATGGGTCGCAAGGCGATGAAGAAGTTTGCATCGCAGGGCGACATGCTCGTCCGTGTGAAACCGAAGTGGCTCCTCGCGGCCGGTGTCGAACGCGTGGGCAAGACGCTGGAGGTTCGGGACGGCAAGCCGGTGCTCGAGGACGGAAGGGTCCTCGATGTGGCGAACGTGATCTGGTGCACGGGATTTCGCCACGACCTGTCCTGGATCGAGCTGCCGATCTTCGGTGAGGACGGCGAGCTCGAGCATGAGCGCGGCGTCGTGAAGACCCATCCGGGCCTGTACTTCGTCGGCCTTCCCTTCCAGTACGCCGCGAGCTCGGACGTGCTTCCCGGTGTCGGTCGAGACGCGGGGTACGTCGTGAAGCACCTCGCGTCGCGCGACCGCCACGGGCGGAGCGCCGCGGAGGTGTCGGCCGCGGCCTGAGGACCGCGGACGGTCCCGCAGATCGCCACGTGGAGGTGAGAGCATCCAGGTGTGGAGGTCGGTGTGTACACGTTCGCGGAGCTCTCGCCCGACCCGGTCACGGGTGAGGAGATCGGCACCGCGGAACGCCTTCGGAACCTGATCGAGGAGATCGAGCTCGCCGACCGCGTCGGGCTGGACGTGTTCGGCGTCGGGGAGCACCATCGCTCCGACTTCGCGGTCTCCTCACCGGCGATCGTGCTCGCGGCGGCGGCCGAGCGCACGAAGGCGATCCGCCTGACGAGCGCGGTTACGGTGCTCAGCTCCGACGACCCCGTCCGGGTGTTCCAGGACTTCGCGACGCTCGATCTACTCTCCGGTGGCCGGGCCGAGATCATGGTCGGCCGCGGATCGTTCATCGAGTCGTTCCCGCTCTTCGGCTACGACCTAGATGACTATGACGAGCTCTTCATCGAGAAGCTTCTGCTGCTCCTGAAGGTGCGCGAGTCCGAGCGCGTCACCTGGCAGGGCCGCCACCGGGCGCCGATGGAGAACGTGGGCGTCTACCCCCGTTCGTTGCAGGAACGCATCCCCATCTGGGTGGCCGTGGGCGGGAACCCGGAGTCCGCGATCCGCGCCGGGACGCTCGGCCTGCCGATGGCCCTCGCGATCATCGGCGGGATGCCCGAGCGCTTCGCGCCGTTCGCCAAGCTCCACCGCCAGGCGGCGGTCCGGGCCGGCCACGACCCTCCACCTCCGCTCAGCATCAACTCGCACGGGTACATCGCCGACGACCCGCAGCAGGCGATCGAGGAGTCGTTCCCGGCCGTGAGCGCGACGATGAACCGGATCGGGAAGGAACGCGGATGGACGCCGATGACGCGAGCCGACTACCAACAGGCGGCGACGCTGCGCGGCTCCGACTTCGTGGGTGCTCCACAGCAGATCGTCGAGAAGATCCTGTTCCAGTGGGACATCTTCCATCACGACCGCGTGCTGCTTCAGTTCAGCGTCGGTTCGATCCCGCACGAGAAGATCATGCGATCGATCGAGCTCCTCGGGACCGAGGTGGCGCCCGTCGTCCGCGAGGAGATCGCGCGTCGCAAGGCCGAGGACGAGACCTCGCGGTCGACGGGCTGAATGGTCTTTAGGTAACCAGCTTCAAGATGACCTCGGCGTCCCGGTCGTCGGGCTCATCTGATAGCGCAGGCTCCTCGTCCGAGATCGTGAACCCGCACTTCTCCAGGACGCGGATCGATGCCAGGTTGTGCGCCGCAACGTAGGCGTACAGAGGACGGGTGGTTATCTCACGAAGGACCGCGTCCAGCGCGCGGGTGGCGATGCCCTTTCCCAAGAACTGCCGCCCGAGCCAGTATCCGATCTCATGTCTCCCGGACTGTTCCCAGCTCACGACGTTGCCGGCCACCTGCCCGTCGGCGAGGACCGTCCTGGTCACGGCGCCCCTCGAGGATCTTGGACCAGTGCGCCATGAACGCATCTCGGTCTCGCGCCGCGAATGCCGCCATGCGATTCGCCTCGGGGTCACGCTGATGCTCGAAGAAGACCGGTAGGTCGGCAACGAGAACCTCTCGGAGCTGGACGCTGCCCGTTGACGGATCCTTCGCGTCCCGCATCAGCGCTCCGCGGTCTCGGCGCCGAGACGTTCAGCCAGCACCCGCATCACCGCTAGGGCCACCTCGGGCCGTTCGCGGACCATGGTCTCGAACTCGCGATGTCCGATCCGGAGGGTTCGCACGTCGCCTTCGGCGACGAGCGACGCGATCCGCGGGGCGCGCGTGAAGAGCGACATCTCCCCGACGACGTCACCCGCGCCGCGACGAGCGACGGGGGCATCGCTCGCGTCTCCACGAAGGACCGCAACCGTGCCGCTGATCACCAAGTGCAGCTCGTCGCCGAGCTCGCCCTCGCCCGCGATGACGTCGGCATCCGCGTAGGTGCGCTCCTCGGCGATCGCCGCGACGTTCTGCAGGTCGGCCGGCGACAGCCCGGCGAACAGCGGGATCCTTCTGAGCACGAGGACGCGCTCCATCGGGGACATCGACGTTCGTGAGCGCGCCATGTCGTCTCCACGTTCCTCGGCTGAAAGGATGAGGTCGACGCAGCCCCGGATCAGCGGATCAGGGTCCTGCGAGACGATCTCGAGCCAGTCATCGCGGTGCCTCGCCGCGTCGCCCACACTCTCCCATAGCGAAAGAAGCGGTTGCGCGATCGACCGGTGTTCGCTCGTCTCCAGTGTCTCGAGGGCGTTGGCCAGCTGTCCCGGTTCGCTCCCGCGAAGATTTTCCAGCGCCGCCCGCATCGCTTCGTGCTCCCGGCTCGCGAGTGCGAGCGCCGAGAGCGCGACAAGCGCGTTGGACCGCGCTCGGGAAAGGAGCGCCTCCCGCAGGAGCTCCGACGGCTCGCTCCCCGCCGGGATCGCTCTAACGAGCTCGCCGTCGCGTCTCGCGAGCGCCCCCCGCGTTCGCGCGGTGAGGATGAGCGTCGACACGTGTTCTCGAAGGTCGAGCTCCGCGAGCACGTTGAACGCTGCGTCGCGCAACGCTGCCTCATCGGCCTCGAGCGATGTGAGGGCGTGTGGGATCGCCGCGTCGGGGGCGCGCGATGCAAGGGTTCGCAGAGCCTGAGTCCGGACGGTCGGGGAATCGTCCCGCAGCATGGGGTCGACGAGGGCGACGACGTCTTCGGTTGAGTGGCGCATCTGACGAACCGCGGCCGCGCGGACCTCCGGGTCGCCGTTGCCCAGCAGCCGGCGCAGGCCATCGTAGGTCTCCGACCGCGCCGGGCTTGCAAGGAGCGCCACCATCGACGCGGCGGCGATATCGGCATCGGCGTCCTCGGCGAGCAGCCGTAACCGGGATGTGAGGGCCGGCTCGATCGACCGGTCGCGGAGCGCAAGGACCGCCGAGAGGCGAACGGAACGATCCTCGTCGCCCAGTGCCCGATCGCGAAGCGTTGCATCGAGTGACCTCGTCCGGCCGAGCCCCACGATCGCCGACGACCGGACCATGGCGTCGGCGTCCCCGGCCAGTCGTACGAGGGCCTCGCCGACGCGGGCATCGCCTGCGCTCGCGGCGAGCATCTCGACGGCCAGCCGCCGAACATGGGGATCGGGATCATCGGACGCCTCGAGCGCGAGGGCCATCGCCTGAGCGTCACGGTCCGGGGCGATGGGTAGGCCTTCGACCGCGCCACCCTCGAACACGCTCGGCCGGCCGGCGTGGAGCGCCTCGACGAGCGCGCTCGTGTACGAGCGCCGGATCCGCCACGCGACCACGATCGTGATCACCGATACGGCGAGCCCGATCAGCGACAGTTGTCGCGCCGTCAGGGCCTCCTGGCCGACGAGCGTCACGATCCCGGCGATCGCGGTTCCCGCCTGGGTCGGACCACCCCCGAGGAACCCGCGGACCTGGTCGCGCCGAGTCTCGGGCACGACGTTGATTAACGTTTCCCAGGCAGGCGAGCTCACGCCTTGGAGCCAGGCGTTCACGCCCAGGCGGATCGCGACCAGCGTCGTCAAGGATGCACTCACGAGCAGCACGCCGAACGCGCCCGCATACAGGATCGGCAGGACGAGCACCATCGCCGCGGCTCCGAACCAGCCGAGCAGCCGGTTCGTCAACAGCATCGAGACGAGGAACGCGGCCGCCGTCACGGCGGCCCAGAACAAGCCGAAGAAGCCGGCCAGTGCTTCCGGGTCGGGGTACCGGGCCGTTGCGGCCTGCGCGAAGGGCAGGTAGAGCGAGTAATAGAGGACGGAGAACAGGACGGCCGCAGCAGTCATCCAGACGAGGAGCGGGGATCGCCTGATGTAGGACAGGCCTTGCCGGATGTCACGAAGTGCCGGCTCCGGTCGCCGTCGCAGCCGGGGTCGACGGCGGCCGGTCCGGCGGAGCCCGAGCACGGCCGCACACAGCATCGCGGCGCCGGCGAGCGAGGCTGCCCAGACGAGCAGGAGATCCTCAGCGCCGATCGCCGTCGCCAATGGACGCGTGGTGAGACCTCCCACCACCGATCCGAGGATGCCACCCGAGGCGAACAACGGGAACAGCCGTTTGGCACGACGCGTATCGGTGACCAGTCCTGCCGCTCCCCATAGGCAGACGGTTTGCAGCAGCAGGGCGGGCGTGACCGTCAGCCAAAGTACGGGGTAGATCCACCCGGGGTCCGCAGCAAGGACCACACGCTCCCCGAGCACGATGGCCACGATCAGGAGGGGCATCGACACGAACGCGCGGCGGCGCTCGAACCGGCCGAGTGCTCCCGTGAGGCCCAGCACCGTCACGAGGCCGATCGTGCCCTGGGCCAGGTACATCAGCGGAAGCGCGTCGGCTCCGACCCGATCGAAGAACAGGGCGCTGACCCCGCTCTCGCCCACCGTCGAGCCGGCGAAGGCCACGAACATCAACGCGACGATCAGGCCAACGGTCCGCCCTTCTCCACGACGGATCCGCAGGAAGCGCCCGACGGCGCCCACCTTTGCCCCTCTCGTTGCAACCGGCCGAACGCGGGACTCTACGCTTCCGCGCTCGAGAGTCAAGGGACGACGAGATCAGCCGGCAGGAGGTGCGACCCCGGACCTCTCGAGGACCAGCGCGTCGACCGGATGGCCCTTCAGTGTGAGATGCCGCCTTTCGAGTCCGTCATCCTGGATGGACGCCGCCGAGGCCGCTTCGGTCGTCACGAGGATCTCGCCGATCGCTGCCTCTGCTGCCAGGTGGGCGGCGATGTTGACGGGATCACCGAGCGCCGTGAACTGGGCCGAGCCACCCGAGCCGACGATCCCGACGAAGGCGGGCCCGGTGTGCACGCCGGCTCCGAGCGGAACCCACGGGCCTTCGGTCGATCCGTGCCCGGTCGCGCGGAGCAATCCTTCCGCGGCCTCCACCGCCCGCCTCGTGTGGTCGCTCCCCGCCAGGAACGGGAGGAAGAGGGCGACCACCTCGTCGCCCACGAACTTCTCGATGATCCCGTCGGCCTCGAACAGGACCTCGCTCGAGACCCGGTAGAAGCGGTTCATCAGGCGGGTGAAATCCAGGACGGGTATCTGACGCGCGAGCTTGCTCGAGCCGCGGACGTCGGCGAACAGCATCGAGACCTCCACCTCGGCTCCTCCGATCTCCCGATCCTCGAGCGGCCCCGGACACGCCTTCGCGTGGACCTCCAAGCCCTTGAAGCAGCGCCCACAGATCTTCGGGTTCTTGTCCCAAGGTGCGAACCCGAACCGCCGGAAGATCAGCGCACCCGGCGCACCGAATGGGGCCTTGCAGAGCTTGCATCGCGGGTTCGAGGGGATGAAGCGAAGCGGACTCTTGTCCTGGAGATGCGGGTGTGTCCCGCTGAGGAAGTCGTGCCACTCCTCCTCGGGACTCGCGTAGTTCGCCATCGTGCGGAGCCTACGTCCCGAAGCGAGTCCCATCCAAGCGTGGGAGGTTGTCTCCTGCACCGCGGGTCGGCCCCGCTCCGCCCAAGATCCGGTCGTTCACGCCGTTGCGAAGCGGATGTCGCGTGACCCGGCGTCGCCGGTGATGAAGGAGAGCAGACGCTCACCCTCCTCGGCCACCGAGGCCTTCTCGACGCGGGAGAGCGTCCGGAACGGCTCGATCCGCAGGACGCTCGTGCCCTTTCGGCGTTCGACCTTCCACCTCGCAGAGCCGAAGCCGTCCACGAGGACGGAGCCCCAACCGACCTCGGTCCACGGCCGCACGGCAACGGCGACCATCCGGCTGCGGTCCTTGTGACCGAGAAGGATCATGTCGTTGGGCTCGGCGGAGGCCTCGAGCGGCCGGCCGAGCCAATGCTGCACGGTGGTGAACGCGGCCGGCCCGGTCTGTCCCCAGATGCCGCGGGGCGTGACCTGGACGAGCGGCAACAGATACGTGACGGCGTAGGAGAGCGAGGCAGGGTCGTGGTCCGGCCAGCGCTCGGCCAGCAGCGGGGCGAGCTCGGCGCGGGTAAGCGGGCGTTCCTCGAGGAGCTTCGTGGCGACCGAGACGAGCTCGTCGACGTCCAGTCCCGCAAGGCGCCGGCTGAACGGGCTCTGGCTGTGCAGCACACGCTGGATGACCGGGTCGATCACGCCGCGCAAGCCGAGCGCATCCCGCGCGGTCACGAGGTGCAGCGTCGCTCGCAGCAGCCCCATCCGGACGGCTCGACGGTCGGCGATCGGTTCCGCGAGCGCCTCGGGACGGAAGCGATCCAGGCGTGACCAGAGCGCGACGTAGGGGTCCCTCGGGACCTGCGCCTGCATACCGACCAGCCGCTGGATCGCCTCGAGGACGGGCACCCGGCGCCGGCGCAGCAGCATCTGCCGTTCGAGCAACGCGCGATTGAGCGCTCGACGTCCGAGAACGTTCCCCGAAGTCGCCACCGTCCGCAGGTGACGCGTCTAGACGACGGCGGGCGTCTGCCGGGTGGCGCAGAACGGGCAGTAATAGTCCTGCTCGGCGGTCATGAAGCTCGAGAGCGAGAGCTCGACGCCACAGACCGGACAGAAGTACTCGTCGAGTTCGTCCTGGATCGGGGATCGATCTACCGGCGAGATGCGTGTGCGAAATGCCATGCCGCCTGCCCCTCACTCGTACGAGCGGTGAGGCCCGTGGAGGGCGAGATCTGGGCCGAAGAGGCGCAGCGATCGCTCGACGCGAACCCTCGAACAGGTGCCCGAGGAATCAACCGTACCAGTTACGCTCACCGCTCACCGCTCACCGCTC
>JBBDWS010000113.1:0-2633 GCA_040902755.1 Actinomycetota bacterium
CCGACACTCCCCTCCTCGCGCCGAACCGCCGAGAGATCGAGTCGCGGAGCGGTTCTCCGCTCCTGTCCAGAAAGGGAATACCCTTGTCGTGCCTAGGGTTGACAGAGATACGCTCACGTTCCATCATGGCGGGCAACTGAGGAACCGAAACCGTTCGAATCATGAGAAGTCAGGAGGACCACAGATGACACGAGCCGTGGGGATCGACCTGGGCACGACGAACTCCGTCGTGTCCGTTCTCGAGGCCGGGGAGCCGGCCGTCGTCCCGAACGCCGAGGGTTCCAGGACGACCCCGTCGGTCGTCGGGTTCACCAAGGGCGGCGAGATCTTGGTCGGCGAGGTCGCGAAGCGCCAGGCGATCACGAACCCCGACCGGACCGTCCGCTCCGTCAAGCGGCACATGGGGGCCAAGGACTGGGGTCTGGAGGTGGACGGCAAGCGCTGGACCCCGCAAGAGATCTCCGCCCAGATCCTCGGCAAGCTGAAGCGCGACGCCGAGGCGTACCTGGGCGACACCGTCACACAGGCGGTCGTGACCGTTCCCGCGTACTTCGACGACTCGCAGCGCACGGCCACCAAGGAGGCCGGACAGATCGCCGGGCTCGAGGTCCTGCGCATCATCAACGAGCCGACGGCGGCCGCGCTCGCCTACGGGCTGGACAAGCAGCACGACCAGACGATCCTCGTGTTCGACCTCGGCGGTGGCACGTTCGACGTGTCGCTGCTGGAGATCGGCGAGGGCGTCTTCGAGGTCAAGTCCACCCACGGCGACACGCAGCTCGGCGGCGACGACTGGGACCAGCGCGTCATCGACTGGATGGTCAAGGAGTTCAAGAACAACTACGGCATCGACCTCGGCAACGACCGGATGGCGCTCCAGCGGCTGAAGGAGGCCGCCGAGAAAGCGAAGATCGAGCTGTCGCAGGTCTCCGAAGCGACCATCAACCTGCCGTTCATCTCGGCCGGCGCGGACGGGCCGCTGCACCTGGAGATGAAGCTCACGCGCGGCGAGTTCGAGCGGATGACCGAAGACCTCGTGCAGCGCATCAAGGACCCGTTCGAGCTGGCGGTGAAGGACTGGGGCAAGGGCGTGGACCAGATCGACCACGTAATCCTCGTCGGCGGGTCGACCCGGATGCCGATGGTCCAGGAGCTCGTGAAACAGCTCACGGGTGGGAAGGAGCCCCACAAGGGCGTCAACCCCGACGAGGTCGTCGCGGTCGGCGCGGCGATCCAGGCCGGCGTTCTGAAGGGCGACGTGAAGGACATCCTGCTCCTGGACGTCACCCCGCTGACGCTCGGGGTCGAGACCAAGGGCGGGATCTTCACCAAGCTGATCGAGCGCAACACGACGATCCCGACGCGCAAGTCGGAGACCTTCACGACCGCGGACGACAGCCAGACGAACGTCGAGATCCACGTCCTGCAGGGCGAGGCCGAGACCGTGTACTCGCCGGGCGTCCGTTCGCTCGGCAAGTTCATGCTCACGGGTCTGCCCCCGGCTCCACGCGGGATGCCGCAGATCGAGGTCGCGTTCGACATCGACGCGAACGGCATCGTGAACGTGTCCGCCAAGGACATGGCCACGGGCAAGGAGCAGGCGATGACGATCACCGGCGGGACGGCCCTGTCCAAGGACGAGATCGACCGGATGATGGCCGACGCGGAGAAGTTCGCGTCCGAGGACCACACGCGGCGCGAGGCCGCCGAGGCCCGCAACGCCGGCGACCAACTCTCCTACCAGGTGGACAAGTCGCTCGAGGAGTGGGGCGACAAGGTCCCCGAAACCGATCGCGACGAGCTGAAGAAGCTGAACGACGAACTCAAGGAATCGCTGAAGGGCGAGGACGTCGACCGGATCAAGGGTGGCACCGAGGCCGTCTTGAGCAAGTTCCAGGGGATCGGGCAGGCGATGTACCAGCAGACCTCGCAGGCACAGGCGCAGCAGGCCGCGGCCGCCGGGGGCGAAGGGCCCTCGACCGTCGGCAGCGAGGGTGAGCACGACGTCGTCGAGGGCGAGATCGTGGACGAAGGAGACGCGTCGTCGTGACGGAGCACGATCACCGTGAAGGCGACGAGGAGCGGCCGAAGGTCCGCATCGTCGACAAGCGCCGCTTCCGCGAGGACGAGGGTGCGCCGGCGGACGCCGGTGCGCCTTCTCCTGCCGGTTCGGCTTCCGAGATGGCCGGCACGTCCTCCGCGGGACCGCAGGACGAGCTCTCGCGAGCTCGGGCGCAGGCCGCGGAGTATCGCGACCACCTGCAACGGCTTCAGGCGGAGTTCGAGAACTACCGCAAGCGCATCACGGCGTCGCAGCAACGGCTGGTCGACACGGAGGTCCAGCGCTTCGTCGCGCGGCTCCTCGAGGTGCTCGACGAGTTCGACCTCGCGCTGATCGCCGCCGAACGCAGTCCGGATTTCGAGAGTTTCCGACGCGGCGTCGAGCTCGTGTACGCCAAGCTCGCGGAGACCCTTCGTTCCGAAGGTCTCGAGCAGATCGAGGCGCAGGGCAAGCTGTTCGACCCCAACGAGCACGAGGCGCTGATGCAGACGGGTGACGCCGAGGGGGAGCCGCACGTCGCCGAGGTCTTCCGCCAGGGATACCGGCTGCGCGGCTCGGTGATCCGTCCCGC
>JBBDWS010000114.1:0-5016 GCA_040902755.1 Actinomycetota bacterium
ACGGACCTGCGACACTCAGAACGTCGAGCCTCCGATGAACCCGGCACGGTTCAGTTGCGCGCGATGATCGCGGCTGCCCGGCCTCGGGCTGAACCCGCCACGAAGACGGTCGGACCGACGCTCCCATCATCGAAACCGGTCTCGCTGGACATCCCGTCGATCGGGGTCCACACGGGCCTGCTCCATCTCGGGCAGACCCCGGGCGGAGCGCTGGAGGTTCCCGCGCCAGGGCCCCACTACGACGAGGCGGCGTGGTACCGGTACTCGCCCACGCCCGGCTCGCTCGGCCCGGCGATCCTCCTTGGGCACGTCGACTCCGCCGTCGGGGGCCCATCGGTGTTCTTCCGCCTCGGGGAGCTGCGAGCCGGCGACCGCGTTTCGATCACCCGAGCCGACGACTCCATCGCGGTGTTCATCGTGGATGGGGTGCACCGGTACGCGAAGGACGACTTCCCAACGCGGCTCGTCTACGGCAATCTCGATCACGCCGGGCTGCGGCTGTTGACGTGCGGGGGCCCCTTCGACGAGGTATCAGGGCACTATCTCGACAACATCGTCGTCTTCGCTTCACTCGTCGGAACGTAGGGACGAGTATGAGCGAGCTCGTGGACGAGCGTTCGACCGCCTGAAAAGCTTCGGGTCGGCAGGTGGCCGGCGCTCGCCTCACGCGGAACGGGCAAGAGGGCGACCTCATCCCGGTGGAACGGGCGGGCTTCGGGCCCGCCCCTTCCGCGTCCGGTGGCATCGGCTACCCTTCGGTTCGATGCGAGGGATGGATCGGATCCTGGAGCTGCAGGGGCTCGACACGTCGATCGTCCGGCTCGAGCACCGGCGGGCGCAGCTCGAAGCCGGCGAGGAGACCTCGGTCGCGCGCAAAGAGATGCAGGAGTCCGAGTCCAGGCTGGGTGAGCTCCGGCTGGCACTCGATGCGGTTGGCACCGAGTCCAGACGTCTCGAGCTCGAGATCGACTCGATGACCGCCAAGCTCGCCGCGGAAGAGAAGCGGATGTACGACGGCACCATCGCGAACGCGAAGGAGCTGGAGGCGCTGCAGCACGGGATCGTCGGCCTGCAAGACCGCCGCTCGCGAGCGGAGGACCGGCTGCTCGAGCAGATGGAGCGTCGGGAGGACCTCGACGGCCGGGCCGCGATCGCCGACGAAGAGGTCGCCGCCGCCCGCGCCCACGTCGACGCGCTCGGAGGCGATGCCGCCCGGGAGCTCGAGCAGGTCGAGGCCGGTCTCGCCGAGGCCAGGATCGCTCGCGACGCCCTGCCTCCCGAGTTCGACGAGCAGCTCCTCGAGCTCTACGAAGACCTTCGCCGTCAGAAGAAGGGGATCGGCGCGGCGGCGATCGTCGACGGTGTCTGCCAGGCCTGCCAGCAGAAGCTCTCAGCGGTCGAGCTCGACAAGCTCAGGCACACCGCCGACATCAAGAGGTGCGAGTACTGCCGCCGGATCGTGGTCTTCGCCTGATCGTCGCGTGCGATGGCGCCTCGCGGGGCAACCCGGGGCCCGCGGGCATCGGCGTCTGCATCTCCGACGTCGCCGGCGAGGTCGTCGCCGAGATCGCCGAGGGGATCGGCGTCGCGACGAACAACGTCGCGGAGTACACCGCGGTGATCCGAGGGCTCGAGCGCGCCCGGGAGCTCGGTGCCCAAGAGGCCCTCGTTCGCTCCGATAGCCGCCTGCTCGTCGAGCAGCTCTCGGGCCGCTTCAAGGTGAAGAACCCAACGCTGCAGCGGCTGCATGCCGAGGCGAGCTCGCTGGCTGCCGGGCTCGCCCGCATCCGATTCGAGCACGTCCCCCGGGAAGAGAACACGGAGGCGGACCGGCTGGCGAACCGAGGTGTCGATGCGTGGCTGGCCGGCGAGGGCGCTACGTGGTCACGTCCTGCTCCGAGCCCGCGGTTGTGGGAGGCGGAGGAGGAACGACGTTGACCAGCTCGTCGAGCGGGAAATCGAACTGCACCAGGTGTCGCCCACTCCGATAAGCGAGCGTCAGCACGCGGCCCTGCGCCGAATCCTGGAGCGGGAAGGCAAGGATCCCCTCGGTCTCCATCCCCGGTGGGATGAGCGCGAGCGATCCGGTGATCACCGGATCGAGGCGCTCGAACCCCTCCGGTCCGTCGACGTACAGGCCGGCGAGATCGGGTTCGAGGATCAGCGGCTCACGACCCGAGTTGCGAACCACGACGTTGAACTGCCAGTTGGGCGGGAACATGAACAGGGAGTCGAGGGTGGCCTCGGCGGCGCCCTCGCTGCGGGTCTCCTCGCGGAACAGCTCGATGCCGGCGGACATCGGAACCCCGTCGCGCTGCAGGTCGATGACCCGATACGCGCCCTTCTCCGCCTCCAGCAGCGTCACGAGCCCGTCGAGGATCCGGGCGCGCTCGAAGGACTCCTCGTCGAGCGGCTCGAAGAGGAACGTGACCGAGGCGGACAGCCCCACCTGTGCGCCCATCGCCCGGCGAGCGTCGACCGAAGCGATGAACTCCACGTCGCGGACGTCGGCGACCGCGTCGATCGAACCACCGAACTCTCGGTGTTGCACGTTCAGCCAGTGGACCCAGGAGCCGAGCTCCGGTCCCACGACCAGATGGGCGAGGGGGCCGACGCCTTCGATCGGGGACGCCGCGTAGGCGTCGATGAAGTCGACCACCGCTTGCCGTGCCGCCGACGCGTCGAGCGCCGGGGTCTCGACGACCTGTTCCGTCGCGATCGGCGACTGCGGTCCCTGCGGGTCGGGGGCGCAAGCGACGAGGGCGAGGACGGTTCCGAGGAGGAAGCGAGTGTGCCGGCGCATGGCCGCCCGATGATACGGCCGGGTACGACCTCCGGCCGCAGCAGGCGATCGTGATGCCCGGACGTGGGCTCGCCGGGGCCTCCTATACTTGGTTCGGAGGAGCCGGCCGGGCGGCCGCGGGCGGAAACGCTCGAGGAAAGTCCGGGCTCCGAAGGGCAGGGTGCTGGGTAACTCCCAGGCGGGGCGACCCGCGGACAGCGCCACAGAGAACAGTCCGCCGCTGAAGCGAAAGCAGACGCGGTAAGGGTGAAACGGTGAGGTAAGAGCTCACCAGCGGGCCGGGTGACCGGTCCGGCTCGGCAAGCCCCACCCGGAGCAAGGCCAAGCAGGGAGCGTTCGGCAGGCCAACGCAGCGATGCGGAAGCCGCCGGGAAGAACGGCCCGTTCGAGCTCCCGGGTAGGCCGCACGAGGGCTTCGGCCCCGGGGTCCCGAAAGGGGCTCAGAGAGATGGTCGCCGGGCGGTTTCGACCGCCCACAGAACCCGGCTTACAGGCCGGCTCCTCCACTCTTCCCCCGCGCGGAGCCTCACCGAGCGAGCGCGGCGCCCGCCTCGACGGCGCGGCGTAGCTGCTTGCCGGCGTGATAGCTCGATCGCACGAGCGGACCCGACTCGACGTGCGCGATGCCGAGTTCGTCCTCGCCGAACCGTTTCCACTCGGCGAACTCGTCCGGCCTCACCCACCGGTCGACGGGCAGGTGGAAACCCGTCGGTCGCAGGTACTGGCCGATCGTGACGATGTCGGCCCCGGCGTCGGCGATGTCGCGCAGGGCGTCGGGGATCTCGTCCGGGCGCTCGCCCATCCCCAGGATGAGGTTCGACTTCGTGACCTGGCCGGGGCGGAGCGTCTTCGCGATCCGGAGCACGTCGAGCGAGCGCTCGTACCCGAACGCCGGCCGGATCCGGTCATGCAGTCGCCGCACGGTCTCAAGGTTGTGGGCGAACACGTCGGGGCCGGACTCGATCACCGTCGCGAGGTCGCGCTCGCCGCCGCTGAAATCGGCCGGCAGCACCTCCACGCCGCAACCGGTGATGGCCTCGCGGATCGCGCGGACGGTGGCGGCCCAGATCCGTGCCCCGCCATCGGGGAGGTCGTCGCGCGCGACGCCGGTGAGGACGACGAACCGCAGGCCCATCTCGGTCACCGCTTCCGCGATCCGACGGGGCTCGTCTTCGTCGACCGGGTCGGGCCGAGCCGTCATGACGTCGCAGAAGCCACACCGGCGGGTGCACTTGTCCCCGAGGATGAGGAACGTCGCCTCGCGCTCCTCCCAGCACTCGTGGATGTTCGGGCACATCGCCTCCTCGCACACCGTGTGCAGCGACAGGCCACGCATGATGCCCTTCAGCTCTTGGTAGTTGGGGCCCGTCTGCAGCCGCACCTTGAGCCACGGCGGCTTGCGGTCCTCTGCCGGGCTCGGGTTGGTGGAGACGATCGGCAGGTGGAGACGGCGTCGGTGCGGATTGTGGTCCCGGTCGCCCATCCCGGCCAGTCTAGCCCGCCCCTGCCCGACCGGCGGTCGACGCCGGGAGGTCCCGCCGGGAGACTCGGTGGCGGCTCGGACGTTCGCCCGACCACGTCGACGGCGAGGCGGGGAGGAACACCCGGAACGAGGCGCCGCCGCCGTCGCGATCCTGTACCCACGCGCGCCCGCCGTGCAGGTCCGTGAACATCGCCACGAGGGACAACCCGATGCCGGTGCCGGGGGAGTGGGCCGAGGCCGTCGGGCCCTGTCGGAACGGCTCGAAGATGGCGGTGTGCAGGTCGGGCGGGACGCCGGGCCCGTCGTCCTCGACCGCCAAGATCGCGCCTTCGTCCTCGGACCAGACCCGGACCCACACGGTCGCCTCGGACTCGGTGTGGCGGACCGCGTTCATCACCAGGTTCTCCACGATGCGCTCGACCTTCGCGGGGTCGATGGGCAGGACGACCGATTCCACCTCGACGGCGACCCGGCGCTCGCCCGTCTCGAGGCTGTCGATCGTGCGCCGCACCAGCGCGCCGAGATCGGTGCGGCGCAGCTGTGGCGTGACGATCCCGCGCGAGAGCCGGTCGATGTCCAGCAGGTCCTTGAGGAGGCGGTCGAGCTTGCGGGCGTTCTGCGCGAGACGGCGGGTGAGGTCGCGCTGGTCGGCCACGGCGAGCTGATGGTTCTGCTGCTCGAGCGTCAGGGCCAGGCCGAGGATCGAGGTGAGCGGGCTGCGCAGCTCGTG
>JBBDWS010000114.1:5116-18119 GCA_040902755.1 Actinomycetota bacterium
TCTCCTCGATCGAGCGCTGATAGGCGTCGAACATCCACTCGCGGTCGTCCGGATGGACGAGCTCCCGCCACAGGTCCTTGTTCTCGAGGTACTGCTCCTGCGTGATGCCGAGGACGTCGGCGACCTGCGGGCTGACGTAGGTCCTGGGCGACCTCCCGTCCGCGGGGTCGATGTACAGCACGGCCGGGATGTGCTCCACGAGCGCTCGGTACTTGGCTTCGGTCTCGCGCATGTGCTCCTCGGCCAGCCGCCGCTCCGTGATGTTGAACATGACGCCCTGGGAGAACAGGATCCGCCCGTCCTGGCCGCGAACGACCGTGGCGTGGTCGCCGACCCAGGTCCAACGTCCGTCCTTGGCCCGGAGCCGGTACTCGATGTCGAACGGCTCGCCGATGTGGTTGTGGCGGGCGACGGCCGTGAGGACCGCGTCGCGGTCGTCGGGGTGCAGGGCCCGGATCCACAGGTCAGAGTCCTTCGTCCATTCGCGCGGCGTGTAGCCGAACAAGGTCTCGAGTTGAGGGCTGACGTAGATCGTCGAGGATTGCTCGTCGATGTCGTCGATGTACGTGACGGCCGGCAGGTTCTCGACGAGCGTTCGGAAGCGCTCCTTCGCCTCGCGCAGATGCTGCTCGGCGTGCTCCTGTGCCGTGACGTCGAACCGGATCCCCTGCCAGTACAGGGGTGTGCCGGCCGCGTCGCGAACGAGGACTGCCTCGTCCCGCACCCAGATCCACCGCCCGTCCTTGTGCTTCTGGCGGTAGTCGGCGGCGAACGGCTCCCCGGTACGATCGCTCTCCTCGTCGGCCGCGATCACGTGTGGCCGGTCGTCGGGGTGGATCGTGTCGAACCACATGTCGAAGTTCGGACCCCACTCATCCTGCGTGTAGCCGAGCATCGACTCGACCTGAGGGCTCACGTAGTAGACGGACTCGCCGGCCTTGACTCCATGGAGGTAGGTCACGGCCGGGATGGTCTCGACGAGGGTCCGGAACCGCCCCTCGGCCTCGACCCGCCCGGCGGCCTCGTGCGCCGCCGATCGCCAGAGCCGGGTCGCGAAGATCGCGAGACCGACGGCCGTCAGGGCGAACGCGACGAGGATCGATCCGACGTTGCTGCTGAGGCGGTTCTCGAGCCACCGGTAGATGTGGGCGTAAACCCCGGTGGCGGCGCCGAGCCAGAGCAGGCTGGAGACGGCGAGCGAGATCAACAGGAGATCCCGCAGCGCCGTCAACCCTCGGCGAGACTGCGTCCAGAAGTCCTTCATAGGCGGTGCTCCGTACGAGGCAGTTATCGGCGCCTGTGGGTGACACCTGAGCGGCCCACGGATCGAGGCCGAAGTGGGAGGGCGGAGCGAGGTGGGGGGAGGCTCAGAAGCGGGCGAGCTCGAGCATCCGTGCGTAGATCCGGTCCGTGTCCGGCATGAAGGCGTGCTCGAGGTTCGTCGCGAAGCCCATGGCCGGGACGTCGGGCCCACCGAGGCGGACCAGGGGCGCGTCCAGGTCGAACATGGCTTCCTCGGCGATCGTCGCCACGATCTCGGCTCCGGCCCCGTACGTTCGGTTGTCCTCGTAGACGACCATGCCCTTACCGGTCTTTCGAACCGAGGCGAGGATGGTCTCCTTGTCGAGGGGACTGATCGTGCGAACGTCGACGACCTCAGCCGACATCCCCTCCTCGTCCGCGAGCCGGTTGGCCGCCTCGAGGCAGAGGTGCAGCATCAGTCCGTAGGCGACGACGGTGAGGTCCTCGCCCTCGCGCTTGACGTCGGCCACGCCGATCGGAACCTCGAAGGACTCGTCCGGCACCTCGCCCTTGATGAGGCGGTACGTGCGCTTGTGCTCGAGGAAGAGCACGGGGTCCGGATCCTTGATCGCCGCGCGCAGCATCCCGGCCGCGTCGTGGGGCGTCGAAGGCACGACCACCTTGATCCCCGGGACGTGGCCGTACGTCGCCTCGATCGATTGCGAGTGGTACAGGGCGCCGTGCACCCCGCCGCCGTACGGCGCTCGAACGACCATCGGCAGGCCGAAGTCGCCCTTCGTCCGGTACCGCATCCGGGACACTTCCGAGACCATCTGGTCGTACGCGGGGTGGATGAAGTCGGCGAACTCGATCTCGGCGATCGGAACCAAGCCGTGGAGCGCCATGCCCACCGCGACACCGATGATCGCGGCCTCTGCGAGCGGCGTGTCGATCACGCGCTGTTCCCCGAACTCCTCCAGGAAGCCCTGGGTCACGCGGAACACGCCGCCGCGGACCGCCACGTCCTCGCCGAGAACGACGATCCGTTCGTCCCCCGCCATCTGCTCGTAGAGCGTGTCGTGGATCGCGGTGACGACGTTCTTCTCGGTCACCCGTCCTCGCCCTCGAAGTAGAGGTGTCGCATGAGCGAGTCGGGGTCGGGGTCGGGGGCTTTCCACGCCTCGTCGATCTGCCGGTCGACGTCGGTCTTGAGCTCCGCCGCGATCCGTTCCGCGTCCGGCTTCTCGATCGCACCCACGGTGCGCAGGTAGTGCTCGAACAGATGCAGGGGGTCGCGATGCTTGGCCTCCTCGACCTCCTCGCGGCTGCGATAGCTCCGGTCGTCGTCGTCGGAGGTGTGCGGGAAGAATCGGTAGGTCTTGGCCTCGATCAGGGTCGGTCCTTCCCCGCCCTTCGCGCGCTCGACCGCGGTCTTCATCGCGCCGTAGCACGCGAGCACATCGCTGCCGTCGACCACGACCCCCGGGATGCCGTACGCCGCGGCCCGGTCGGCCACGTTCGGTACGGCCATCTGCTTGGTCTCGTGGACCGAGATGGCGTAATGGTTGTTCTCGCACACGAAGATCACCGGGAGCTTGTGGACCGCCGCGAAGTTCACGCCCTCGTGCCACGCGCCCGCCGACGTGGCGCCCTCGCCGAACCAGGACCCGACGACCGTGTCCTCGCCCCGGTACCGGGCAGCCCACGCGATGCCGGCGGCGTGCGGGATCTGCGTGGCGATGGGGGAGGAGTGGCTGATGATGCCGAGGCGGCGCGAGCCCCAGTGACTCGGCATCTGCCGGCCGGCCGACGAGGGGTCGTTGTCCTTGGCGAACAGCCCGAGGAAGATCTCGTACGGCGTCATCCCCGCGACCAGGACCACCGCGACGTCGCGGTAGTAGGGAACCCAGATGTCCTGTCCCGGGCGGAGCGGCCACGCGGTGCCCACCTGGCAGCCCTCGTGACCCGAGACCGGGACGACGAACGGCGCCTTCCCCTGCCGATTGAGCCGGAACGCGGCCTCGTCCACCAGGCGCGCGGTGACCATCGTCCGGTACATCGAGAGGAGGTCGTCCTGGCTGAGGCCGAGGGCCTCGTGTGATGTCTCCGTCGTTACTCGGGTCGCCACACCACCCTCCTGACGGGCAATCCTAGCAGGGGGGTTGTGCCCAGAGGGGTTGCCGACGGGGCGTCCGGTTACGCTTCGGAGCATGTCGCAAGCAGGCCGGCGGGAGCGGGCGCTGGCGCTCGTGCAGGAGCTGGCGGGTGCCGATGTGCGGATCGAACCGGGCATGCGGCTCGATGGCGCAGGCCTGGATTCCCTCGCCTTCGCCGAGCTTGCCGCCGCACTCGAGCGCGAGCTCGGCGTCGATCTCGCTTTCGAGAGCGTGGAGGGAACCGATCGCATCGAGGACGTGATGCGGGCGGTGGAGAACGCCCCAACCGCGACCGGGCGAACGGCGCTTCCACGGGGGATCGGCTCGCTCCAGGGACCCGCCGACGTCCTCGGTGGGTGGGCGCTCCGTTGGTGGTTCCGTGTCCGGATCGAGGGCGCCGTGCACGTGCCCCGGCGCGGGCCGGCCATCGTGGCGATGAACCACGAGAGCGCGCTCGACGTCCCGTTGGTCGTCGCGGCGAGCCGTCGCCCGATCACGTTCATGGCGAAGAAGGAGCTGTTCAAGAACGGCTTCGCTTCCTGGTCGCTCAACTCGCTCGGCGCGTTCCGGGTCGATCGTGACCGGTTCGACCTCGTGGCCGTCCAGCGGGCGCTCGCGGTGCTCGAGCGGGCAGACGTGCTGGGGATGTATCCGGAGGGGACGCGTTCGCCGGGTCGGCTCCTCCCGTTCCTGCACGGCGCCGCGTGGCTCGCGCTCCACGCCGGGGTGCCACTCGTGCCCTGTTCGATCTCGGGCACGGAGCACGCCGGGCGGGCGACGAGCCCGGGCCGGGTTCCCGTGCGGATCCGGTTCCACGAGGCGATCGCGGTCGAGCGTTCGGACGACCCGGCCGAGCGCCGCCGGCGGGCGGCACAGCTCACGGCCCGGCTTCGCGAGGCGATCGAGGCCGACCTGCGCCGAGGTGTGGACCTGGCGCCCGGCCCGCTCGTGCCGAAAGCCGCCGAGGATCCGCCGGGAACATGAGGCGACAGGGCTGCGTTCTCCGAGGTGATGGACACAAACCTGGGTAAGGTGGATGCGATGGCACAAGCAGAACGGACCGAGCACGCGGGACCGGTCGTCGTCGAGGTGACGGACCAGGACTTCCTGCAAACCGTCGTCGAGGAGTCCAAGCGACGCCCGGTGGTCGTCGACCTCTGGGCGACGTGGTGCGCCCCCTGCCGGACGCTGGGGCCGATCCTGGAGAAGGTGGCCGAGGAGCGCGGAGGCGAGTTCCTACTCGCCAAGCTCGACGTCGACGCGAACCCCTACACGGCCGGGCAGTTCGGGGTGCAGAGCATCCCGACGGTCGTCGCCTTCAAGGACGGCAAGCCGGTGGACGGGTTCGTGGGCGCGATCCCCGAGCCGATGGTGAAGGAGTTCATCGAGAAGATCCTGCCGACCGAAGCCGACCACGAGGCGAAGGAAGCGCTCGAGGAGAAGCTGGAGGGCGATCTCGGCGACGCCGAGGCCAAGTACCGCGAGGCGCTCGAGGCCGACCCGGGCAACCGGGCCGCGCGACTCGGGCTCGGCAGGGTGCTCGCCGAGACCGGCCGCGACGCGGAAGCGCGCGAGCTGCTCATGCCGCTCCTGCCCGATCCCGAGGCCGAACGGGTGCTCGCCATGCTCGAGGTGCGGTCGTGGGCTTCCATCTCGGAGCCCGGGACGCTCGCGAGCGCGAAGCGCCTGGCCGCGCAGGGCAAGTACAAGGAAGCGTTGGACGGGATGCTCGGCGCGTTGCGGGACGATCCCGACGCGCGGCAGGCCACGCTCGACGTCTTCGCCGTGCTCGGCGAGGACGATCCGCTCGTGGCCGAGTACCGCCGCAAGCTCGCGAACGCGCTCTTCTGACGGTGGGCCGCTGAGATGGGCGACGTCGGAGATCGCATCCGGCAGTTCTGGGACGAGGACGCGGTCACCTACGACGCGACAAAGTCGCACGCGGTATCCGATCCGCTCGAACGTGCCGCGTGGCGGCAAGCGCTGGTGGAGGCGCTTCCGGACCCGGGAGCGACGGTGCTCGACGTCGGCGCGGGAACCGGTGCGCTGTCGCTGCTCGCTGCCGAGCTCGGGTTCGAGGTGACGGCGCTCGACCTGTCGCCGGAGATGCTGGCCCGGGCAGAGCGCAAGGCCGCCGAACGAGCCGTCGCCGACCGGATGCACTTCGTCGTCGGGTCCGCGACCGAGCCTCCCGCGAGGCGCTTCGACGCCGTTATGGAGCGTCACGTGCTCTGGACGATCCCCGATCCCGTCGGCGCCCTCCGCTCGTGGCGCGAGGTGTCCGACCGGCTCGTGCTCTTCGAGGGGGTGTGGGGCTCGAACGCGCTCGACCAGCGAGCGAGGTTCTTCGTCGCGGAGCGCCTGCGCAAGCTCATGCGCACGCCTCCCGACCATCACGCCCCGTATCCCGAGGACGTGCTCGCCGAGCTGCCACTCGCGCGGTTGCCCTCACCGGTGCCGCTGATCGAAGCGGTGCAGGAGGCGGGATGGAAGGCCGCTCGGATCAAGCGCCTTCGCGACGTGGAGTGGGCGGCCCGGCTGCACGAGCCGTGGCCGCTCGGCTGGCTCGAACAGCTCCCTCGGTACGTCCTCGTCGCCGGCGCCTGACCGGTCGCCGCGCGCGACCCCGGTGATCATCCGCCTTAGCGGCGTGCGCACCAGTACACGTCGGTCCGGTACGGCATGACGATCCGGTCTCGGCCCCGGAGCTCGGGATCGTTCTCGAGCAGATCGTCGACCTCGGCGACGACGCGTTCACGCTCGGCCTCGGGAGCGCTGGCCACGTAGCTCACCGAGAGCACGCGATCGAGGAACTCATCTCGCGTCACCTGGTGGACGTGGTACGCCACTTGATGGTGGAACGGGCCGAACAGGTCGGTGGCGTCGAACGCCTCGCGCCACCGCATGTCGCGGTAGCGCGGATCACCCTCGGCCGTGAGACGATCGAAGATCTGCGTGAGGCGCTCCGACCAATCGCTTGCTTCGTCGCGGATGTTCCAGATCAGGCCGAGGGCGCCCCCGGGCCGAAGGACGCGGTGGATCTCGGGCAGCGCACGCTCGCCGGCGAACCAGTGGAAGGCCTGCGCCACCACGACGACGTCGGCGCTCGCATCCGGCACCGGGATCTGCTCTGCGGTTCCGTCCACGATCTCGACGGACGGACACGTCCGCCCGAGCGCCTCGCGCATCCCGGCGACGGGTTCCACGGCGACGATCCGCGCGCCCGTCGCCACGATCAGCTCGGTGAACTTGCCCGTGCCGGCCCCGAGCTCGACGACGTCGCGGCCCGGACCGATCCCCACGGCGCGGATGAGGAACGACACCGCGTCGTCGGGGTAGCTCGGCCGGCCGTGCTCGTAGCGCTCGACGGCCGCCTCGAACCCCACCGCCGCCGCGCGGTGGATCCGTGGGTCGCTCATCCGGTTGCCTCGCGGTGGGGAAGGCGCCTTCCGAACCGGTGGTCTCCGGCGGAGGTCAGCTCGCCGACGCGGCGGCGATCGATGGCACGGGCGACGGCCACGCGGTCTCCTCGGCTCCGAACGAGAGGTCGAAGACCTCCTCGAACCGGCCGGCGACGATCGGTGCTATGTCCTGCACGGAGATCGTCCGTTCGGCCAGCTCCGAGAGCGACGTTACCCCCTCGTGCGCGAGCCCGCAGGGAACGATCGCGTCGTACCAGGACAGGTCCGTCGTGCAGTTGAGGGCGAACCCGTGGAGCGAGACCCGCATGCGCATGAGTCGCACCCCGATCGCGCAGACCTTACGTTCGCCGTGCCACACCCCCGTCTGCACGTCGTTGCGGTGGAGCTCGACGCCGACGTCGGCCGCCGAGCGGATCACGACCTCCTCGAGGTCGCGCACGAAGCGGAGGGCGTCCGGACCGATGCCGAGGTCGAGCACCGGGTAACCCACCAGCTGGCCCTGCCCGTGGAACGTGAGCGAGCCTCCACGGTCGATGAACCGGAGGTCGGCGCCCGCGGCGCGGATCCGGTCCTCGGTCCACACGATGTGATCGGGTTTCCATCGCCGGCCGGCCGTGTAGACGGGCGGGTGCTCGAGCAGGATCAGGGTGTCCTCGCCCGAGCCGGCAAGGCGATCGTCGGCCAGGTCGTGCATCGCGGCGTTCGCCCCGTCGTACTCGACGAGGCCGGACGGGCGGATCAAGCGGCCGTGGCGGGGCATCCTCAGACGCCGAGATCCTCGGCGAAGTCCCACGACTCGAGGTTCTGCTTCACGCGCGCGAGGAATCGCGTGGCGAGCTCGCCGTCGATCACTCTGTGGTCCCACGACATCGAGATGTTCACCATCGAGCGGATCGCGATCGCGTCCTCGATCACCACCGGCCGCTTCGTGATCGCGTCGATGGACAGGATGCCGGTGTTCGGCGTGCTGATGATCGGCAGCGACGCGATCGAGCCGTACGGCCCGGGGTTCGTGATCGTGAACGTCGAGCCCTGAACCTCGTCCGGCTTGAGCTGATGCGCGCGAGCGCGCTCGGCGAGGTCGGCGATCGCGCGCGCGATGCCGACGGTGTTCATCCCGTCGGCGCTCTTGACGACCGGGACGATGAGCCCCTGGTCGTAGCTGACCGCGATCCCCATGTTCACGTACTTGTGGACCACGATGTTGTCGCCGTCGAGGCGCGCGTTGACCAGCGGGTACTCCAGGAGCGCGTCGGTCGTCGCCCGCACGACGAACGGCAGATACGTGAGGTTGACGCCGTACTTCTCCCTGAAGGACTCCTTGGCGCGCGCTCGGGTCTTGACGAGATGGTCGACGTTGACCTCGACCAGGGTCCACGCCCTCGCGGTCGTCTGTTCGGCGGCGAGCATGTGCTGCGCGATCGCCTTACGGATGTGGCTCATCGGGACGATCTCTTCGCCCTGACCGGCCGTCGGTGCCGGCGCTGCAGCCCGTGCCGGCGCTGCAGCCCGTGCCGGCGCCGCGGCCGGGGCGCCGGCTTGAGCAGATGCCGCCGCCGGGGCCGGAGTCCCCGCCGTGCCGGAGGAGACGAAGCTCAGCACGTCGTTCTTCGTGATCCGTCCCCCAGTCCCCGTGCCGCGGACCTGCGAGAGGTCGATGCCGTGCTCCTCCGCGAGCTTTCGGACGAGCGGCGAGAGGATCTGCGAGCGCGGCCCGGCGTCCGCGGGCTTCGTATCCCGGGCGGCCACCGCCGTCTGTGACGAGGCGGCGGGCGCACTCGCCGCAGGAACCGCCGCGGCGGGCTCGACCTGGGGTGTCTCGACCGGTGTGCTCTCCTGCACCGGCGTTCCGGCCGCGGTCCCCGCCGATGTCTCGCTCGGAGGAGGCGCCGTCGTCACGGCCGCGGGCTCTGCGGCCGCCTCGGGCGTTGCCGCATCGGCTCCGTCACCGGATTCGATGACGGCCAGGTCGGTGCCGACGGCGACGGTCTGGCCCTCGGGGACCAGGATCTTCGTGAGCGTCCCCGCCGCCGGCGAGGGGACCTCGGTGTCGACCTTGTCGGTGGAGATCTCGAACAGGAGCTCGTCCTGGGCGACCTGCTCGCCTTCCTGCTTGAGCCACTTGATGATCGTTCCCTCGATCACGGTCTCACCGAGCTGCGGCATCTTGACCTGCGTCATCGAACCTCCCGGAAAAGGGCTACCAGGCAGAGAGCTTGCGGACGGCATCCTCGATGTCGGCGATCTGCGGAAGGTACGCATCCTCGAGCGACGGCGAGAACGGAACGGGCACGTTCGGCGGCGCGAGCCGCACGACGGGAGCGTCGAGGTCGCTGAATCCCTCCTCGGCGATCATGCTCGCCACCTCGGCGCCGATGCCGAGGAAGCGGTGGCTCTCGTACAGGACGATCGCGCGGCTCGTCTTGGCAACCGACGCGAGGATCGTTTCCGTGTCGAGCGGGACGATCGAGCGGAGATCCACGACCTCGACGCTCGCGCCCTCGGCGGCGAGGTTCTCCGCCGCCTCGAGCGCCTGGTGCACCATCATCCCGCTGGAGACGATCGTGACGTCCGAACCCTCCCGCTTCACGTCCGCCTTGCCGATCGGCACGAGGAAGTCCGGATCCTCCGGCACCTGTTCCTTGATGCGCCGGTAGATCCACTTGTGCTCGAGGTACACGACCGGGTTGTCGTCCCGGATCGCCGACTTCAGCAACCCCTTGGCATCGGCGGGGAACGCCGGCGCGACGACCTTCAGGCCGGGGGTGTGCGCGAACCATGGATCCGGGTTCACCGAGTGGAAGCTCGAGGCGCGGACGCCGCCGCCGCTCGGGCCGCGAAGGACTACCGGCGCCGGCACCCCGCTCCGGTAGTGGTAGCGGGCGAGCGCGGTCGTGATCTCGTCGTAGCCGCTCGACATGAAATCCGCGTACTGGAACTCGGCGACGGGACGAAGGCCTTCCATCGCCGAGCCGAGCGCCAACCCCACGATGGTCTCCTCCGCGATCGGCGTGTCCATGACGCGTTCGGGCCCGAAGCGATCGATGAAGCCCTCGGTGACCTTGAACGCTCCGCCGTAGACGCCGATGTCCTCCCCGAGGAGGTAGACGCGCTCGTCGCGCTCCATCTCCTCCCAGAGCGCCTCGGCGATCGCGACGAGGTACGTGGCCTCGCCGTTCTCCGAGCGTTTGCCGCGTGGTTCCGCCCCGTGGCCCGCCGCGCCCGCCTCGACCGTCTTCGTCGCCATCAGGCGCCCGTGCCCCCGCCGCGCCCGGGCTCCGAGGACCAGTAGCCGTCCTCGACCCAGAGGCCCTTCGTCACGTCGCCGGGCTCGGGGAACGGAGAGGCTTGGGCGAACTCGTACCCCTCGTCGAACTCCCGCTGGATCCGCTCCTCCATCTTCTTCACGGCGTCGTCGTCGACGACGCCCTTGGAGCGGAGCAGCTCCTCGAAGCGCTTCACCGGGTCCTTGTTCTTCATGTGGTCCTCGAGGAGCTCCTTCGGCACGTATTTCGCCGGGTCGTGGCCGGCGTGGCCGCGCCACCGGAGCGAGACGCCCTCGATCAGCGTGGGTCCGCCGCCCTCGCGCGCCCGCTCGACCGCTTCGTGCGCGGCCGCGTAGACGTCCAGGACGTTCTCGCCGTCGACGCGAACGCCGGGCATCGCGTAGGCCTCGGCGCGCTGCGCGATGGTGGGGACCGGGAACTCCAGCTGGTTCGGCGCCGAGTACGCGAATAGGTTGTTGTTCACGACCCAGACGACCGGCAGGCGGAAGATCGACGAGACGTTCAGCGCCTCGTGCCACCGGCCGTTCGAGGTCGCACCGTCGCCGCAGATCGCCATCGCGACCCGAGCTTCTCCCTTGCGCTGGTAGGCGAGAGCGGCGCCGGCCGCGGGTGGATACGCGATCGGCAGGTGCGACATCACGGTCCACGTCCGGTGCCCCTGCCAGTCGCCGATGTGGCTGTTGCCGTCGCGGCCGCGCGTGTAGCCATCGATGCGTCCCCAGAACTGGGCCATCACGCGCTTGAGGTCCAGTCCCTTCGTGAGCTGCGCGGTCAGGTCGCGGTGCGTCGGGAAGAGCGAGTCGTCCTCACGCAGCGCCCACGCCACCCCGACGTGCGTGCCCTCCTGACCACGTCCCGAGTAGATCGCTCCGGGCAACCGGCCTTGCCGATAGAGGGCTTCCATCCGCTCGTCGAAGTACCGGCTGAGCTTCAGCATCTGGAGCATGTCCAGGAGCTCCTCGTCGGACAGGCCGACCCTCCAGTCCGATGCCGGGATCTTCTTGCCCTTGACCTTCGTCGCCACGCTCACGCTCCGTGCAGCGGTTTGCCGGTGAGCGCGAGGAATGCCTCGCCCACGCCCTCGGACAGGGTGGGATGCGGGTGGAACAGCGCTGCGACCTCGGCGGGCGTCGCCTCCCAGTTCACGATCAGCATCGACTCGGAGATCAGGTCGGTGACGTGCGGACCGACCATGTGGACGCCCAGCACCGAGCCCTCTTTCTCGGCGACGATCTTCACGATGCCGCCCTCGCCGACGATGTTGGCCTTGCCCACGCCCTGGAGGTTGAACGTCTCGACGTCGACCTCGTGGCCGCGTTCGACCGCCTGAGCCTCCGTCAGGCCGACCGAGGCGACCTCCGGCGAGCAGTACGTGACGCGCGGGATCCCGATGTAGTCGATCTCGGGAACGGCCGTCCCCGCGATGCGTTCGGCGACGGCGTAGCCCTCGGTGAAGGACACGTGCGCCAGTTGCAGCGGCGTCGCCGCCACGTCGCCGATCGCCCACACGTGGGCAGCGGTGGTCTGGAGTTGCCCGTCCACCTTCACGAACCCGCGGTCGACCTCGATCCCGGACTCCTCGAGCCCGAGCCCTTCGGTGACAGGCCCGCGGCCGACCGCGACCAGACACACGTCGGCGGAGACCGTCTGAATCTTTCCTCCCGCTTCGAAGGCGACGTCGACGCGGTCGCCGGCGTCCTTCACCTCCTTGACGGAGGTGCCGGCGTGAGCCGCGATGCCGCGCTTGCGGAACGCACGTGCGACCTCCTTCGAGACGGTCTCGTCCTCGAGTGGCGCGATCCGCGGGAGGGCCTCCACGACCGTCACGTCGGCGCCCATCGAACGGTAGAAGCTCGCGAACTCGAGTCCGATCGCTCCCGCTCCGATGATCACGGCCGACGACGGGATGCTCGAGTACCACAGCGCCTCATCCGACGTGATGACCCGCTCCGAGCGTTCGATGCCGGGGAGCAGGCGCGGCGAGGAGCCCGTGGCGATCACGACGTCGGTCGCGGAGAGGGTCCTCCCGTCGACCTCGACCGAGGGTCCGGGCTTCAGCGTCGCCGAGCCTCGGATCACGTCGACCTTCCGCGCCTTCACGACGCTGGTGAGTCCCGCGACGAGCTTGTCGACGACCTTGGTCTCGAACGCTTGGATCTGCGACCAATCGGGCTCGCCGGAGGCCTTGATGCCCCACTCGGCCGACCGGTCGACGATGTCCATGACGGCGGCCGACTGCAGCAAGGCTTTCGTCGGGATGCATCCGCGCAGGAGACAGGTGCCGCCGAGGCGCTCGTCGCGCTCGACGAGGGCGACGCGCTTGCCGAGCTGTGCCGCCCGCAGGGCACAGGAGTACCCTCCCGTCCCCGCGCCGATCACGACTACGTCGCAGGCGTCAGACATCCGAACCGTCATGCTACCGCGCTTCCCCAGCACGCCTGCCTGCGGGGCCTCGCGCCGCCGCCGCCGGGCCTTCGGCCGGCCCCCCGGACGTAGGATGGCGCGCGCCGATGACCGATCCCGACCTGCGCCACAGCCCTCTCGAGGACGTCCACCGGCAGCTCGGCGCTAAGCTCGGGCCGTTCGGCGGATGGCTCATGCCCATCGAGTACACGGGGACGCTGTCGGAGCATCGAGCGGTGCGGGAGCGGGTGGGGCTGTTCGACCTGAGCCATCTCGGCAAGGTCGACGTCACCGGCCCCGGTGCGCTCGACGCCCTGCAGGGTCTCCTCACGAACGACCTGCGGAAGGTCGAGGTCGGACGCTCGCAGTACCACCACCTGCTGAACGAACGGGGCGGCGTCGAGGAGGACCTGTTCGTCTACCGCCTCGGCGAGGACCGGTGGTTCGTGGTGCCGAACGCGTCGAACAAGGACAAGGTCGTCGCCGCGTTCCG
>JBBDWS010000115.1:0-2577 GCA_040902755.1 Actinomycetota bacterium
CTTTGCAAGCAGGGGGTCGGCGGTTCGAGTCCGCTCGTCTCCACCACCGTCTCCACCACCGTCGCCTGAGAACGGCAACGCTCGAGCGTCCCGATTACGCTCTCTGCGGTGTACCCGAACGCGCTCGTCGTCTGCGTGCCGTAGCGGATCATCGGTGGCAACGATCCGTCGGGTGCACCGACACCGACTCCTAGGGGAACAGCTCACGAAAAGGGGATCGTTCGATGGGGAATTTCGTGGAAGGGAGGAGGGATACCGCAGCCAGCTCGGAGGCGGTGTGGGGTCTACTCGCCGATGTGGACTTCTGGCCGCAGACATTCACACCGCATCTGAAAGCGGCACACCTGAACGGACCGTTGGAGGTAGGAGCCACCGGCTGGGTCCAAACCAGGCTTCCCCTGCCACGCTCCTCGTTCACGGTCACGTCAGTCGCGGAAGGTCGAGGCTGGGCATGGCAGGGCAGGCTCTTGTGGCTGACGATGGACTTCGATCATAGCTGCGAACCCATTGAGACAGGCTGCCGCGTCACCTTTGACGTGAATCTGGATGGGCCGCTTGCTCGCGTAGTCCGACCGATGGCGCGGCTCATCTACCGCCCGCAGATGGAGCGGGCCCTTGACCTGTTGATCAAGCAAGCCGAGAGCCGCACCTAGCCCCACTCCTCGTGTACGGAATCAGTACCGGATCGAGTCCGCTCGTCCACACGAACGCGACTCCCGGCGCCTAGGGTTCGACCTCGACGGGGGCCGTGAGCCACACCCTGGGGGGTTCGCCCTCATCGCCTGCCGAACACATCCCAACGACCACCGATGGACGCGTCTCAGCCTCTGCAAGGTCTCCGACGAACGCCAGGAACCGCAGGCCCTTCGGTTCCTCCGTGTCCTCGGGCAGGATCGATCCGTCCGGGCCTACGATGTCCCGCAGGTCCTGATAGGTCAGCGGATCGTTGAGTTCGAGGAGCACACCGCCTTCCACGACGCCTTGCTCGTCCACGTAGGCCACGACCTGGCTCCCGGCCGAAAGCCGACGTGGCTCGATCGTGCATCTTTGCCCGTCGAAGGTGATCGTGATCGTCGGATCGGGCCGCACCTGCGAGACCGTCTCGCCGGTCAGGACGGACAGGTACTCGCGCTCGAACGCGAGCGGGTCGGGGACGGTCGCCGCGAACCGAACGGGCGCGCCCTCGTCCCAGCGGTCGATCCAGCCCGCTCCGGCATCCTCCGACGCCGTAACCAGAACCCGGGCCTCGTCGAACGTGGCGAGCTCGGGCCGGAACACGAGCGCGGTGGCGAGCGTGTCCCAGAACGAGTAGCCAGGACTGAGGAAGATCTCTCGGTTCGCGAGGATGATCGCGTGGGCAGCCTCCGCCTCCGGGCTTGAGCGGTGGGCCGCGAGGGTATCGGCGAAGAACGACGTGAACGGCACGTCGTCCGTAGCGTCCAGGGGAACGAGCGTCACCTCCATCCCCTCGATCACCTCCTTGGCGGCCAGCGGGTCGACCCACACGTTGTACTCGGCCACACCGTTGGGGGTGTTGCCGGCGACGTCGATCGCGCCCGCCATCGCGACGAATTCGGGGACTCGAGAGGCGAGCTCGGGATCGGCCCGAAGCGCCTCGGCGACGTTCGTGAACGGCCCGAGCGTGATGAGGGTCGCGTCGCCGTCGAGGGTGTCGAGCAAGAGCTGCGTGGCGCCGCGCGGGTCCGCGACACGCTCCACCTCGGGCAGGTCCAGCATGGACAGGTTGTCGACGGCGACCCGCCACTCGTCCGGAAACGCGTTGGAGCCCTGGAGCGGTGTCTCGCGCCCGCACGCGACGGGCGTGTCGTTCTCGCCGCCGAGCGCGAGCAGGCCGAGCGCGTTCCGGACGCCGGGGTCGCAGTGCGCCTCGCCGGTGCCGGTGATCGTCACGGCATCGATCACGACGTCGTCGCGCTGAAGGAGATAGAGCAGGGCCATGATGTCGTCGAAGGCGAGGTCCGTGTCGAGGACGACGTGGCGCAGGTCCGGGGCTCCCGGCGAACGCGGTGTATCCGGCCCCGTGTCCGACACGCAGGCCGATACGAGCAAGGCGAGGACCATCACTGCGGTCACGGTCCACCTCATGGGCCGATCGTAGTGCGGTCGGAGTCGCCGGCCATCCCTGGTGGCACCACTCATCGATGAGTGCTCGTATCCACGAGGTGAGCTCACGCCCTTGCTCGCGGCAGCTCTCCTCCTGACGAGAGGGGTACGTGGGAGCATCGGGGGAGGTGAGCTGGGTCCTGGCGCTCTCGAACCTCGAGGCGGGCCGCATCCAGATGGCGGTCTCGCTCGGGTTCCACATCGTCTTCGCCAGCCTGGGGATCGGGCTGCCCGTGATGCTCCTGTACGCCGAGTACCGGGCGAACCGCGACGGCGATGCGGTGTGGATGGCGCTGGCGAAGCGCTGGGCCAAGGGCTTCGGCATCCTGTTCGCGGTCGGCGCGGTGAGTGGGACCGTGCTGTCGTTCTCGCTCGGCCTGTTCTGGCCCCGGCTCATGGGCCGGTGGGGGAGCGTGATCGGCCTTCCGTTCGCGCTCGAGGCGTTCGCGTTCT
>JBBDWS010000116.1:0-2553 GCA_040902755.1 Actinomycetota bacterium
GTGTCCGGGTAGTCCGGGGCGATCGCGTTGATCCCCTCAGAGAACGCGAACCCGACCCCGATGACCAGGTCGAAGCCCGCGTCGGCGAGCGCCTGCGCGTTCTGGTCGCGGTCCGAGCCCGTCGAGTTGGCCTCGTTCGTGACCACGTTCTCCTCGCACACCAGACCGTCGGCGATCGCCTGCTGGAGCCCGGCGTCCGCGGCGTCGTTGAACGATTTGTCGCCGAGACCGCCGATGTCGAACGCCATCCCCACCTTGATGTCGGCGTTGCACTCCGCGGCGGTCGGGCCGGTCGTGGTGGTCTCTCCGGTCGCGCCGGTTGGGCCGGTCTCACCGGTCCCCCCGTCGTCTCCACACGCCGCCGCAACCACCCCGAGCACGGCAACGAGGATCAGGAGCCTCGTTCGCAATGAACCCATGCCGTTCCCCCCTCCTACTGCTGTGGACGCCCGCTCCGGGCACGGTTCGAGATTGTCCGCGCAAGGTCACGAGCCGGTCAAACCGAGATACGGTGGCGGACCGGTGCCGGGATGACCGAGCGCGATCGTCTTGAGGAGGTTCGGGAGCGGTTCGAGCGCTCCCCGTTCCACACGTCGTTCCTCGGGGCACGGTTGGGACGGGTCTCACAGGGTGAGGTCGACGTGGAGCTGGACGTGGGTCCGCAGCACCTGAACCTGTTCGGGACGATGCACGGCGGGCTGATCGCCACGCTGGCGGACACCGCGACCGGGCTGGCGATGCTCACCGCGCTCGAGGCCGGGACGACGCACCTGACGACCTCGCTGAGCGTGACGTTCCTGGCGCCCGGACGGGCCGGGGCCGTCACCGCCCGGGGGCGCGTGCTGAAGCACGGGCGGCGGTTCGGCTACGCCGAGGCCGACGTGGTGAACGAGTCCGGGGACCTCCTCGCCCGGGCTACGGCGACGTTCACGATCCTGCCCGAGCGGGATCAGTAATCGACGTCCATGTCCTGCATCACGCGGGCGAACTCCGAGAGCGCGCCCTGCAGCTGCATCAGGAGCGTCATCGAGCCGTTGATCTTGATCTTCCCCGTCATGAACGCGCTCACCGGGTTCAGCTCGCTCCGGGCGAGCGCGGCCGCCGTCTCGTAGTCCTGCTCGATCGTGGCATCGGCTTTCTCGGCGTCGCCGGATCCGAGCTCGACCTTCCCGCCCGAGAAGCGGACCCAGTACCGCTTCTGCCCCTCCGGCGTGGCGATCACGTTCTGGATCGTTGCGTTCGCGCTCGCGGAGGCCTTTTCGAAGGCCTCGGACGCGTTCAGGCGCTGCTCGAGCTCGGTGGTCCACTCGTCGGAGAGGAACTGAACGGGCACGTCGGCCTCCAATGTGGGCGATGGTCCCGGGAGTCTAGAGCCCCCGCTCGCCGTCCGACGGTTCGGCTTCAGGCGTCCTCGAAGAGTTGCGGCTCGGTGAGATGGCGGACGTCGTTCAGGAATCGGACCTCGCGCCGGTCGGCGTCGACCCCGATCACGCTGATCGAGGTGTTCTCCGGAAGGAAGAACATCTCCTGCTCGAGTCGGAGCAGTGGCGCCACGTAGGCGTTCACGACACCGCCGTGGCAGAACACGTACACGTTGCCCAGCGGATGCTCGGAGAGGGCACGCTCCAGACCGGCCCAGACGCGCGCGCGGAAGGCCTCGAGGTCCTCGGATCCCGGAGCGTGCCGCCAGAAGGCCTCGTGGTTGCGGAAACTATGGAGCAGGCGTTCGTCGCCACCGAGGATCTCCTCGAAGGTCCGGTTCTCCCAGTCGCCGATGAACGCCTCGGCGAGATCCATGTCGTATCCGACGCCGATGCCCGCCTTGTCCGCGTACGCGAGGGCCGTCTCCCGGGCGCGTCGCAGCGGCGAGCTCACGATCGCTGCCGGCGGGTCCGTCTGGAGCAGCCGTCGCGCGAGGCGTTCGGCCTGGTCTCGTCCCTCCGCGGCGAGCGGCGGATCGTACTGATCGCCCCGGGGCGTCGAGGCGAAGTCGTCGCTGTCCAGATCCGAACGCCCGTGCCGGATCAGGTACAGGACCCGGGCCGTCATCTCCGCCTTCCCCTCGTTCGGTTGAGCTCGACGCGCCAGCACCCCTCGTGCCAGTGGCGGCGTTCGTCCGGTGCGTCCTGCGGAACGACGACCAGGTGCCAGGTGCCCGGGCGGATCTCCAAGTCGCATCCCGGGCACCGGTACGGTTTGTCGCCTGTGAGGCGCCGCACCTCGAACCCCGGCGCGAGCGCCCACATCGGGGCCGCCGACTGCGGCATCCCCGATGGCGGTGGCAGGTCTTCGGGTGCTCGCCGGTTCTTCCTCGGCATCAGCGCTCTTTCCCGCGAGCGGGGGCCACCCGCCGGATGAATGGAGCGGCCCTTTCGGCGAGCGCCATACCGATCTCGCGGTCGTCCGCCTTGACCCCGCCGACCTTGAAGGAATGGCCGCCGCCCTCGATGGTCTCGAGCATGGCGCGGTCGCCGAGCTTGCGGAGGACCTTCGCCAGCAGGGCCGGCGTCGCGAACGGATCCTTCGTCCCCTGCACGAAGAGCATCGGCACCG
>JBBDWS010000117.1:0-2499 GCA_040902755.1 Actinomycetota bacterium
CCGCGTTCCCCTGTCCCGTCACGGCCATCTTCACCTCGAGCGGTCCGTACTCCTCCACCGTAAGTCCGGCCTCCGACGCGGCGAGCAGGATCACGCCCGTCGCGCGCGCCACCGTGAGCGCGCTCACGTGGTTCCTGCCCCACGCGACGCGCTCGACGGCCACGGACCCCGGACGGTGCTCGGCGATCGCCGCCGCCACCGCCTCGTGGATCAGCCGGAGCCGGTCCGCCTCGGGCAGGTCACCCGGGGTCCTGACGGTCCCGGCGAACACGAGCTCGGGGCGGCGATCCTGCCTCGCGACCGCCGCCAATCCGAGCGCCGCGATGCCTGGGTCCACGCCGAGCACGCACGAATCGAACACCTGTTCAGTCTGTTTGATGACCGGACTGCGGTCAAACACCTTCGGGAAAGGGAGAAGGAGCTCAATCCGCAACCGACCGCAGGAAGGCCCGGACCTCGGCATTGAATCGGCCTGCCGCCTCGACGCTGCTTACATGGCCGACGCCCGGTAGGACGACCAGCTTGGACTCGGGGATCGCGGCGTGAAGGTCCTCGGCAACGTTCAACGGGGCTGCCGCGACGACGGCCTAACCGAGCTCGGCCATCACCGATTCGGGGATGTCGAAGTTCGCGTAGACGTTCTGGACGTCGTCGAGCTCCTCGAGTGATTCGAGCAGCGCCAACACCTGCCTCGCATGACCACCGTCGACGGGGATCGCGTTCTGGGGGACCATCGTGAGCTCGGCCGAGAGCAACGCGATGCCGTCCGCCGAGAGTGCGTCGCGCACGGCGACGAACGCGCCGGGATCCGTCGTGATCTCCCATGTGCTCTCCTCGTCCTGGAGGTCGTCGGCGCCGGCCTCCAGCGCGATCTCGACCAGCTTCTCCTCGTCGGGCGCGGCATCCTTCTCGATCTGGATCACACCCTTGCGCTGGAACATCCACGCCGTGCTCCCGGTCTCGCCGAGGTTGCCCCCGTGGTGCGAGAACGCGTAGCGCACGTCCTGCGCCGTCCGGTTCCGGTTATCCGTGAGCGTCTCGACGAACACCGCGACGCCGCCGGGCCCGTACCCCTCGTACGTGACCTCCTCATAGCGCGTGCCGCCCTCGAGCTCGCCGGTTCCTCGCTTGATCGCCCGCTCGATGTTGTCCGCGGGGACCGATGCGTCACGCGCCTTCTCGATCGCCGAGGCGAGCGTCATGTTCGCCTTCGGATCGCCGGATCCGCCCTCGCGAGCGGCGACCTCGATCGCGCGCAGGAGCTTCGCGAACTCGTTGCTCCGCTTCGCGTCGGCCGCGCCTTTCTTCCGCTTGATCGTGCTCCACTTCGAATGACCGGACACGTCACACCTTCCCGAGCAGGTACTCGTGCAGGCGGGTCTCCCCCACCAGCTCCGGGTGGAAGGATGCCACGACGAGGTTCCCTTGCTCCAGGACGACCGGAGCACCGTCGAGCCGAGCGAGCACGCGCACCCCTTCTCCGACCTCCTCGACCACCGGAGCCCTGATGAAGACGCCCCGGACGGGATGGTCGACGCCCTCGACCTCGAGGTCGGCCTCGAACGAATCCACCTGCCGGCCGTACGCGTTCCGGCGAACCGTGATGTCGACGAGGTCGAGCAGCGGCTCGAGCCCGACGACGCGCTTGGCCATGACGATCATCCCCGCGCACGTCCCGAGGATCGGCATGCCCGCGTTCGCGCGTTCGACGATCGGCTCGACCAGACCGGAGCTCACGGCCAGCTTCGAGATCGCGGTGGATTCCCCGCCGGGGATCGCGAGGCACTCGACGCGGGAGAGGTCTTCCGGCGTGCGCACCTCGATCGGCGTCGCGCCGGCGTCTGCGAACGCCTTCGCGTGCTCGCGGAAGTCCCCCTGGAGCGCGAGGACGCCGGCCTTCATCGTGCTGCTACCAGCCGCGGTTCTGGAGCAGACCGTCCTCGCCGAGCTCCTTGATGTCGATGCCGTGCATCGGCGCGCCGAGGCCGTGCGAGACCTTCGCGAGGACGTCGGGATCCTGGAAGTGCGTCGTCGCCTCGACGATCGCGCGGGCGCGCGGCGCGGGGTCCTCGGACTTGTATATGCCCGAGCCGACGAACACGCCGTCCACGCCGAGCTGCATCATGAGCGCCGCGTCGGCCGGCGTGGCGATCCCACCCGCCGCGAAGTTCACGACCGGAAGCGTGCCCGCCTCGGCGACCATGCGGACGAGCTCGACCGGCGCCCCGAGGTCCTTCGCCGCAGCCACGTACTGCTCGGGGCGGAGCGTGGTGAGCCAGCCGATCTCGCGCCGCATCGTGCGCTGGTGGCGGACGGCCTCGACCACGTTGCCGGTGCCGGCCTCGCCTTTCGTCCGGATCATCGCCGCGCCCTCGCCGATCCGGCGGAGCGCTTCGCCCAGGTTCCGGGCGCCGCACACGAAGGGAACCGTGAACGCCCACTTGTCGATGTGGTGCTCCTCGTCGGCGGGCGTGAGGACCTCGGACTCGTCCACGTAGT
>JBBDWS010000117.1:2599-17619 GCA_040902755.1 Actinomycetota bacterium
TCGATGTGGTGCTCCTCGTCGGCGGGCGTGAGGACCTCGGACTCGTCCACGTAGTCGACGCCGAGCGCCTGGAGGATCTGGGCCTCGACGAAATGCCCGATCCGCGCCTTGGCCATGACCGGGATCGAGACGACGCTCATGATCTCCTCGACCTTGGTCGCGTCGGCCATGCGCGCGACGCCCCCGTCCCTGCGGATGTCGGCGGGAACGCGCTCGAGGGCCATGACGGCGACGGCACCCGCGTCCTCCGCGATCTTCGCCTGATCGGCCGTGGTGACGTCCATGATGACACCGCCCTTCAGCATCTCGGCCAGCCCGGACTTCACGCGGAAGGTGCCGGTCTCGCGGTCCACGGGATCTCCTCCTTCGGCGCGACGGGTCGGGAATGATGAATGCCCTGCTCACCGAGTGTACCGCCGCCCGCCGGACGACCTCACGGTCCAGTTGGACCCTGATGAGGAGCTGTCGAACGGACGCTTAGCGGACCGTCTCGACCTCGACGGTGCTGGGGAGGAGCTCGACCCAGGTTCGGCCGGGTGCGAGCGCGATCTCGGTCCCGTCCTTGGTGAGGAACCGCGTGAGGTCGTCGAGCCGGTCTCGTTCCCAGCGCCCCTTGATCACCCGTCCGTCGCGGAGCACGTAGGCCCTGCCCGAACCGGTCAGCTCCACGTTGGGAGAGGGATTGCCTGCGGCATCGACGATGCGGCCGTTCGTGACCTCGACGACCTGGATCACGACGTTGGTCGCCGAGACCTGGGAACCGTCCTCGAGCATGTGAGCCGCTTCACCGTGCGAGCGGAGCCACACATGGTCGCGTCGGCTCCACGTCCAGACGACGTCGGCGACCGAGGAGAACGGGAGATGGACGGTCGAAGTGGCCTTCGCCTTACCGCTCCACGACTCGGCGTACTCGAAGAGCCGCTCGGGTCCGGAGCCCGAGCCCCTCCCGGCCTTCCAGAGGGCATCGGTGCTCGTGTACAGGTTGTGCGGAGCGATACGCCCGGCGTCCCGGATGTACGCGCCCGTGGCGACGTTGTAGTTGACGTCGACGAGCTCGGAACGCTGCAGATGCCGTGTCACGCCCGGAGCGGCGCCCGAGTACCCGAGCAACGGCTCGCCGAGCTGAGCAAGGTAATCCGGGTCCGTGGTCCTGCCGCTCCGAACCGGCCCAACTCGGTCGGAGTGGCCGCAATGGAAGATCACGATGAACCGCGTGTACCCGCCTTCCACCGGCTCCTCGACGACGACGTCCGCGTCGTTCAAGGAGGCCTGCGGACGCGCCTCGGGATGGTTCTCCACCTTGATCGCGAGGCCCGGCCGGTGGGGCACCTGCCCACGCGGCTCGACACCCGTGAGCGGACAGACCGGCGGCGGCGTCGATGGCGGCGGCGGGTCGGCGATGCCGACGCTCGCCATGGCGCTCCGGACGAACGCAGGCGCCCGGCCGGGGAAGAGCGCGAAGTAGCCGAAGGTCACGACTCCGGCAAGCGCCACGGTGGTGACGGCCGCAACGAGCTTGCCGCGGCCGGTCATCGTGGCTCGGGCAGGCGTGCGATGGGACCCGGACATGCGGGCGGAAACCTCCTTGGGTTTGCGGGCATATGGGGGGGACGCGCGGGCCGGGGTGGCCGGGGCCGCATGCTAGCGGTGGAAGGAGGGCCTCTCAACGACCTGGAGGTGATTCCTCCCGATCGTCACATCTCTTCGAGACGTCGGATCCGGTCCTGGATCGGCGGGTGCGTGCTGAACAGCCGCTCGAGGGTCCCGACGCCCTCGCCCTGCGCACGGGAGGGCTGGTTGAGCCACAGGTGCGCGGTCGCGTTGTTGGCCGAGTGCATCGGGATGGCGCTCGCGGCTCCGATCTTCCGGAGCGCGCTGGCCAGGCCCGGCGGGTAGCGGGTGAGGAGCGCGCTCTGCGCGTCGGCGAGGTACTCGCGCTGCCGCGACACCGAGAAACGGATGACCTGAGCGAAGATCGGTGCCAGGACCAACAGGACCAGGCCGATCGCGAAGATGATCGCCTCGGCTCCCCCGCCGCCGCGATCGCCCCCGCGCCGTCCGCGGAAACCGCCCCACCACCACGAGCGCATGAAGAACTCCGAGAGCAAGATCACGGCCCCGGCCAGGGTTGCGACCACCGTCCCGACGAGGATGTCGCGGTCGACGACGTGCGCGAGCTCGTGACCGACGACCCCTTCGAGCTCGACCCGGTTCAACGACTGCAGCAGCCCCTCGGTGACCGCGATCGATGCGTGCTCTGGGTCACGACCGGTCGCGAACGCGTTCGGCGCCGCCTCGGGCACGAGGTACACCCGTGGCTTGGGGATCCCCGCCGCGATCGACAACCCCTCGACGATGTTGTGCAGCCGGGGCTGTTCCTGTGGGGTTACCTCCTTGGCGCGCGCCGATGCGAGAACCACCCGGTCCCCGAACCGGTACGAGCCGACCGCCATCACGAGCGCGATCACCGACGCGACCACGAGGCCGACCGGACCAGAGCCCGCCCACAGGCCGAGCGCGTACCCGACCGCGCCAAGGAGCACGACCGCTCCGGCGATGAGCAGCCAGGTCCGGCGACGGTTCGACGCGATCTGCTCGTACACGCGCTACCCGGGGAAGTCCACCGTCGCCGGGCCGCGCGCCGGGTCCTCGATGTCGAAGAACTCGCGCGTCGTGAACCCGAACATGTTCGCCACCACGTTCGTGGGAACCGAGCCGATCAGCGTGTTCAACCGCATCACCTGGTCGTTGTAGAACTGGCGCGCGTACGCGATCTTCGATTCGGTCCCGGTGAGCTCTTCCTGCAACGACAGGAAGCCCTCGTTCGCTTTCAGGTCGGGGTAGGCCTCTGCCACGGCGAGGAGCTGGCGGAGCCCCTTCGTGATCTGGTTCTCGGCCTGCGCCTGGTCGGGCATCGCGCTCGCGTCCATCGCGCGCGAACGGGCCTCGGTGACGTTCTCGAACAGCTCGCGCTCGTGCGAGGCGTAGCCCTGCACGGTCCTCACCAGGTTCGGGATCAGGTCGTAGCGGCGGCGGAGCTGCACGTCGATCTGCGACCAGCCGTTGTCGACCCGTGCACGGAGCGACACGAGCCGGTTGTAGGCCACGATGCCCACGACCAGCACGACCGCGACGATCCCGAGGACGACCCACGCCCAGCCCGGCACGGCCGAATCCTAACGAACGGCCCGAGATCCGAACCCACCGGCGTCGCCTCGAAGGGAACTCACCCGCGGCGAGCGACCACCCGCTCGTAGATCGCCTCGATCCGCGGCACCACCACGTCCCAGGAGAACTCGCGTGCCCGCGCGCGGCCGGCCTGCGCGAGCGCGGATGCGAGCTCCGGCTCGACGAGCACCCGCCGGATCGCCGACGCGAGAGCGGCGGCGTCCGAAGGAGGCACCAGCAGGCCGTCCACCCCGTCGCGGATCACCTCTCGGTAGCCGGGGATGTCCGTCGCCACGACCGGGACGGCGGCGGCGAGCGCTTCGACGAGCACGATGCCGAAGCTCTCGTGCCCCGTGGCCGGCGAGGCGAAGACGTCGGTGGCGGCGAGGTAGGAAGGCAGCTCGACGTTCGGAACCGACCCGAGCATCAACACGCGCCGTCGGGCGTCCTCGGTGAGCATGTCGGTTGCATGCCGGTCCCGACCGTCCCCGGCGACGACGAGGGAAAGGTCGGGGAACACCGTCGCCAAGCGTCCGAACGCCCGCACCATGATCGGGAACCCCTTCTGAGGATCCAGGCGGCCGACCCACAGCAGGATCCGGCCGTCGGGAAGGCCGGCGGCCGGCGCGCCGGGCTGGGCGAACCGCTCGACGTCGACGCCGTTGGGGACGATCTCGACACCTCCCGGGACGACGGGTGCGACGAACCGCCCCGCGGCCCGTGAGACCGCGACGGCCGCGTCGATCCGGCGGGCGACGCTTCGAAGGAGCGGGGCCGCGGCCTCGAGCAGGCGCGAGCGGTCGTGGTAGGCGTGGAACGTGGCCACGACCGGAGCGTCCGTCGCCAGGACCGACATCATCGACGTGCTCGGGGAGAAGGGTTCGTGCACGTGCACCACGTCGGGCTCGAAGACCTCGAGCGTCCGGCGGATCCTTCGCCACGACGCTCGCGAGAAGCAGATCGGCGCGACCTTGCCGCCATAGGGGATGCGGACCGGCCGGCCCACCACACGGACGAGGTCGTCCGTGACCTGCTCGCCTGCGGGCGCGAGGACGATCGTTTCGTGGCCGCGGGCCGCCAGACGCCATGCGAGCTCCCGGACGTGCACCTGGACACCGCCCGGCGCATCCCAGGCATAGGGACAGGAAAGAAGGACCCTCACGGCGCGGGGATCGGCGAACGCTCGCGCGGCGGAGCGTCGTCCCACGCCGGCTGGAACATGTGCCAGTCGGGGGGCCTGGCCGCGATCGACCGCTCGAACTCCGCCGCCATGACCCGGGTGAGCGCCCGGACATCCGTCCGGGTGTCCCCGGTGCGCTCGATCTCCAGGGGCGCGCTGACCCGCACCTGCCAGCCCTGGGGCATCGTGGAGACGGGGGTGAGGATCAGCGGCGCTCCGCTCGTGATCGACAGGAGGGCCGGGCCGGCGGGGAGACGCCGCGGCGCCCCGAACATCTCGACCTCGATGCCCCGGCCGCCGAGGTCGCGGTCGGCGACGAGGGCGACCATCCAGTTCTCCGACAAGAGCTGTTTCAGCTGTTGTCCGACGTGCCCGTTCTTCGAGAGCGGGACGATCTTCAGCCCGAACGCCTCGCGATGTCGGATGAACAGCTCCGTCAACCGCGGCGGCTTCAGCTCCTCGGCGACCGCGGCCATCCGATAACCGTTCGTCGCGAACCACCGGCCGCCCACATCCCAATTGCCCATGTGCGGCAGGGCGCAGATGACTCCCTTGCCCTGCTCCAAAGCCCGGTCGATGTTGTGTACGTTCACCATGTCGGTCTTCGCGTCCACAACCTCCGGTGGGAGCGAGTGGATCCGGAACGTGTCGTACCAGTACTGCGCATACAGCTCGAAGGCCTCGCGCGTCGACAACCGAACACGCTCGTCGTCGGGGGGAAGGCCTAACACGTGGGCCTGGTTGGCAGCGACCGTCGCCCGGACGCCGTTCATGGTGGCATGGCCGATCCGTCCGAAGGTCGAGAACGCGCGATAGCCGATCCACTCCGGCAACGACATCGCCAGGGACTCCAAGCCTCGGTATCCCCAGTAGGCCGTCGTCTCCTTCCACGTCTCGCCGCGGCTCACGCTCGTTCCTCCTTGGCGACCTGACTCGCTCGAACCGCCGCGACGAGCAGCATCAGCCAGGCGATCGTCCAGATCGCCCACGAGGTCCAGTCCAGGATCAGCGCGAGGGAGAGCAAGCCGTATCGGAGCACCGGCGTTACCACTCCCTCCTCGATCCCGTATCCGAGCGACCCACCCTTGGCCCGGATGTAGGAGGCCAGGTAGCCGGCGGCGAGCGCCACGATCGCCGCCGCGGCAACGGAGGCATCCGTTGACCTCGTCGCCCACGCGAGCGCGGCCAGGATGCACCCGTCGAACGCGCGGTCGGCGAACGATAGGACGACGCGAGCTCGGCGATCCTCGTCGCGGAGCACCGCGCCGGCGGCGACGAGACAAGCCCCCGCCACCAGCGCGGCCCATCCCGCCACGTGGGGGTCGCGGTCGATCAGCCGCCACGTGGCGACGCCGATGGCGGCGGCCGCGACCATGCACAGGATCGGCACCGCGGCGCGTTCGCCGACCTGTTCGCGCACGCTCACGCCTACCACCGGCCGCGAGCCTATCACCGGGTCCTCGGCCCCCCGGATGCCGGCGGATGCCGGAAAGAGCGGCCGGGGTAGGATTCCCGGACGTCCGAGCGACCCACGCAAGGAGCCCGATGAAAACCTACGACCCGAGCGACATCCGCAACATTCTCCTGGTCGGCCACGGCGGTTCCGGGAAGACCACGCTGCTGGAAGCGATGCTCTTCACCTCCGGGGCCACCACCCGGATGGGCACGGTGGAAGACGGCAACACAGTGAGCGACTTCGAGCCGGAAGAGACGAAGAAGGGCATCAGCGTGTCGCTCGCGATGGCTCCGGTGGAGTGGAACGGGGTGAAGATCAACGTCCTCGACGCGCCCGGTTACGCGGATTTCGTGGGGGACGTGCGGTCCGCGGTCCGGGCTGCCGACGCCGTGCTGCTCGTCGTCTCCGCCGTCGACGGCGTGGAGGTGCAGACCGAGGTCGCATGGGAGCTCGCGGTCGAAGCCGGCCTCCCGCGCGCGATCTTGATCAACAAGCTCGACCGGGAGCGTGCGTCCTTCGAGCGGACCCTCGATCAGCTCGTGCAGTCCTTCGGAACGCAGGTCGCGCCGCTCGAGCTCCCGCTCGGCGAGGAACACGACTTCGAGGGCGTCGCGGACCTGCAGTCGATGAAGGCCTACCGCTACGACGAGAGCGGGCAACCGTCCGAGGGCGAATGGCCCGACGACATCCACGGGAAGGCCGACCCCTTCCGCGAGAAGCTCGTGGAGGCCGTCGCCGAGTCCGACGACGGCCTGATCGAGAAGTACCTGGAGGAGGGCGGACTGTCTGAGGACGAGGTCCTTCACGGCGTGAAGAAGGGGTTCGCCGAGGCGCGGATCGCGCCGGTCCTCTGTGCCTCGGCCGCGAAACCCATCGGCGTCGACCGCGTGCTCCAGTTCATCGCCGACGAGTTCCCCTCCCCCGTGGACCGCGGTCCCGTCACCGTCACGACGAAGTCCGGCGAGGAGAAGGAACGGCCCTGCGACCCGAACCAGCCCCTGACCGCCTACGTGTTCAAGACGGTGTCCGACCCCTACGTCGGACACATCACGATGTTCCGCGTGTTCTCCGGCAAGGTTCGTCCCGACTCGTCGGTCTACAACTCGTCGAAAGGCACCGAGGAGCGGGTAGGCCAGCTGTTCGTGCTGCGGGGCAAGGAGCACGACTCCGTATCCGAGGTACCCGCGGGCGACATCGGCGCGGTGGCCAAGCTGTCCCACACCACGACCGGCGACACCTTCTCGACGAAGGACGACCCGGTGACGATCGCCGCCGCCGAGATGCCCGAGCCGCTGCTGGCCTTCGCGATCACCCCGAAGACCAAGGGCGACGAGGAGAAGCTCTCGACCGCGCTCTCCCGCCTGCGAGAGGAGGATCCCACGCTTCGGATCGAGCGTTCCGAGGAGACGCACGAGACCGTGATGTACGGGATGGGCGAGGCGCACCTCGACGTCCAGATCGAGCGGATGAAGCGGAAGTTCGGGGTCGAGGTCACGACCGCGCCGGCCCGGATCGCGTTCCGCGAAACGATCCGCGGTCCCGGGAAGGGCCTCGGCCGGCACGTGAAGCAGACCGGGGGGCACGGGCAGTACGCGGTCTGCACCATCGAGGTCGAGCCACTCGGGCGCGGCGAGGGGTTCGACTTCGTCGACAAGATCTTCGGCGGTGCGATCCCCAATCAGTTCATCGGGTCCGTCGAGAAGGGCGTCGTCAAGACGATGCAGCAGGGCGTGATCAGCGGGAACCAGATGGTCGACATCCGGTGCACGCTGCTGGACGGGAAGTTCCATGCCGTGGACTCATCCGACATGGCCTTCCAGCTGGCGGGGTCGCTCGCGCTGAAGGACGCGGCCGCGACCGCCGGCGTCGTCTTGCTCGAACCGGTCGTCGAGGTCGACGTCGTCGTTCCCGACTCCCACACCGGCGACATCATGGGCGACCTCAACTCGCGGCGCGCGAAGATCCAGGGGATGGAGTCGGCCGGCGGCGGCAAACAGCGCGTGAAGGCGCTCGTCCCGCAGGCCGAGGTCGCACGCTACTCGATCGATCTCCGCTCGATGACCGGAGGGCGCGCGGCGTTCACGATGCAGTTCTCGCACTACGAGGAGATGCCCTCGCACCTCGCGGACAAGATCATCGCCGAGACTCAGCACGCGAAGGAAGAGGCGCACAAGAAGTAGCGCCCGCAACGAACGGTCAGAGCACCTCGCCTAGGAACTCCAGCACCACGCGGTTGAACTCGGACGGTTGCCGCATGTTCACCACATGGTCGGATCCGGGGATCCCTCCGCCCATCGAACACCCGACGAGCGCGGCGCGGTCGACGGGGGCCGCGTCCATCACGGCGGCCAGGTCCTCGACGTGCGAGTACGGATATCCCGGCTCGGGCCGGCTCGATCGGCCATAGCCGCGCGCGTCGTACCGCACCACCCGATAGGTCTTGGAGAAGAGGCCGAACTGGTCGTCCCACGTTCGTCGATCCCAGAGCCCCGGATGGAGGAAGACCACGGGCGGGCCGTCGCCTGCGACGTCGAACTCGAGGCGGCCGCCGTTGATCTCGACGTCGCCGGTGTCGAGGTGCGTCACCCCGGAAGCGTCACATGCGGAACGAGAGGAAGTCCAGAACGAGCCGGTTGAACCGCTCGGCCTTGCCGACGTGCACGAGCTGATCGGCGTCGGCGATCACGCGCTTCATCGCGCCGGGGACCGCGCCGGTGAGCAGGTCGGCGATCGCATGAGTTTCGGCCAGGTCCCGGTCGCCGACGACGATGAGCGTCGCCGCCTGCAGGCCGCCGAGGTTCGGAAGCGCGGACGGCCCCGTCTCCAGGAGCGTGTCGCCGCGCTCGAGGACGTGCGCGTTGTCCATCGCGATCGTGCGGACGTGGCCGTTCGTCGACGGGTCCTCGGCCGACACCGGTGCCCACACCGCGAGCTCGAGCTCGATCGCCGCCGTGAGGTCGCCCTCGCGCACCGCACGTGCCACCTCATCCATGAGCACACCGAGACCGCGGTCTTCCCACGCGTACCCGGACACCGTCGGGGAGACGGCGACGATGGCCTCGGCCACCTCGGGGAACGCCAGCGCGAAGTCGATCGCGAGCTGTGCCCCGGTAGCGCACCCGACGAGCGCGCACCGCGGCACCTCGAGCTCCTCGAGGAGACGCACGAGGTCGCGGAGATCGGAGTAGGGCCCGTACGGGAGGTCCGAACGGCCGTACCCCCGGAGGTCGTAGCGGATCACGTCGTGCTGGAGCGCGAAGTCGTCGAACTGACCGTCCCAGATCCTCGAGTCCCACAGGCCCGGGTGGATCAGGACGACGGGGAATCCCTCGCCGGCGCGCTCGTACCAGAGGCGCCCGCCCTCGACGGGTACGTAGCCTTCGACCACGTTTCAGTCCTCGACGAAGCGAGGCCGAAGCTTTAGGTAGGTCTCCTGGAGGAGCTCGGGCAGGACCCGGGTCTGGCCGACGACGGGCATGAAGTTCGTATCGCCCTCCCAGCGCGGGACCACGTGCCAGTGCAGGTGGGCGGGGATCCCCGCTCCGGCGGCCCGGCCGAGGTTCAACCCCAGGTTGAAGCCGTCGGGGGCCATCGCTTCCCGGAGCGCGCGCAGGGACCGGTTCGTCAGCCGGGTGATCGCGGCGCTCTCCTCGGACGACAGCGTCTCGGGATCGTCCGCGTGCCGCACGGGCAGCACGAGCACGTGGCCGGGGTTGTACGGGTACTTCGCCAGCGTCGCGAACGCGAGCTCGTCACGCGCCAGCACGCGGGCGCCATAGGGATCGTCGGACGCCGCCAGCGCGCAGAAGACGCACCCCTCTCCCTCGTCGTCCCGGTCGGACTCGATGTACTCCATCCGCCAGGGCGACCAGAGACGCTCCACCGCTAGCCCTCGAACCGGGACTGCGTGAGGCGGCGCGTGCGGACCTCCTCGACGAGCGCGGCGACGAAGTCCTCGAGCCCCACGCCCCTCGTCTCGGTTCCCTCCCGGTCCCGAACCGTCACCGCGCCCGACTCGATCTCCTTGTCGCCGATCACGAGGACGTACGGCGCCTTCATCAACTGCGCGGCGCGCACCTTCTTGCCGACGGTCTCGCCAGAAGCGTCGACCTCGGGGCGGAGGCCGGCATCGCGGAGCTTCTCGGCGACCGTGCGCGCGTGCTCGATGTGCCGATCGGCGACGGGCACGAGGCGCACGTGCTCGGGAGCGAGCCAGAGCGGGAAGGCACCGCCGTAGTGCTCGATCAGCACGGCGCTGAAGCGTTCAAGCGTGCCGAGGATGGCGCGATGGATCATCACCGGACGGTGGCGCTGGTTGTCCTCGCCGACATACTCCATGTCGAAGCGCTCGGGCAGGCCGAAGTCGCACTGCACGGTCGTGAGCTGCCACAGGCGCCCGATCGCGTCCTTGAAGTCGAAGTCGACCTTCGGACCGTAGAACGCGCCTTCGCCCTCTGCAACCTGGTACGGCAGCCCGCTCTTCTCCAGGGCGTTCGTGAGCGCCTCGGTGGCATCGGCCGCCATCTCCGGCGTGACGATCGTCTGTCCGGGCAACGTCGACAGCTTGATGAGGGGCTCGGTGAATCCGAACGTGCCGAGGATCTCCAGCGTGAGCTCGAACACCTTGAGGATCTCCTCGACGAGCTGGTCGGGCGTGCAGATGATGTGGGAGTCGTCCTGGGTCCCGCCGCGGATCCGGAGCAACCCGTGCAGGGTGCCGATGCGCTCGTGACGGTAGATCGTGCCGAGCTCGGACAGCCGGACCGGCAGGTCGCGGTACGAACGGGTCTTCGACTTGTACACCAGCACGTGGAACGGGCAGTTCATCGGCTTCACGTAGTAGTCGCCCTGCTCGTCGTGCATGGGCGGGTACATGTTGTCCGCGTACTTGTCGAGGTGCCCACTGGTCTCCCACAACACCGAGCGCGCGATGTGCGGCGTCACGATCAGGTCGTAGTCCCGGTCCAGGTGCAGGTTCCGCACGTAGTCCTCGAGCTCCTTGCGGAAGATGCCACCCCTCGGATGCCAGATCCACAGGCCCGGTCCGAGCTCCTCCGGGGAGCTGAACAGGTCGAGCTCGCGACCGAGCTTGCGATGGTCGCGCTTCTCCGCCTCTTCGAGCCGGTGCAGGTAGTCGTCGACGTCCGCCTGGGTTGGCCATGCCGTCCCGTAGATGCGCTGCAGCATCGGACGCATCTCGTCGCCCCGCCAGTAGGCGCCGGCGAGCTTCGTGAGCTTGAAGGCGCCGACCCGGCCCGTGGACGGGACGTGGGGACCGAGGCAGAGATCCGACCACCCGTCGTTGCGGTAGACCGTGACGGTGTCGCCCCCGGCGACCTCTCCCTCCTCGAGGCTCTCGATGATCTCGCGCTTGTACGGCTGATCCGCGAAACGCTCGAGCGCCTCGGTGCGCGAGAGCTCCTCGCGCACGAACGGCTGATCCTCCGCGACGATCTCGCGCATCCGCTCCTCGACCTTCGCCAGGTCGGACTCCGAGATGGGGCCGGGCAGCTCCAGGTCGTAGTAGAAGCCGTCCTCGATCGGTGGGCCGATCGCGTACTTCGTTCCGGGCCACAGGTCGCACACGGCATGCGCGAGGACGTGCGCGGCCGAGTGCCGCATCACGTGCAGTCCGTCCGGGTCCGACGCGATCACCGGCTCGGCCCTCCCGTCAGCCGGCGGAACGAAGGCGAGGTCGACGAGCTCCCCGTCGACGCGCGCCGCGATCGCGTCCGGGGGCAGGACCGAGCCGACCGGCTCCCCCTCGGGAAGCTCGGTGGAACGGCCGTCGTCGAGCTCGACCTTCGGCATGGAACGGCCATGATATCGGCCGCCGGAGCGGCGACCGCTCGCTACTCGTACGAGATCGCTCTGAGCACGTTGAGCTTCGCGGCGCGCCGAGCCGGGAAGATCGCGAAGAACACGCCGAGCACCGCGGCCAAGATGACGTACACGAGGATCTGACCGCCGGGGATCCCGAGCTCGCTGAACCCCTCGGACGCGAGCGCCTGTTGCAACGCCCAGCCGAAGGCGATGCCGATCACGACGCCGAACAGGGCCCCCATGATCGCGATGATGACCGCCTCCCAGCGCACCATCGATCGCGTCTGGCGCCGCGTGAGCCCGACGGCGCGGAGCAGTCCGAGCTCTCGCGTGCGCTCGTAGATCGAAAGGAACAGCGTGTTCATGACGCCGAACAGCGCGATCACCACCGCGAGGAGCAGGAGCGCCGTCACGAGGTTCAGCACCTGGGTGATCAACGCCGCGTACTGGTCTCGGAATGCGGCCTGATCCTGGACCTGGATGTTCGGATAGGCCGCGAGGGCCTCCTCCAGACCGGCCTGCACGGCCGCGACGTCGGCGCCCTCCTCGGCCTTCACGAACACGAAGATGTCGAGCTCTTGCGCGATGTTCGCGTCGTAGGTCTCGAGCGAGACGGTCCAGTCGCCGATCAACCCGTTCTCCGAGTAGATCGTCACGACCTCGAGCTCCGTTTCGCCGGTGGAGGGCCACTCGACGGTGACTGTGTCGCCCACACCCAGCCCGTTGTCGGCGGCGGTGTCCTCGAAGATGGCGATCGACCCTGCCTGCCCCAGATCCTCGACGGACCCGTCGACGACGCCGACGTCGGAGACGGCCTCGAAGGTCGCCGCGTCGACCCCCGTGATGAACGAGGTTCCACCGTCGATGTGCACCTCTCCCTGCCGAACCTGCGATGAGGTCTCGACCCCGGGGACCGTCCGGATGTCGGCGGCGGTCGCCGTGCTGAAGCCGCTGAACGTGGGCGAGGTGAGGATGAAGTCGGCCTTCAACGTGCCTTCGAGGACCGCGGTGGTGGAGGCCTTCGCCGACGCGCCGAACACCGCCACGAACACGACCAGACCGAGCCCGATCATCAGTGACGAAGCCGTGGAAGCCGTCCTGCGAGGGTTGCGCATCGCGTTCTCACGGCCGAGCTTGCCGGGCACTCCGGTCCGACGGATCGGAGCACCGAGCGCCGCGGCGACCGGCCGCGCGATCATCGGCGTCAGCATCGCGACACCGATGAAGGTGAACGCGACCCCGAAGCCCACCAGCTGCAGCGCGCTCGCGGGGTTGCCGAAGAGCCCGTAGAGCAGCGGGAGCACGCCGAGCGCCAGGACGATCGTGCCGGTGATCAGCCGGAATCGGAGCGAGCGCCCGGGACGGTCCTGTGCCTCCCGGAGCGCCTCGATCGGGGCGACCCTTGCCGCACGACGGGCCGGGAGGATGGCGGCGACCACCGTGACGAGCGTCCCCACGACGACGGACACGATGAACGTGCGGGGCAGGATCACCGTGCCCGAGGCGGGGATCTCGAACCCGATCGCATTGAGCCCCGCCTTCAGTACGCTCGCGAGCCCGATCCCGACGACGACGCCGACCGCCGAGGCGACCACGCCGACCGCGACCGCCTCCACGATGACCGAGGTCATCACCTGCCGGGGGCTCGCGCCGAGCGCCCGGAACAGCGCGAGCTCGCGTGTGCGCTGCGCGACGATGATCGCGAACGTGTTGAAGATGATGAACGCGCCGACGAACAACGCGACGAACGCGAACACCAGGAACGCCGTCCGGAGGAACCCGAGGCCGGTGCTGATCTGGTCTTGCGCCTCCGCGGTGACCGTCGCGGCCGTCACGACCTCGACGTCCTCGGACAGCACCGAGGCGATCTCACGCTGAAGCTCGACGCCGGGGGTGCCCTCCTCGGCCACGACGGAGACCGAGTCGAGCTCGCCATCCTTACCGAGGACGGCCTGCGCCGTCGGAAGGTCGAAGAGCGCCCACGTGGCGCCGAAGAGGTTGTCCTCCTCGCCGTAGCCCGCCACGCCGACGACCTCGAATTCGCCCGGTGGCCCCTCGAACAGGATCTGGACCCGGTCGCCGACCTGGATGTCGTGGCTCTCCGCGGTGCCGGCGTCGATCACGACCTGGCCCGAACCCTGGGGCGTCGATCCCCCTGGCCTCAGTGTGAAACCGTTGAGGTCGTTCCACGACGAGGCGGCCGTCGGCGGCCCGAACGTGCCGATCACCTTCCCCGTCGCGGGGTCGACGATCTGCGCGTAGCCGATGACGTCGCCGACCGCCTGCGTGACGCCGGGAACCGCGGCGACGTCATCGAGCACCGACGCGGGCATGGACTCCCGCTCTTCCAGGCTGCTCGTCTGGGCGGTGAACGAGTTGGAGGAGCGGACGAGGACGTCGATCGAGGAGTAGCTGGTGTCGACGAGGTCGTTGAACGCGCGCGTCATCGTGTCCGTCAGGACGTACGTCCCGGCCATGAAGCTCACGCCGAGGACGATCGAGATCACGGTGAGGAGCAGCCTGACCTTGTGCGCCAGGAGGCTCCGCAGCGCCGCTCTCAGCACGTCAGCTCTCCAGGGACTTCAAGCGGTCCAGGATGCGTTCGGTCGTCGGTTCACGCATCTCGTCAACGATCCGACCGTCGGCCAGGAACACGATGCGGTCGGCGAACGACGCGGCGCTTGCGTCGTGCGTGACCATCACGATCGTCTGCCCGTGGTCCTTCACGGCCGACCGCAGGAACGTGAGGAGCTCGTTCCCCGATCGGGAGTCGAGGTTCCCGGTCGGCTCGTCCGCGTACACGATCTCGGGTTTGCTCAGGAGCGCCCGGGCGCCGGCTACGCGCTGCTGCTGGCCGCCGGACAGCTCGGTCGGCCGGTGCGAGAGCCGGTCCCGGATGCCGATCGTGTCGACGACGGTGTCGAACCACGCGGCATCGGGTTTGTCACCGGCGATGTCGAGCGGAAGGGTGATGTTCTCCTCGGCGGTCAGCGTCGGCACCAGGTTGTACGCCTGGAAGACGAATCCGACCTTCTCGCGCCGAAGCAGGGTCAGCTGCTTCTCGGACAGCGTCGTCAGGTCGATGTCGCCGATGAACACGTTCCCGCTGGTCGGCGAGTCGAGGCCGGCCATGCAGTGCAGGAGCGTCGACTTGCCGGAGCCCGACGGCCCCATGATCGCGGTGAACCCACCCCGTTCGAACTGGACCGACACGCCGTCGAGCGCCCGGACGGCGGCGTCGCCCTCGCCGTAGACCTTCGTGAGGTCCACTGCTCTCGCGGCGGCCGTGGTTGCGGGCGCGAACGGCCCCTGGTCGATTGCGGACATCTCGGTTCCCCTCGGAGTCGACGGCTACGCTACCGAATGCCGTGTGAAGCGCCGACGGCGGGACCG
>JBBDWS010000118.1:0-2382 GCA_040902755.1 Actinomycetota bacterium
GCGTTAGGCGAGGTCGGCGGGTTCGTCGACGTCGAAGAGGGTTCGACGCTGTGGGTCCAAGGCGTGCCACGTGTCCTCGTCGACGATCGCGACCCGAAGGGCATCCAGGAGATCGCGCAGCCGTCGGCGCCCCGAGTCCAGCAACGCATGCGCGGCGTCGCGCGCGCTCGCAACGCGGAGTACGGCGGGGAGCGGCCGGAACCGTTCGCCGTTCGCAAGCACCACGGCTTCGACGGGCGCTTCGCCGGCAACTCTCAGCAACTCCAAGAGCACGGGCATCTGGAGCTCGGGCATGTCGCCGCCGGCGAGGAGCGCGAGCTCGGTGCGCACGGCCGAGAGCCCGGTGTAGGCGCCGGCGAGGGGTCCTTCGCCCTCGCGCGCATCGCGGACGATGCTGGCCGGCGCTCCGAGCGGAAGCGGCGGCTCCTCGGCGTCGGGCGCGATGACGACCACCACGTCGTCGCAAACCTCGGCGAGCCGCAGCACGACATGGTGGAGCAGCGGCATGCCTCGGTAGGGCTCGGCGAGCTTGTCGCGTCCGAATCGTGTCGACCGTCCTCCCGCGAGGACGATCCCGGTCGCGTCAGGCAGGCTGGTCCCCCGGCGACGGTGGCACCGCGCGATCGGCCTCGGTCTCCCCGGTCTGCGCCTGCGGCACCGGCGCGCGGTTCTGCACGAACTGGAACCCGAAGCGTCCCTTGATGCACAGGTGGCCGTTCGTGACCGAGTGGTCCCAGGGCGAGGTCACCTTCACGATCGTGTTGTCCTGGACGTGAACCTCGAGGTCGCATCCGACCCCGCAGTACGGGCAGATCGTCTCGGTCACGCTCTGCTGCGTCTCGTCCCACGTGCCTTCCTGCCGCATCTCGTACTCGCTGCGGAACATCAGCGCGCCCGTCGGACAGACCCCGATGCAGTTGCCGCAGTACACACAGGCCGAGTCGGGCAGGGTCACGTCGAACTCGGTCGAGATCCGTGCGTCGAAGCCGCGGCCGGCGACCGCGATCGCGAACGTGTTCTGGGCGTCGACGCCGCACGCCTCGACACACTTGTAGCAGAGGATGCACCGCGAGTAGTCGCGAACGTAGAGATCGTTGTCGACCTTCACCGGCTGGTCGACGGTCTCGGCGACGATGCCCTCCGGCTCGTGGTGATGGCCCGCGTGCCGGGCATCGCGCTCCCCCGCGTCCGCGGGTTCCATCGCCGGTCCGTACCGTGCCGGATCGGCTTCGTAGCTCTGCATCCACGCGGTCACCGCGGCGTCCGCGAGACCGAGGTCGACCGTCGAGCCGAGGAACTCGAGCACCATCCGCCGCGCGTGCCGGACCCGCTCGGTGTCGGTCTTGACCTTCATGCCTTCCTCGACCTTCCGCGCGCACGAGGGCACGAGCACGCGCGCGCCTTCGAGCTCGACGACGCAGACACGGCACGCGTTCACCGGCGTCAGGTTCTCCGCGTAGCAGAGCGTGGGCGTGTCGACGCCCTTCGACCGGAGCGCGTCCAGGATCGTGGCGCCCTCGGCGACCCGGATCGTCTCGCCGTCGATCTCGAGGTCGAGCAGGCGTCTCGGCGGCGCGAGCGGCATCACGGTCATCGCGCACCGTTCCCATCGAAGACGCCGAGCCGCGCGATGGCCGACTCGACGGCGTTCGCGGCCAGCTGGCCGAGCCCGCAGATCGACGCGTCGCGCATCACCTGCCCGATCTCGCCGATCAGCGCGAGCTCGTCCTGACGCGATCCGATCGGCCGATCCTTCACCAGCCGGTGGAGCGCCTCCTCCTGGCGGACGGTACCGACGCGGCACGGAACGCACTGCCCGCACGACTCGTCGCGGAAGAACGCGGCGATCCGGAGGACGATCTCCGCGAGGTTCACCGTCTCATCGAAGAGCATGACGACGCCAGAACCGAGCGTCGTGCCGGCGGCCTTCGAGTCCTCGAACGTGAGCTTCAGCCCGAGGTCCTCGGGTCCGACGAAGACCCCGGCGGCCCCGCCGAGCAGCACGGCCTTCAACTCACGGCCGCCCCGCACGCCGCCGGCGAGCGCGATGAGTTCGCCCAGCGTCATGCCGTGCTCGACCTCGTACACGCCCGGGGTCTCGACGCAGCCGGAGAGGCAGAACAGCCGCGTTCCGGTCGAGTCGGGCGTGCCGAGCTTCGCGTACTCGAGCCCGCCCATCGAGAGCACCTCGAGCACGTTCACGAGCGTCTCCACGTTGTTGATGCCCGTCGGCTTGCCGAACAGGCCCTTCTCGACGGGGAACGGCGGCTTGTTCCGGGGCTCGCCACGCTTGCCCTCGATCGAGTTGAACAGCGAAGTCTCCTCGCCGCAGATGTAGGCACCCGCGCCACGTCGGAGCTCGATGTCGAAGGCGAAGCCCTC
>JBBDWS010000119.1:0-16390 GCA_040902755.1 Actinomycetota bacterium
CCCGGCGGTCCAGGCGCTGGTCCCGCTCCGGCTCAACCGGCGGGTGTTCCGCCCCCTCCGCCGGTTCAGGGCGGTGCGGTGGTTCCTCCGGTTATCCCGCCCGCGAGCGATGACGAACGCACCTGCCCGAAGTGCGGCACGAAGAATCCCCCGGAGAACGCGTTCTGCACGAACTGCGGCGAGAGTCTCGGGACGTGAGCGCGGACCCACGGATCGGAACCAACCTCGGCGATTACCGGATCGAATCGCTGCTCGGACGCGGTGGCATGAGCGTCGTCTACCTCGCGGAGCACATCCGGCTCAAGCGGAAGGCGGCGCTGAAGGTGCTCTCGCCCGAGCTCGCCGAGGACCCGACGTTCCGAGCGCGATTCGTCATCGAATGGGAGCGCCTCGCGCAGCTCGACCATCCGAACATCATCCCCGTGTTCGAGGCGGGGGAGAGCGACGGGCTCCTGTACATCGCGATGCGTTACGTGCGGAGCATGGACCTGAAGGGATTGATCGATCAGGAGCAGCGCCTGGATCCCGAGCGCGCGGTCAACATCATCGCCCAGACGGCGAGCGCGCTCGACGCCGCGCACGAGCAGAACCTCGTCCACCGGGACGTGAAGCCGGCGAACATCCTGATCGCGCTCGGAGCCGGGCCCGAGGGAACCGACCACGTGTACCTGTCGGACTTCGGTCTCACGAAACACACGGAATCGCAGAGCGGGCTGACGAAAACCGGCCACTTCATGGGTACGCTCGATTACGTGGCCCCCGAGCAGATCTCGGGAAAAGGGGTGGACGGAAGGACCGATCAGTACGCCCTGGGCTGCGTCCTCTATCAGTCCCTCACCGGCAAGGTGCCGTATCCGCGCGAAGAGGAGACCGCGGCCTTGTTCGCGCACCTGCAGGATCCGCCGCCGAGGCCGAGCGACTCTCGTCCGGAGCTTCCGCCCGAGATCGACGACGTGATCGGGCGCTCGATGGCGAAGCTGAAAGAGGACCGATACGCGACCTGCGGCGACATGGCCCGGGCCGCCCGAGCCGCACTCGGGGTGCGTGGCTCGACGACGACCGGCGCGCAGAGCCCGGTCGCCCGCGCAACCGAGACGGCCCTTGCCGCTCCACCTTCGGGCATGCCTTCCGCTCCGCCGTCCGGCGCGCCCGCTCCGCCGATCCCGGTGCCTACGGCCGCCTCGACACCGGGTGCGGGCGTCGGGTCGCCGCCGCCACCGTTGCCGATGACGCCCATCCGAGCCGAACCCGCTCGACCGGGACCGCCGTCCGGAGGTAACCGCAAGGGACTGCTCGTCGGCGGCATCGCCGTTGCGGTGATCGCGGCTGGGGTGATCGCCTTCGTCGCGCTGGGCGGTGGCGAGGACGGCGAGCCCAACGGCGGTGCGACCGGCGCGACCGGTGATGACCTGCAGTTCGCCTCGCTCGTGGCCGACGACTTCCTCGATAACGACGCGGGCTGGGAGGGCCAGTCGCAGAACGGCATCGATCGCTTCCCGTCGCTGAACGAGCGCTACCGGTTCGAGATCACGGACCAGGCGCCGGCGAACGCCTTCGCGGTCTCGGTCGGTGGAGCTCTCGGTCAAGAGGTCCTGGATCAGGGCGTCGCGGTGACGACGATCCTCGTGCAGAAGGGCGGCGGCGGACTGCTCAACAGCTTCGGCATCACCTGTCGATACACGGGAGCGGACGGCTACTACTTCTTGATCAGCACGTCCGGCCGGTACGCGATCGAGAAGTTGGTCGGGGGTGTCGATCCCATCTTCCTCACCGATGCCGGCGCCAAGAGCGTCGCGATCCGGCAAGGCCCCGATTCAGAGAACCGCGTCGAGGCCGAGTGCGTGGGTGGTGAGGACGGAACGCCCACCAGTCTCAGCCTGATCGTGAACGATGTCCTCGTCGAGACGATCACCGACGACGACCCCATCCTGGCGGGAACCGGCGGGATCGCGGTCACCGGGCAGCCCGGGCTCGTCGTGGACTTCGACGACTTCGAGCTCGGCGAGCTCGTCCCGCAGGCCCAGGCCGGCTAGCTGTAGTTGGCGTTAGCATCCGAACCGCGGGGCGTAGCGCAGCCTGGTAGCGCGCCTGCTTTGGGAGCAGGAGGCCGGCGGTTCGAGTCCGCCCGCCCCGACCGTCCATCGGCTTGACCATTCGATCGGGCCTCAACGATGTCCCGGCCCCGGGTACCCTGGTGCCCCCATGCGACTCCGATCGGCCCACCAGGACCTCCCCGCCGAGACGTGCCGGCGGATGCTGGCCGGGCTCCCTCCGGCCCGGGGGTTCGAGGTCATCGTCAAGCCGCTCCGCTATCGCGAGAAGCCACACCTCGCCGCCCTGACCGATTTCGGCGAGCGAACGATCACGCTCCAGGTGCCGGTCCCGTTCTTCCCGTTCGGCGAGATCGTTGCCTACGGCGCCCGGCGCCGGCCGGGGAGGTCGATCCGGTTCATCTGGCTGACGGAGGGCGTGACGTTCCGGACACCCCGCGAGGTCCTGCGCTTCCTCTACCTGCACGAGTGGATGCACTGGTATCTGAACTCCCTCGACGGGCGAGGGGCGTCGGCGGAGACGACGTGCGACCGGTTCGCGCTGGTCAACTACCGTCGGCGTTCGGTCTCGATCGCCGACGCGCAGACGGCGATGCGGCGCGGCGGCGCGGACCCTTCACGCGCGGGCTCGGTGGCGGCCCGCAAGCCGCTCTAGCCGCCGAACGCGGCGCGATCGACCGGCTACGAGAAGCAGGCGGCCGCCAGCTCCAGTCCCTTCACGGTCTTCTCGGCGTCGTAGCCGAACCCGATCCGGAATCCCTTGCCGAGCCCGAACATGTCGCCCGGCACGAGCAGCACGCTCTGCTCGGTGCGCATCCGCTCGATGAGGTCGGTCGAGGAGACCGGAAGGTCGTACTCGACGTAGGCGATCGCCCCGGCCTTCGGGCGGACGTACGACAGGACCGGCTGGGTCTCGATCCATTCTTCGAGACGGGGAAGGTTCGCGCGGACGATGCCGCGCGTGCGCGACAGGATCGCCTCGCGCCGATCGGGCTCCATCGCGAGCGAGGCGAACCAGTCCGAGAGCATCCCCGGCGTCAGGGTCGTGTAGTCGTGGCGGATCCAGATCTCCTTCACGAGCGGCGCCGGTGCGACCGCCCACCCGATCCGCAGGCCGGGCATCGCGAAGGCTTTCGAGAGCCCGCTCGTCACGACGACCCGGTCGTATCGGCCCCAGAACGTGGGACAGGTCTCGTCGGTGTCGACCTCGGCGCCGCGGTAGATCTCGTCGGCCACGATCCACGCGCCGACCCGCTCGGCCGCGGCGACGACGGCATCCATCTCCTGCTCCGAGAGCACGTGGCCCGTCGGGTTGTTCGGGTTGCAGACCATGACGGTCTTGGTCCTCGGGCCCACCGCGGCCTCGAGCGCATCGGTGTCGAGCGCCCACGTGTCCCCGCGGTGGACGAGCGGGAAGGTATCGGTCGCCTCTCCGTAGTGCCGTCCGAGTCCCCATCCCTGCAGGTAGTTCGGCACCATGAACGCGAGGTGGTCGCCGGGCTCGAGCAGCGTCCACAGCGCCAGCTGGTTGGCCTCCGAGCCACCGTTCACGATCGTGACCTCGTCGGGACCGGCACCGGAGTACCACTCGGAGACGTGCTCCCGCGTCTGCAGCGAGCCCTCCGAGCGCGGATAGCCCAGACGCGTGTCGAGCAACGCCTGCGTGTCGACGTGCTCGCCGAGCACCTCGTCCACCTGAAGGGGAAGAACGCCGCTCTCGGACAGGTCGTACTCGACGTCGTGCCCATACAGGGACTGCATGCGTTCCATCTCGAACACGTCGATCTTCGCCATCGCTCGTCTCCCTCCCCGCGGTCGGCCAGACCGTACCAACGAGCCCGACTAGGCGCGAGCGGCGAGCAGTCGCACGAGGATCTCGTCGTGGAGCACACCGTTCGTGGTGAGCACGCTCTTGCCGTGCGCGAGCGGCGCGCCGTCGAGCTGCGACATGAGCCCGCCCGCCTCTTCGACGACGACCTCCACGGCGGCCCAGTCCCACGTCGCCAGCTCGCGCTCGAGCATCACGTCCGCGGAGCCGCGCGCGACGAGCATGTGGCCCCATGCGTCGCCGAAGCCGCGGTTGCGGCGCGCATCGCGGACGAGGTCCTGGACGCCCGGCGCATCCGGGCCGTCCAACCAGTCGGCCATCCCGGCGAAGACCACGAACGCGCGCGAGACCCGGTCGGCGCGGGAGACCCGGATCTCCTCTCCGTTCAGCCGAGCCCCCGCCCCGCGCGCCGCGGTGTAGCGTTCACCGAGCGCCGGCAGGCCCACCACGCCCACGACGGGGACGTCGTCGACGGCCAGCGCGATCAGCGTCGACCACAGCTGAACGCCGTCCGCGAAGTTCTTGGTCCCGTCGATCGGGTCCACGATCCAGCGCCGGTTGCCCTCGCCCTCGGAACCGCCCTTCGAACCGCCCTCCTCGCCGAGGACGCCGTCGTCCGGGAAGCGCTGGTGGACGGCCTCGCGGATCATCTTCTCGATCGACAGGTCCGCCTCGGTGACCGGGCTGCGGTCGGCCTTGAACTTGACCTCGAACGCCCTGCCGAAGATGGACAGGGCGATGCGGCCGGCCTCGTCGGCAAGCTCGTTGGCGAACGCCAGCTCGTCCTCGAACATCGTTCCTCGGGACCTCGCGTCGTCTCCGCGTGCTCCGATGCCGTGAACCCGGGGGAGACTACCCGGCCACTTGCGTCGTGCCTGCTAGATTCGGGTTCTGATGGAGACCACCGTCCAGGAGACCGACAAGCACGTCGTCAAGCTGACGATCCAGGTGCCTCCGGACGAGTTCGGCAAGGACCTCGATCGCGCGTACCGCAAGATCGCGCAGCAGGTCAAGATCCCGGGGTTCCGCAAGGGGAAGGTTCCGAAGCAGATCATCGACGCCCAGATCGGGCGCGACGCCGTGCTCGGGGAGTTCCTCGAGGACTCCGTTCCCTCCTACTACCGAGACGCCCTCCGCGAGAACGACCTGGCGCCGATCGCCGATCCGGACATCGACGTCGAGCAGCTCGAGGAGGGCAAGCCGCTCGTCTTCACGGTCACCGTCGAGGTGCGACCGCGCCTCCGGCTGGAGGAAGCCGACTACAAGGGGATCGAGATCGAGCGGCCGTCGGCCGAGGTCTCCGACGAGGAGGTCGACCGCCTCGTGGACTCGCTCCGCGAGCGCTTCGCCGAGCTCGAGCCCGTGACCCGCCCGGCTCGTCGCGGCGACTTCGTCGTGGTGGATCTTCGCACGAGCGTGCACGGCGAGGAGGTCCCGGAGGCGACCCGTCCGGACTACCTGTACGAGGTGGGCTCGGGGGAGTTCGGCGAGAAGCTCGACGCCGAGCTCGAGGGCAAGCGCGCCGGCGAGATCCTGAAGCTGAACGACGCGCTCCCGGAGCGGTTCGGGGAGCGGGCCGGCCAAGAGGTCTCGATCCAGGTGCTCGTGAAGGACGTGAAGGGGAAGAAGCTCCCCGAAGCCGACGACGACTTCGCCAAGACCGCGTCCGAGTTCGACACTCTCGACGAGCTGAAGGCGAAGCTGCGCGAGCAGTTCCAGGAGAACAAGGAACGGGCGGCCGATGCCGCCGTCCGCGATCGCGCCCTTCAGGCGATGGTCGACCGCACCGACGTCGACCTTCCCGACACGCTGATCGACGAGGAGACCGAGCACCGCGTGGCGCATGCGCGGGAACGCGCCGAGCAGGTCGGCCTCACGCTCGAGCAGCTCCTCGAGGCGCAAGGCTTCGACGAGCTGCGCTTCCGCGCCGACGCGCGCGGGCATTCCGTTCGCGCGATCACCGCCGACCTCGTGCTCGAGGCCGTGGCGCGCGCGGAGGACGTCCAGGTCACCACCGAGGAGCTCGGGCGCGAGATCGGCGGGCTCGCGCAGGCGCTGGGACGAGACCCGAAAGAAGTCGCGAAGAGCTTGGACAAGACCGGTCAAGTTGTCTCACTGGCCGGTGATATCATCCGTTCCAAGGCGCTCGACATCCTGGTCGAGCACGCGAACATCAAGCAAGAGGGATTCGTCAAGGAGGACGCGGTGTCGTCCGAAGCTTCCTCTGAGACCGAGGAACCCGAGAGTCCGCCAGAGAACCCGGCGGAAGAGCCCAAGAAGGAGACGTCATGAAGGATTACCTCGTCCCCGTCGTCGTCGAGCAGACCGCCCGCGGTGAGCGTTCGTTCGACATCTACTCCCGGCTCCTGAAGGAACGCATCGTGTTCCTCGGCACGCCGGTCGACGACAACGTCGGCAACCTCATCATGGCGCAGCTCCTGCACCTCGAGTCCGAGGACCCCGACAAGGACATCAACCTGTACATCAACTCGCCCGGCGGTGACATCACGTCGCTGTTCGCGATCTACGACACGATGCAGTACGTGAAGTGCGACGTCTCGACGACGGTGATGGGCCAGGCGGCCTCGGCGGCGGCGGTCCTGCTCCTGTCCGGGGCACCGGGCAAGCGGTTCGCGCTGCCGCACGCCCGCGTCCTGCTCCACCAGCCGCACGGGGGCGCGCAGGGCCAGGCGGTCGACATCGAGATCCAGGCGAGGGAGATCATCCGGTACCGCAAGCTCTTGGACCAGCTGATCTCCGAGCACACGGGCCAGACGCTCGAGAAGGTCGGCAAGGACACGGACCGCGACTACATCCTCACGGCGAACGAAGCGGTCGAGTACGGGATCGTCGACGAGGTCATCTCCACCAGGAAGGTGAAGACGCCGGAGCTTGCGGCCGCGGCCGCCAACGCATCGTAGGATTCCACGCACGAGGCCGGGCGGGGGTCCGGCCCTTCCGTTCAGGGGAGACGAGGCATGGCGCGGATCGGCGACTCGGACCTGCTGAAGTGCTCGTTCTGCGGGAAGTCGCAGAAGCAGGTCAAGAAGCTCATCGCGGGTCCCGGTGTCTACATCTGTGACGAGTGCATCGACCTCTGCAACGAGATCATCGAGGAAGAGCTCTCCGAGACCTCCGAGCTCAAGCTCGAGGAGCTGCCGAAGCCGCAGGAGATCTACGCGTTCCTCGACGAGTACGTGATCGGCCAGGAGATCGCCAAGAAGGTCCTATCGGTCGCGGTCTACAACCACTACAAGCGGATCCAGGTCGGCGCCAAGGACAACGAGGTCGAGCTCCAGAAGTCCAACATCATGATCCTGGGGCCGACAGGGTGCGGGAAGACGCTGCTCGCGCAGACCCTCGCGCGCATGCTCAACGTCCCGTTCGCGATCGCCGACGCTACCGCGCTCACGGAGGCCGGCTACGTCGGTGAGGACGTCGAGAACATCCTCCTGAAGCTGATCCAGGCGGCCGACTACGACGTGAAGAAGGCCGAGACCGGGATCATCTACATCGACGAGGTCGACAAGATCGCCCGCAAGAGCGAGAACCCCTCGATCACGCGAGACGTGTCCGGTGAGGGCGTGCAGCAGGCCCTCCTCAAGATCCTGGAGGGGACCACCGCGTCGGTCCCACCCCAGGGCGGTCGCAAGCACCCGCACCAGGAGTTCATCCAGATCGACACCACGAACATCCTGTTCATCGTCGGAGGCGCGTTCGCGGGCCTCGAGAAGATCATCGAGAGCCGGATCGGGAGCCGCGGCATCGGCTTCGGCGCCGACGTGCGGCGCGTGGAGGAGAAGGACCTCGGGGCGATCCTCAGCCAGGTCCTGCCGGAGGACACACTCAAGTACGGGCTGATCCCCGAGTTCGTCGGGCGGCTCCCCGTGATCACGAACGTGCACAACCTCGACAAGCAGGCGCTCGTGGACATCCTCACCAAGCCGAAGAACGCGCTCGTGCGGCAGTACCACAAGTTCTTCGAGTTCGACGGTGTCGAGCTCGAGTTCTCCGACGATGCCCTCGATGCGATCGCCGATCAGGCGATCCTGCGGGGCACCGGCGCTCGCGGGCTCCGCGCGATCATGGAGGAGGTCCTGCTCAACACGATGTACGAGCTGCCCTCCCGTCAGGACATCACGAAGTGCGTGATCGACGGCGAGGTCGTGAGGAGCAAGGTCAACCCGACGCTCGTGCCCGTGAAGGAGCCCAAGCGGCGCGAACGCCAGGAGCGCACGGCCTAGGGATCACGCTCCAGCGAGGTCGCTCTGCAACGCCCCGAGCCGTGCGAGCTCGATGAGGGCACCCGCTCGCCGGAGATCCGGATCGGCCTTCTCGATTATCGACCGAGCGTCATCCGGCCTCCGAGATACAGCCAACGCCTGCGCGAGATCGAGCTCGGTCACGGCGCGTTCCCATGCAGCGCCGAGGCCGGCGAAGCCCTCGCGAGCTCTCTCGAGTTTCGCGACGGCGTCCTCGATGTCTCCGCTCGCGAACGCCGCTCGCCCATCCAACCGGTCGAGATGGACGGGGAGCGCACGAAGGCCTGCCCGAAGCGTGAACTCGCGCGATCGGGCGAGGAACCCAGGCACCTCGTCCCATCGCCCCTGTTGCGCGAGGAGGAGGGCGACCACCTGGTCCTCGAGCGGACGCGTGAGCTCGGTGTGACTCGAGCGGAGCGGTTCGAGCAGGCCTAGAGCCTCGTCCCCCGAACCCTGCCGGATCAGGATCCACGCGAGCCAGATGAAGGAGATGCGTGGCCATTCCCCTTCCTCTTTCCCCTCAATGTTGCGGCGAAGCAAGGCGATCAGCTCCACGGCGCGCGGATCCCCGCGGGCCCCATGGATGAGCGCGGCCGAGCCAAACGCGTGCGCGGTGAAATAGGGCGGATCCATCCCCCGATCTCCGAGGACGGCCTGGACCTTCGGCAGGATCTGGGCTACGACAGTCGTCCAGTTCCCCAGCGAGAACTCGACGAACGCCCGCCACGAAAGGTTGTGGAGCGCCATCCCTTCTGCCTCGCCGATGGCGACGGCCTCGCCCTGTGTGGCGCGTTGCAAGGCCTCCGGGTACTCGCCGATTAGGGCGAGCACCCAAGCCGTCACCGCGTACATGTCGCCCAGCTCCCACGGGTCCTCGAGCACCTCGGCCAGTTGAAGCCGTCGCCGGATGATGGGAAGCGATGGGCCATACAGACCGCGTGGCCACATCGAAGCGCTCGCACCGTCCAAGCTTGCGGACGCAAGATCGGGGCGCCCGAGGCGCATCGCCATCGCGGCCGCTCGCTCGGCATCCTCGGTCGCCTGCACGTACTCGTCATCGGCGATGACGCGCTTTGGTCCGAAGGCGTACGCGACGAACGATCGACCCAAGAGCATCCGCACGTGCTCCTCGCTGTCGTCGTCGCCGACGTTCGAGAATCCGAGGTCGAAGTAGCCGCGTACCTCTTCCTCCTGCGGCACATGCTTCATTGATCCTGGCCATCGCATGGGGATCTCCACCGCGCGGGCGCAGACGCGGGCGATGGCCATGCGATCGTCCGGATCGTGCTCGGTCCGCAGGTCGGCGGCTTCCCCGAACGATGCGTACGCGAGGTCTCCTCGGTAGTCGTTCAACGCCACCATCCCCACCTGCTCCACGGCCGTCGCGCGCTCGAGCGGATCCCTGGCGAGCGACAAGGCACGGGCGGCCATGGTGGCGGCCGTCGCCACGGCGAATCGGCGGCGGGCGTTCTCGGACGCGCGCATCAGCGCCGCGAACGCCTTCTTCCGCAGGCGCTCGACCGCTTCGAGATCGCGCTGCGGGTCCTCGTCCTGACCGCGGTGCGCTTCCTCGTAGTGGTAGGCGAGCAGTTCAGCGAACTCGTCTCGGCGTTCTCCGGTCGTCGACTCGATCCACTCCGCGACGGCCGAATGCGCGGTCGCGCGGTCCCGTCGCGGAAGGCTCTCGTACGCGACGTCTCGCGTGAGGATGTGCTTGAAAATGAACTCGGGCTCGCCGGCGATCGTGGAGGTCAACCGACTGCGCACCAGCTCGCGGTCCTCGAGCCGGTCGAGGGTCTCGCGCAGGCGTTCTCGATCGCCGTTCAGCAGCCGCCCGACCGGTCCGGGCCAGAACACCCGGCCCACCACCGCGGCCCGCTGCAGCGCCCGCTTCTCGACGGGCTCGAGCAGGTCGATCCGAGCGGCGAGCACTCCCTGCACCGTGTCGGGGATCTCGACGTCGCCGATGGCTGCGCTCGCACGCCAGCGGTTGCCCTCCCGCACGATTAGCCCCTCATCGATCAGGTGACGGACGATCTCTTCGAGGAAGAAAGGGTTCCCCTCCGCGCGCTCGAGGATCCGTGCGTGGACCCCCGCGGGAAGTTCTTCGACTGCGAGCAGGAATCCGACCAACCGGTCCGCGTCCTCGAGAGAGAGAGGCTCGAGCGCGATCGACGAGACGTTCCCCCGTCCGCCGCCCCAGCCGGGGCGGCGCTTGGTCACCTCGGGCCGTGCAGGGCACAGGAACAGGGCGGGTCCGACGACCTTGTCCGCGAGCTCCTCCAACAGGTCCAGGAGCACTCCGTCCGCCCAGTGGATGTCCTCGACCACCGCGATGACCGGCGAGCGCGCCGCCAAGGCCGAGAACAGCGAGCGCCATGCCGCGTGGATCTTCGCCCGAACCTCACGCGGCTCCGCGGCCTCGAACGAGAACTCGGGATCGCGCACGCCCACGGTGTAGGCGAGTGCGGCCGTCGCCTTGCGAGGGTTGCTGGCCACATCGCTCGTGAGGAGATCGGCACCGAGCGCGAGGATCCGCTCCAGCGTCGCCTCCGTGGTGTCGGTGTCGCGCACACCGGCGAGACCCTTGAGGATCTCTGCCATCGGCCAGTACGTGATGCCCTCGCCGTATGGCAGGCACCGGCCGCGAACGACGGTCGGGGGCGTTTCGAGCCGTCCCGTCTCGGCCAGGAACTCCGCCGTGAGCCGGCTCTTGCCGACCCCCGGGTCGCCGTAGATCGTGACGAGGTTCGGCCGGCCCTCGGCGGCGGAGCGCTCGAAGAGCGTCCGCAGAAGCGAAAGTTCCTGCTCGCGTCCGACCATCGGCGCTCTCAGGCCGGGCACGCCTCGCTCCGGACGTTCGGGCGCGAGGTCCTCGAGCAGCACGGCCGGAACCGCGTGGTCCTTCCCGCGAAGGTCCTGCGCGCCGAGCTCGCGGAAGCGGAAGCCTCGCGCGGCGCGCGCGGTCCGTTCGGCGACGACGATGGAGCCCGGCTCTGCCGTTTGTTCCAGCCGCGCCGCGACGTTGACCGCGTCTCCGGTCACCATCGGCTCGCCGGGTTTCGCCTCGGTGGCGGCGAGCACCTCACCCGTATTCACACCGGTTCGGATCGCAAGCCTCACGCCGAAGCGGGCGTCGAGGTCGGCGTTCACCTCGTCGAGCCGTCGGCGCATCCGCACAGCCGCGCGGAGTGCGCGAGCCGGATCGTCCTCGTGCGCGACCGGCACGCCGAACGCCGCCATGACGGCATCACCGATGAACTTCTCGACCGTCCCGCCCTCGGCCTCGATCTCCTCGCGCATGGCCTGGAAGTACGCGGCGAGTACCTCTTGCAGGCGTTCGGGATCGAGCCGCTCGCCGAGCGCCGTCGAACCGCTCACGTCGGCGAACAGGATCGTGACGAGGCGCCGCTCCTGCCCGACCGGAACGTCGTCGGACGCGAGCGACGTACCGCAGCTCGGACAGAAGCGGCCGCCCTGGGGTCGCTCCGCGCCGCAGACCGGGCATGCCGGAACGAGCGAGGATCCGCACGACTGGCAGAAGCGAGCCGTGTCGGGATTCTGGGTGCTGCAGCTCGGACACACTTTCACGCGCCCGAGTGTAGGCGTCCCCGGAGCCGCGGCATACCTCCGGGCCCGCACGGGCGTTCCCGTAGACTCGGGCGCATGTCTGTTCCCGACAAGCCGAGCCTCGACGGTCTCGAGGCGAGATGGGACGAGCGGTGGGAAGCAGACGGCACCTACCGCTTCGACCGTTCGAAGACGCGAGAGGAGATCTTCGCGATCGATACGCCGCCGCCGACCGCGAGCGGTTCTCTCCACGTCGGCCACGTGATGTCCTACACGCACACGGATATCGTCGCCCGGTATCACCGGATGCGCGGGTTCGAACTCTTCTATCCGATGGGCTGGGACGACAACGGACTGCCGACCGAGCGCCGGGTGCAGCACTACTACAACGTCCGATGTGACCCTTCCCTGCCGTTCGACGAGACGTTCGACGTGGCCACCTTCGAACCGCAGGAGCAGCCGACCCCCCTCGCGCGCGGCAACTTCATCGCGCTCTGCGAGCACCTGACCGTCGAGGACGAGAAGACCTTCGAGCGCCTGTTCCGGATGGCGGGTCTTTCGGTCGATTGGACGCAGACCTATACGACGATCGGCGAGATCGCGCGTCGCGCTTCGCAGCGGGCGTTCCTGCGGCTGGTGAAACGCGGCCAGGCGTACACGGCCGAGGCGCCGACGACGTGGGACGTCGATTTCCAGACCGCCGTCGCGCAGGCGGAGATCGAGGACCGTGAGCTGGAGGGTCTGTACCACCGGATCGCGTTCGAGAGCGAAGGCGGGGGAGCCGTCGAGATCGAGACGTCCCGCCCCGAGTTGATCCCCGCCTGCGTGGCGCTCGTCACCAACCCCGCGGACCAGCGCTACCGCGACCTCGTCGGGTCGACCGTGTACACGCCGCTGTTCGACGCGCCGGTCCCGATCCTGGCGCACGAGCTCGCCGACCCGGAGAAGGGGACCGGGATCGCGATGGTCTGCACGTTCGGCGACGTGGCAGACGTGACGTGGTGGCGCGAGCTGGGCCTTCCGACGCGGGTCGTGGTCGGCCGGAACGGGACGATCGCTCCGGGTCGTTTCGGCGAGCCGGGCTGGCCCTCGCGAGATCCCGAGAAAGCGAACGCCGCCATGTCGGTGTTGAAGGGAAAGGGAACCAAGCAAGCGCGCAAGGTGGTCTCCGAGCTGCTGCGCGAGTCGGGCGCACTCGTCGGTGAGCCGAAACCGGTGCGGCACCCGGTGAAGTTCTACGAGCGAGGCGAGCGCCCGCTCGAGATCATCACGAGCCGCCAGTGGTTCGTGAAGACGCTCGAGTACCGCGACCAGCTGCTGCGGCGCGGCGCCGAGATCCACTGGCATCCCCCGTACATGGGCGCCCGATACACCTCGTGGGTTGAGGGCCTGAACGGCGACTGGGCCCTCAGCCGGCAGCGTTTCTTCGGCGTCCCGTTCCCCGTGTGGTACCGGCTCGACGAGCGTGGGCAGCCCGAATACGACGATCCGATCCTGCCCGACGAGTCCGCACTTCCCGTCGACCCGCTCGAGGAGGCACCGCCTGGCTACACGGCCGAGCAGCGCGGCGAGCCCGGCGGCTTCCTCGGGGATCCCGACGTGATGGACACGTGGGGGACGTCCTCGATGTCGCCGCAGATCGCCGGTCGGTGGGAGGACGATCCGGATCTCTTCTCGCGCGTGTTCCCGATGGACCTGCGCCCACAGGCGCACGACATCATCCGCACCTGGCTGTTCTACACCGTTCTGAAATCGCACCTCGAACACGGCTCGCTCCCGTGGACGGACGCGACCATCAGCGGGTTCGTCTTCGACCCGGACCGCAAGAAGATGTCGAAGTCCAAGGGCAACGTCGTGACGCCGCTCGAGACCTTCGAGCAACACGGCGCCGACGCCGTCCGGTACTGGGCGGGTTGCGCCCGCCTGGGCGTCGACGCCATCTTCGACGAGCAGCAGATCCGCGTCGGCCGCAGGCTCGCGATCAAGGTCCTGAACGCGTCGAGGTTCGCCCTGGCCTCGCTCGAGGGGAGCGAGGGGGAGATCGGCGACCCGCTCGACCGGTCGATGCTGAAACGGCTCTCCGGAACGGTGGATGAGGCGACCCGCGCGCTCGACGGCTACGAGCACACGCGCGCGCTCGAGGTGACCGAGCGCTTCTTCTGGGGCTTCACCGACGACTACCTCGAGCTCGTGAAGAGCCGCGCCTACGGCAGCGACGGTGGATCGGCGATCGCGTCGCTCCGGCTGGCGCTCTCGACCCTTCTCCGGCTGTTCGCGCCCTTCCTCCCGTACGTGACCGAGGAGGTCTGGTCGTGGTGGAAGGAGGGCTCGGTCCATCGCGCACCATGGCCCTCCAGCGCCGAGCTCGACGAGGCCACGGCGGGCGCGGATCCTGCCGTGTACGATGCCGCGGCCTGGGTGCTCGGCGAGGTCCGCAAGGCCAAGGCGCTCGCGAAGCTGTCCCTGCGGGTCGAGGCCGAGCGCGTGATCGTGCACGGTCCCGAGGAGCGGCAGAAGCTCCTTCGCGACGTCGAGCAGGACATCCGCCAGGCCGGCAACGTGGCGGCGATCGAGTACGTCGACGCCGCGGAGCCCTCGGTCGAGGTCGTCCTGCCGACCCAGGCCTGACCGGTGCGGTTCGCCGACGCCGTCGCGGAGCTGGACTCGCGCCAGCCCGAGCACATGCCGAAGCCGGATCTCGAGCGGATCCGTGCCCTGGCCGACCTGCTCGACGATCCGCAGCTGCGGTATCCGACGATCCACGTCACCGGGACCAACGGCAAGACGACGACCGCGCGGCTCACCGCCCGGATCGCGTGCGCGCAGGGGCTCGCGACCGGTCTGTTCACGTCTCCGCACCTGGAAACGGTGCGCGAGCGGCTCCAGCTCTGCGACGAGACGATCTCGGCGAAGGAGTTCGGCGAGGAGTACGAACACCTGCTGCCCTATCTCCGCACGGTCGACGAGCGCGCCGGGCGCGTCACCTACTTCGAGGCCCTCGTTGCGCTCGCGTTCCTGTGGTTCGCAGACAAGCCGGTCGACCTAGGGCTCTTCGAGGTCGGCATGGGGGGGACGTGGGACGCCACGAACGTCGTCGCCGGCCAGGTCGCGGTGCTGTGCTCCATCGCGCTCGATCACCCGGAGCTGGGCGCGACGCCCGCCGAGGTCGCGAAGGAGAAGGTCGGGATCGTGAAGGCGGGAGCGGTCGCCGTCGTCCGAGAGCAGCCGCCCGAGGGCCTCGCGGTGATCCAGGCCAGGTGCGAGGAGGTCGGAGCGCGCATGCTGCTCGAGGACCGGGACTGGGGTCTCGAGATCCGCGCGCCGGCCGTGGGCGGCCAGGCGCTCACCCTGCGCGGCATCCACGCGACGTACGAGGACATGCTTCTCCCGCTCTTCGGCGAGTTCGCCGCCCGGAACGCGGCGGCGGCCGTCGTGGCGGTCGAAACGCTGCTCGAGCACGAGCTTGAGGACGATGCCCTCCGTGCCGCGCTCGCGGGGGCCACCTCGCCGGGACGGCTCGAGGTCGCCGCGCGCCGGCCCCTCATCCTGCTCGACGGCGCCCACAACCCGGGAGCGGCCGAGGCGCTCGCCACCGCCCTTCCCGAGTCGTTCACCTGGGGGCGGTTGCACCTCGTCCTCGCGGTCTTCTCGAACAAGGACCTGGACGGCATCGTCGAGCAGCTGGCGCCGCTCGCGGACGTCGGCCACGCGGCGACGACCACGAGCGTTCGCGCCCGTCCGGCCGAGGAGGTCGCGCGCGCGCTCGCGCTCCACGGCATCCCGACGCAGACCTTCGGAAGCGTCGAGGATGCACTCGCCGCGGCGCGTGAGGCAGCGGACGACGGCGACCTCATCCTGGTGACCGGCTCTCTGTACACTGTCGCGGCCGCGCGCCGGACGCTGGGCGTGCAGCAACGCAGCGGCGGATCCGACGGGTTGGGGTCGGACCTGCGGCACCTCGATGAGGAGGACGTCTGATGGTGGTCGAATCGACACTGCTCGTCGTGAAGCCGGACGGCGTTCGCCGCGGCCTCGTCGGCGAGGTCCTGCGGCGCGCCGAGATCAAGGGGTTGCGGATCGCCGACATGCGGATGATGACGATCGACCGCCCGCTCGCCGAGGAGCACTACGGCGAGCATCGCGAGAAGCCGTTCTTCCCCGAGCTCGTCGGGTTCATCACGTCCGGCCCCGTCCTCGTCGCGCGCCTCGAGGGCGAGAACGCGATCGACGTCTGGCGCACGCTGATGGGGCCGACCGATCCCTCCTCCGCTCCGCCGGGGACCATCCGAGGGGACTTCGGTCTGGTGATCACCGAGAACATCGTGCACGGCAGTGACTCTCCGGAGTCGGCCGAGCGCGAGCTCAAGCTCTTCTTCGCCTGAGGCGGTGGACGTCCAGGCGGTCGTCGCGCGCGTTCGCGAGTTCCTCGACCGACGGATGGAAGAGCTCGTTGCCCCGGGTGTCCAGGTCGCGCTGACCGACCGCGAGCGCACGCTCGCCGTGATCTGCCACGGGTACGCGAACGCGGACGCCCGGAGTCCCGTCGAGCCGCACCACCGCTTCCAGATCGGCTCGATCGGCAAGGGCATGACGGCGATGGCGCTCCTGCAGGAGCGCGAGGCCGGACGGCTCGACCTCGACGGTCCGGTGACCGAGTACCTGCCGTGGCTCGAGATCGC
>JBBDWS010000120.1:0-2333 GCA_040902755.1 Actinomycetota bacterium
GGTAGCAGCCGACGAACATCGACCCTTCTTCCGCGAGCGCGATCCCGTCGGGCTGTGAGCCGGTCAGGTCGGCGACCCGCTGCGGTTCGCCCGCCGCTCCGTCGTCGCGGATCGGGATCCCGACGATGGCCCGGCCGTGCGACTCGACGACGAGGAGTGTTCGCCCGTCGGCGTCGAGGCAACAGCCGTTCGGGAACCGTGGCGCGAGGTCGGTCCAGACGACCGTGGTCCCGTCCTTCGCGACACGGTAGATCACGCCGTCGTCGTCGCCCCACTCGCCGGAGTCGGTGACGTACAAGTTGCCGCCGTCATCGAACGCCGAGAAGTTCGGCACGCGCATCGGACGGTCGGGCGTTCCGGTCGAGTAGGTCCTCACCCGGCCTTCGGATGAGATCCGCATCAACGACGCGTTGCCGTAGTCGCACGCGTAGACGTTGCCCGCCGCATCGAGCGTGACGCCGTAGATGAAGCCGCCCGTCGAAGCGAGCTCTTCCACCGAGCCGCCCCCGTCGATCCGGTAGATCTGCCCCGCCTCTCCTCCCGCATAGAGACGGCCATCGGGTCCGGGGGCCACGCCCTCGGGATGATCGAGGTCCGTGTCGACGGTCTCGAACGACGGGGTCACGATCGGCTCAGATCGCAGCGTCGAGCTGAGAGGCGAGCGCCTTCACGTCGGCTGGCTCGACGCCGACCCCGCCCACTTCCAGCGTCACCACGGTCGTGCCCGACCCCCAGGCCGCCAGGTAGACGGGTGTTTCCCTGGGACAGCAGGCGTCCGGCTCGTTCACGACGAGGAACCTCGCGCCGGGCAATCGCAGGGGTCCGAGTGGTTCCGCGCCCCCGATCACCTCGTCGAGGTGATCCTCGAGCCACACCGCGTAGCGGCGGGCGCCGTCGACCTGATCGAACACGAGCACGCGAGCGAGCGCTCGCTTCCTCCCACCGTCGACCTGTCCGAACGACCGCTCGGCGCCGGCCACGAACCCGGCATCCGCCAAGAGGGTCTCGAGCTCTGCGGCGTCCTCCGCGTCGATCGCGACGGCCGCGGCGTCGAGCCTGATCGCTTCGCCCGCGACGCCGGGAAGGGCGTCCGCCGGGATCGCTCGCGGGCCGGAGGCAGCCGACCCGCACGCCGTGAGGAGGAGGAGGAGGACGACGACTCCGAGGACCGGTCCGGACCTGCCTGCCACCGTTGACCTTTCAGGTAAGTGGCGCAACCGAGTGGTTCGGCGCATGATACGGCGGTTGTCGGGCGGACGATCTACGAAGGGGGCCCTCTGAACGACCTCGACCGCATCCTTGCTCAGAGGCTCGACCGCCGGAGGTTCTTCCGGCTGGCCGGTCTCGGCGGCGTCAGCGCCGCGGTGCTCGCCGCGTGCCGGAGGGCTGAGGAGAACGGGGGTGGCGGTGGCGCCGCTTCGGGCGCCACGGGGAGCACCGCGAACAGGCCCTCGATCGAACAGGAACCTGGGGGACTCCAGGTCTTCGACTGGTCCGGCTACGGGAACGGGGACTACTACCCGGACAAGGAGAAGCAGTTCCTCTGGGGACAGTACGCCCGCGAGACCGGTGACGAGCCGTCCTTCGTGCTGTTCGAGAACGACGATGCCGGTTTCACCGAAGTCGCGGCCGGGGCGAGATACGACGTCGTGCACCCGTGCGGGTACCGCTACCAGGACTGGGTGGATCTGGGTGTGATGCAGCCCTGGGACACCTCGCTCATCTCGAACTTCTCGAACCTGAACACGGGCTTGGTCGAGTCGGGGGTGATCGACGGTCAGCAGTATTTCATCCCCGTCGACTGGGGCTTCATCGCGCCGCTCGTCAACGCGGATCGCATCGACACGTCCGAGGAGGACACGTTCGGCGTGCTGTTCGACGATCGGTACGAGGGAAAGATCTCGTGGGTCGACACGCTGAACATGATGTACATCGGCGGTCTGTTCCTCGGCGTCGCCGACCCGTTCAACATGACGGATGCGGAGCTCGCGGACACGCGCGACTTCCTCATCTCGAAGAAGCACCTCGTGAAGTTCCTGTGGAACCAGTCCTATGACTTCTGGCTCGCGTTCCAGAAGGAGGAGGTCTGGGCCGGGTACGCCTGGCCCGACACCGTCGGCTACGCCGACGCGGACGGGATTAACTACCACTACATGAAGCCGAAGGAAGGCCGCGTGTCCTGGGTGTGCGGTTTCGGCCTGTTCGCCGACAGCGAGAACTACCATCACGCTCACGAGTACATTGACTCCTGGACTAGCACCCAGGCGGCGGAGTTCCTCCTCGCCTACTACTACTACGGCCACACGAACACCCAAGCCGATCTCTCGGTGGTG
>JBBDWS010000121.1:0-2283 GCA_040902755.1 Actinomycetota bacterium
GTTCGCCGAGCCGAAGAACACGAACCCGTGCACGCGCAGGATCTGGACCCGGTCGGCCATCTCCCGCAGGGCCGCGCGCTCGGCCGCGGGCCGGTCGACGTTGCTGCGGTAGGTGTCGCCGAACGCGACCTCGCGCATCAGCTCGATCCGCCCGTAGTTGAACGCGAACAACGCGATCGCCAGCACCAGGCCGAGCACGACGCCCGGCAGGAACCCCCGGGCGATGATCCCGGCAAGGATCACCAGGACGACGGCGTACTCGACCCTCGGCAGGCTGCGCCGCTTGTCCCAGACCCACTCCACGATGAAGGCGAGCCCGAGGAACACCAGCACTCCGCCGACGATCATCCGGGGGATCACCTCGATCACCGCGGCGCCGAACACCACGGCGGCGAGTGGAACGAGCGCTGCGATCAGCCCGGCGACCCGCGCGTTCACGCTCATGCGTTCCGCGAGCGCTGTGAGGCTGAGCGCGTGGTACCCGGGGATGCCGCCGAGCGCACCGGAGACGACGTTGAGGGCCCCGGCGTCGCGCAGCTCCTTGTTCGTGTCGAGATCGCGGTGCAGGACGACCTCTGTCCCGCTGATGTTGAACAGGATCGCGATCGAGGCGACGATCACCGCAGTGACGATCCCCGCCCACTGTGCGAGGACCGTCGGCCAGTCGGCACCGCCGAGCGCTCGGAGCGTCCACGGCTGCCACAACCGCGCCGTCTCGAACGGCCCGAGGAGCCACTTCCCCGCTCGGACGTCGTCGATCGACGACCCCGTGACGATCATGCCGAGCGCGAACAGCACGATCCCGATCCCGAGGACCGTCGGGATCACCAGCGGCCGGCGCACGACCCGGACCGCGACCAGCAGCAGCACGCCGAACGCGAACGCCGATCCCCATCGCACGAGTGCGTACTCCCGCACCAGGATCGTGACCGTGCGCAGAGCGGGCTGTACGCCCGAGGCGACGTAGATGCCGCCCTTCAGGAGCAGCCAGCCCGTGCCCGCGAGGAACCCGCCGACGACCGGGTACGGCACGAACCGGACGAGGTTGCCGAGCCGGAAGTGCCCGAGCGCGAAGAACACGACGCCGCACAGCACCGTCACGACCAACGTCGCCCCGACGACGGTGAGGAAGACGTCGGGGGGCTCGAAGGTGCCGCCCACGGCCGTGGCGTCGGTTACCTGCGCGATCGCCGCCGCCTTCGCCGCCGTGGTCGCCGCCACGATCGCGAGCACGGCCGCCGCCGCGTCCTGCACGCTCCCTACCACGCCACGGGTCCCGGCCCTCCAGGCGAGGATCGCGAGCGTGAGGACGGCCGCCACGAGGTACAGGCCGATGCCGTCGGACAGGCGCCCGCCGAGGAGGCCGCCGAACACGAAGGCGGCGAACGCGATCGCGAGGACGGCCTCGACGGCGCCGATGATCACGCCGGCGGCGAGTGATGCGAACATCCCCGGGGCTCGTCGCTGCTCGGACACCGCTCCCTCCCTCCGGTGCTCGGTCTAGTCGAAGATGGCTTCGACGGCCCGCTGGCTGTCGGTCAGCCGCTCGGCGAGCGTCCCGGCGAGCCATCGGTGCAGCGCCGCGGCCAGGGCGGGCTCCTCGGACTCCAGGCGCCGGATCGTGGATCCGCGGAGGCGCAGGACCACGCTCGGCTCCTCGGCGACCACGTCCGCCGTGCGCGCGATCCCCGTGTACATCGCGATCTCTCCCACGACCGCGCCCGCGGGCACGCTGCGAAGTCGCACGCGCCTGCCCTCGGGCGTCTGCAGGTCCACCCGTAGCCGCCCCGACTCCAAGATGAACACGTCCTCGGGCGGCTCGTCCTGGCGGATCAGCACGGCCCCTTCCGGCACCGGCTCGCGCTCGAGATAGGCCGACAGGCGCGGCGGCATGCCGCCGAGACCGTCGCTCGAACCGATCGCGGCGAGCCATTCGCCCCGCGCCTCGGCCAGCAGGACGTCCTCGCACCGCTGCAACCCGCGATCCAGGTCCGGCTCGAACCGGACGACCCCGTCGGACGGCACCACGCCGCCGCGGGCCAGCTGCTCGCGCACGCGATCCGATGCCCCCGCGACCACGACCTCGAACCCGTTCGCCTCGGCCAGCTGCATCACCTTCACGAGCGAGATCACCGCCGAGGCGTCCACGCCGGTCACCCGCCGCAGGTCGAGCAGGAGGAACCGCGGCGCCGTCTCCTCCACGCGCCGCCGGATACGCTCGAGCAGGCCGTTCGCCGAGCCGAAGAACACGAACCCGTGCACGCGCAGGATCTGGACCCGGTC
>JBBDWS010000122.1:0-2282 GCA_040902755.1 Actinomycetota bacterium
ACCGCCCTCGGCACGATCACCGATAACAACACGGTGACGATCGCCGTCGGGAACGCAACCGTGACGGAGGGGAGCTTCGGCACCGTGAACGCGGTCTTCAACGTCACGCTGTCCGCCCCGAGCGCACAGACCATCACGTTCGACTACGCGACCGCCGACGGCTCCGCGACGGCCCCCGACGACTACGTCGCGACCAACGGGACCCTGACGTTCACTCCCGGTCAGACCGTCCGGCAGGTCGTCGTCCCGGTCGTCGGCGACACCCTGATCGAGGTCAGCGAGACGTTCGGGCTGAACCTGACCAACCCCGTGAACGCCATCTTCTCCGACGCCACCGGCCTCGGTACGATCACCGATGACGACACCCGCTCGATCACGATCTCCAGCGTCACCGCGACCGAGGGCAACTCGGGCACCCAGAACTTCGTCTTCAACGTGACGCTCAACGCCGTGAGCGGGAGCACGGTCACCGTGGACTACGTGACGGCCAACGGCTCGGCGACCGCACCGTCCGACTACATCGCGACGAGCGGGACCCTCACGTTCGCCCCCGGGGAGGTCTCGAAGCAGATCATCGTGTTGGTCGTGGGAGACACGGTGGCTGAGACCAACGAGGTCTTCTCCGTGAACTTGACCAACGCCGTCAACGCCACGATCGGCGGCGCCGGCTACGGCCTCGGCACCATCAACAACAACGACTGATCCAGCCCTCGCCCGCGGTTCCCTCGCGGGATGTCATGTGGGCTGGAGTGTCCACAGGTTGCGGCGTTTCCCGCTCGCTATCTGTTCTCCGCTCTCTTTGACGCCTCGACGAAACCGCAGGTAGCATGGTTCGTCCGGCCGTTCCGGCCGGCATCTTCTCGTATGAAGACCTACTCGCCGAAGCCGCGCGACATCGAGCGCCGCTGGTATGTGATCGACGCCAGCGGGGCTGTGCTCGGCCGTCTGGCGACGGAGGCCGCCTCGATCCTGCGGGGCAAGCACAAGCCGATCTTCGCGCCCCACATGGACACCGGCGACCACGTCATCGTGGTGAACGCGAAGGGCGTCCAGATCACGGGCGGCAAGGGCGAGACGAAGGTCGCCTACCGGCACTCCGGGTACCCGGGCGGCCTGACCGAGACCAAGTACGCCAAGCTCCTGGCCGAGAAGCCGGCCTTCGCGGTCGAGAAGGCCATCCGCGGCATGCTGCCGAAGAACCGGCTGGGACGCGCGATGTTCCGCAAGCTTCAGGTGTACGCCGGCCCCGAGCACCCGCATCAGGCTCAGCAGCCCGAGGCCCTGCGCCTGGGCGAGATCCCCAAGTGGAACGGCCTGCCGAAGGTCGCGGCCGTACCCGAGCCGGGCGAGAAGGCCGGCCCGGAGCCGGCGAAGCCGGCCCGGAAACCGAGCACGGCGAAGCGAAACACCACCAAGCCCGCGGCGAAGGCCTCGACGGCGAAGCGGTCCGTGGCGAAGTCGACGGCCAAGCGGACGACCGCCAAGGCCTCGACGGCCAAGAAGACGACGGCCAAGCGGACGACCGCGACGAAGACGTCCGCCGTGAAGTCGACGGCCAAGCGCATCGGCGTTCGCCGGGCGAAGAAGAAGGAGGAGTAGGTGGCGCAGATCGCGACGGGACGGCGCAAGGAAGCGGTCGTTCGGGTCCGCCTGGTTCCCGGGGACGGGAGCTTCCAGTTGAACGGGCGTTCCCTTGACGAGTACTTCACCACGCGCGCCCATCGGATGGTCGTCGCCGCGCCCCTCCGGCTCGTCGGTCGCGAGAAGGACTTCGACGTCATCGCCCGGATCGAGGGTGGTGGCGTCTCGGGCCAGGCCGGCGCGCTTCGGCTCGGGATCGCGCGAGCGCTGATCGAGATCGACCCCGAGCTGAGGCCGTCGCTGAAGGCCGAGGGATTCCTCCGCCGGGACCCGCGCGAGAAGGAACGGCGCAAGTACGGCCTCAAGAAGGCCCGCAAGGCCCCGCAGTACTCGAAGCGCTAGTCCGGCTCGGTCCCCGCGTCCGACCCGTTCTCGAGAGGCTCCTCGAGCTCGACGTCATCGAAGCTCTGCGACAGGACCAAGCGCGCCTGGACCTCGAACTCGGCGGGAACGAACAGGTGGACCGGGCCCATCCGGTACGGTCCGCCGCCCTCACCCGTGACCAGCACGGGGATCCCCTCGTCCTGCAGGCGTGCCTTGACGACCTCCCCCTCGGGCAGCGAGGCGGTGGAGAGCACGCGCACGAGGTCGTCGCTCATCTCCCTATCGTCCCATGCGGTCGTCGCAAGACATTGACGTTC
>JBBDWS010000123.1:0-2281 GCA_040902755.1 Actinomycetota bacterium
TAGGTCGGGTCGGCGGCCGTCCAGAAGAACTCGTTCTCGCCGCGTCGCGTGACGGTGCCGTCGTCGACGACCTTGCCGTCCTCGTTGCACCAGGGCGTGTAGAAGACGCGGTCGACCCGGAGCTTGGAGACGTCGCGGGTCATGACCCGGTCCGCGAGGCGGGCGGCGTCGGGGCCCTTGATCACGTACTTGTAGAGCGGTGAGACGTCGATGAGCGCGGCCTGCTCGCGGATCGCGTTGTACTCGATGTCGTGGAAGTCGGCGTAGACCTGCGCGGAGAGGTAGCCCGACCACTCGCCCCAGGAGACCTTCGTGTTCAGCTCCGACGTGCGGGGGTGGAACGCGGTCCCGACGCTCACCGGACGTGGCCTCCTGCTTGGGTCTTGCTTGGGTCTTGCGCCTGGGTGGACGGGTCGTAGGGTAGCGGCCGCCGGAGGAGCTACGCTGCGGCGCGCGCTGACCTGAAGTCACGAGGGCGCGCGGTCCGCCCGAGGGGGCGGACCTACGATTCTGCTCACACTCTGGGACGGGAGAGGGATGGCCAAGCGGTACGACGCCGTCGTCATCGGCGGAGGGCACAACGGGCTCACGGCGGCCGCCTATCTCGCGCGGGCCGGGAGGTCCGTCCTGGTGCTGGAGAAACGGCACGTCCTGGGCGGCGCGGCCGTGACCGAGGAGGTCTTCCCCGGATTCCGGTTCAGCGAGTTCTCCTACGTGGTCTCTCTCCTGCGCCCCGAGATCATCCGCGAGCTCGAGCTGCCGCGGCACGGCCTCGAGATCCTGCCGCTGGACGGCACGATCACCCCGCTCGACGACGACTTCCTCTGGCGCGTGAACGACCACGGCAAGACGATCCGCGAGCTCCGCCGCTGGTCCAAGAGCGACGCGGAGGCCTACGAGGAGTACGGGCAGCTCATGGCCGACATGGCGCGGTTCATCAAGCCGATCCTGTCGGTCGTTCCGCCGGACGCGGGCCGGATGAACCCGTTCGACTGGATGCCGGTCGTCGGACTCGCCAGGACGTTCCAGCAGCTGCCCGAGCGGCTGCAGTCCACGTTCGTCCAGCTGATGACGATGAGCGCCACCGAGTTCCTGCAGCAGTGGTTCGAGACCGATCCGCTCATCGCGACGATGTCGGCCTCGGGGATCATCGGCACCTTCCAGGGGGTGCGCTCGCCCGGCACCGCGTACGTCTTGCTCCACCACTACATGGGCGAGATCGACGGGGCGTTCCGTGCCTGGGGGATCCCGCGCGGCGGAACGGGCAGCATCTCGAACGCGATCGCCTCGGCGGCGCGCGGCCTCGGCGCCGAGATCCGGACCGAGGCGCCGGTCGCGCGGATCGCGGTGAAGAACGGCCGCGCGACCGGCGTCGTGCTCGAGTCGGGCGAGGAGATCCATGCCAAGACTGTGCTCTCGAGCGTCGACTCGCATGTGACGTTCCTCAAGCTGATGGATCCCTCGGACCTCGATCCGGAGTTCCGCGAGGAGGTGCAGCGCTACAAGTTCCGGGGCTCGAGCGGGAAGGTGAACCTCGCGCTCGACGGGCTGCCCGAGCTCGCGTGCAAACCCGGCCGCGGCGAATGGCTCCGCGGCGCGATCAGCTTCTCGCCGGGCGTCGACTACATGGAGCGCGCGTACGACGACGCGAAGTACGGCCGCTTCTCGCAGCGTCCGTACATCGACTGCATCATCCCGACCCTCGTCGACCCCTCGATGGCGCCGCCGGGCAAGCACGTGATGTCGTGCTTCGTGCAGTACGCGCCGTACCACCTCTCGGACGGACGGGTGTGGGACGACGCCGAGCGCGACGCGTTCGGCGAGACCGTGATCGCCACCCTCGAGGAGCGTTTCCCGAAGATCCGCGACCTGATCCTCCACCAGCAGGTCCTCACGCCGAAGGACATCGAGGACATCACCGGCCTGACCGAGGGCAACATCTTCCAGGGCGAGCTCTCGCTCGAACAGCTGTTCTTCAACCGTCCGGTGCCCGGGTGGGCGCGGTACCGCACGCCGGTCAAGCGCCTGTGGATGTGCGGCTCGGCGACGCATCCGGGTGGCGGGATCATGGGCGCGCCGGGCCGGATCGCGTCGCTCGAGCTGCTCAAGTCCGGGTCGAAGGAGCAGGTGGCGTAGGTGGCCGCTCGATACGACGCCGTCGTGATCGGCGCCGGTCACAACGGCCTGGTCGCCGCGGCGTACCTCGCGAAGGCCGGGCGCCGCGTCTTCGTGCTCGAGCGGCGCGAGCGGGTCGGCGGGATCCTCGACACGGTGGAGGTCG
>JBBDWS010000124.1:0-1141 GCA_040902755.1 Actinomycetota bacterium
CGCGCGACCGACCTCGCGACGACGGGTCAGGCGGGCGAGGCGGCGCAATGGCTCGGCCTGCTGCTCGCGTTCGACATCGTGTTCGTGTCGGTGGGCATCCTCGTCTTCGGCCACCTGATGGAGGACTGAGTGGACGTCGCGGCGCGAGGTCTCGGCAAGGCAACATCCCGGAGTGGCGAGCGCGCGCTAGGGGTCGCTGCGTTGGTGGCAGTCGTCGTGAGCGCGATCCTTTCGCTGGTCGTCGCGCCGCCGGACGCGGTCCAGGGCGAGGTGCAGCGGCTGATGTACGTGCACGTGCCGGCCGCCTGGCTCGCGTACCTGTCGTTCTTCGTGGTGTTCGTGTCGAGCGTCGCCTACCTGCGGACGCGGCGGATCCGTTGGGACCGGATCGCGGCCGCCTCGGCCGAGATCGGCGTGCTGTTCACCGCGCTCACGATCGTGCTCGGTGCCCTCTGGGGCAAGCCCGTCTGGGGCACGTGGTGGACCTGGGACCCGCGGCTCACGACCACTGCGATGCTCCTGTTGATCTACCTCGCCTACCTGGCAGTGCGCAGGATCGTCGACAGCCCGTCGCGCCGCGCGAGGTTGGCCGCGGTGATCGGCATCGTGGGGTTCGTCGACGTGCCGATCGTGCATCTCTCGGTCACGTGGTGGCGCTCGCTGCACCAAGGGCCGACGTTCTTCCGGCTCGGCGGGCCCGAGATCCACGGCTCGATGCTGGCGGCGCTGCTCTTCGGCGTCGCCGCGTTCACCATCGTCTACACGTACCTGATGGCGCTCCGGCTCCGCGTCGGCCGTCTCGAGGAGCGCGCCGTGCGCGAGGCGCTCTCGCCCCAAGTCGGCGAGCTCGAAGAGGCGGATGCCTGATGGACGAGAACGTCGGCTATGTCGTCGCGGGGTACGTCATCACCGCGGTCGCGCTGGGCGGATATGTGCTGAGGCTCTTCTCACGCGCCCGCGAGGCACGCCGCAGGGCCGAAGTCGTGGCAGCCCGCCGGCGCGCCTAGACCCAGCCAGGCGGCCGCCGCAAGAGCGACGTTTCTCCGGGAAGATCTCACGCTGCCGCCGCGAAGACTCGCCGCGACTCGCTCGTCGCAGGGACAGATGACGACGAACTTCCTTTTTCATGAGTCGTCGTTCC
>JBBDWS010000124.1:1241-15537 GCA_040902755.1 Actinomycetota bacterium
GGGTCCGGGTTCCCTATGGGACGCGGACCGGGTCACTCGGCGCGCCCGGGATGTCCGAGACCACCATCTGCCTCAGCAGGATCTTCGCCGTCAGCCCGTTCGGGTAGAAGCCGTCGAGCGCGCGCAGGAAGTACGGCGGCAGGTGCCGCAGGTGCATGACGACGTTCACCGTGACCTCCTGCCCACCGACATCGCTTACGTCGAACAGGTACACGAACGTGCGCTCGCGGTCGTCGATGCCCTTCGTGTTGAACTTGTCGTCGTAGGGCTTCAGCGCGCCCATCGCCTGCTGGTCGGCGACGCGGATCTGGTTCTTCACGATGTCCGGTTGCAACGACTGGTACGGCACCTCGACGAACGTGCCGTCGTCGTCAGGATCCCCGTCGGTCAGGATCTTCTGGAAGTTCGCGAGCCACGGGTCGCAGTCCTCGAGCGGGCTCGGCGTGAAGATCTCCACGGTCGAGTTCAGCTCGGTGCCGAAGCGATCGGCGACCTCGATCGGGTCGCACGGCTTGAGGTCCTCCCTGGGGTTCGCGATCGTGCCCGACGAGCACGGCGAGTCGATCCCCTGCGGGTCCGGCAGCTTCGTGGCCGGGTCGATCGGCGTCAGGCAGACGGGCTCACCGTCCTCGGTCGTCGCCGACACCTCCAGCCACCACTGGCGGGCGAACGCGAACCCCGTCGGGAAGTCGTGGCCGATGAACCCCGTTCGCACCGTCACCTCGGCGGGCAAGACGTCGGCCGACACGTCACGCTGGCGGACCTCGGCCTGGATCGTGACGCCCGAGTTGATCAGGCCCTCGCGCAGGCCGAGCACCTCCTGCGTCGCGTCTCCCCCGCCGACGCCGAGACCGGCGTAGTGCCCCGGCTCAAGGTCGTAGTCCACACCGATGAACGTGTGCGAGTGGAGCGTCCGATCGGGGAGCTCGAGGTTCCCCGGCGCGTCGTCGACCGCCGGCCCGGTGCGGGAGGGCATGTGGCACGTCGCGCACGGGACGCCGGCCTGGTCGTTCGCGAGGTAGTCCTCCCACTCGTCGAACGTGGTCTGGAGCACGAGGTCGCGGATGAGGCCGCTGCCGTCGACGTCGATCGCGTCGGCGATGCCGTCCTCGTCCCGGTCCACCTCGACGAGCTCGTTCTCGTCGAGCTTGCCGTCGCCGTCCTCGTCATTGCCGCTCTCTTCCGCCTCCTCGTCTCCGAACGGCGAGAAGCCGTCACCTTCGAGGTCGGCCTTCACGTTGTGGCACGAGCCGCACAGCTGGAAGGTGTTGAGCTCGTTCGTCATGAACCCCTGCGCGGTCTGATGGTCGGGAACCGGGAGCGGCGGATCGCCTCCGAGCGGGGGTCCGAAGACGGTTCCGAAGTCGCGTACGCCCGCCCGGCCCACGGGGAAGTCGTCCTCGCCTCCCCGGAGCTCGCCGGGGATCTCGCTCACCGAGTGGCAGGTCCAACACGTGATCCCCTCGGAGATCACGGGGGCGCCACCCTCCCCGGGGAGCGGGAACGTGTCCTTCGGGGTGATCTGCATCCCGATCGGCGCGTGACAGTTCGTGCAGAGCGCCCCGATGTTCGGGTCCTGCTGGAGCGCGAGGGCGGTCTGCGCGACGGTCGTCGGGCTCGTCTGCGCGACGGAGTGCACCGCGAGGTTCCACTCGCGAACGATGTCGCTGTGACAGTCGGCGCACTGGCCGGAGTCCGGGAACGCCTGCGCCTCGTCGGCGAACACGCGGTTGTCGATCCCGAGGACGTCCCCGACGTGGATCGCGATCGCCGCACCGAGCGCCACCGCGAGCGGGAGATGCAGGAGCTTCCAGCCCTGCAGAATCCGGTGGTACCGCTCCTGCTTGGGCTCGCGGCCTTTGTATCGCTCGAGCCGTTCGGCCAGCGCGCGGAGCTCCTGCCACGAGGCCTGCTCCTGGACCGCGAGCGTCGCGGCTCGTCCGTCGAGCTCGGCGACCTTGGTCTTGCCTCGTAACAGTTCGTCCGCCAGACGCCGAAGTTCGTCGGAGGCCCCTGCGAGCGTCTTCTCGATCTCGACCTCGATCTGCTCGCGGCGCGAGCGCGTGTCCTTGAGCGAGAGGTTGCCCACCTTGCCTGGGATGCCGCGCGGAACGGTGACGTAGACGATGCGCCACGCGATGCCCGACACGACGAGCACGACCAGGATGGCGAGCGTGATCTTGCCGGTCGTGATCCGGGAGTTGATCGGGTAGAGCCACCAGTGCACGACGATCGCGAACGTCGCGACGAGTCCCAGCCAGACGTGCGCCTTGAGCCAGGTCATCATCGTGCCGGGCAGGTGCTCCTGCAGCACGCGCCGGCGTTTGCGCGCCGAGTAGAACGCGGTGAGGAGCATCAACACGACGGCGACGAGCCCGGTCCCGGCGAGGAGCAGGAACGCGGCGCCCGCGTCTCCCCCGTCGTCCTGCGCCTTCTTCAGCAGCGACAGGGCGAGCGCGACGATCGCTCCGCCGATCAGGCCGGCGAGGATCATCCACGGCCAGGGGCGCTCGAGCAACTTCCTCGGCCGCTCGGGCTGCACGCCCGGCCTGGCACGAGGGCCCTTCGGCTTCGTCGCCTTGCTCACGCCCCGCTCTTCTTCATCTCGAGCCCGATGAGGACGTCGTTGCGCCCGAACACCTCGACGGGATCGACGCGCATCGCGGCGCCGACCGGGCAGGCGTGTACGCAGGCGTAGTAGTCGTAGCCGGCGCACAGGTCGCACTTCACCGCGAGCTTCTGCTTCATGCCCTCCGTGGGATCGACCTTCGCGTCGCGGTTGCGCGGGATGATCTTGGAGAGGATCCCCTTCGCGCGTTCGTCCTCGATGTCGTGCATCTGGATGTTGTCGTACGGGCATCGTTCGGCGCACGCGCCGCAGCCGATGCAGTTGTCCGGGACGATGCGGATCTCGCCGTCGGGCTCGCGGACGATGCCGTTCACCGAGCAGAGCAGGCAGACCGGGTCCTCGCAATGACGGCAGGCCGAGGGGAACAGCAGGTTGCCGAGCTGAAGCCCGCTGCGCTCGAGGCGCGAGTAGCCGTGGCGGCGCCCGCACGCGTCGACGCAGTTGTCGCAGTCGATGCAGATCGACGTGTCGATCAACAGGACCTCGTGACCCTGCATCACGCCGCGGTCCAGGAGACCCTCGAGCGACATCATCTGGGAACTCGCGCGGTCCTTCGGGGGCGGCCGCAGCGCCGAGCCGCCCATCGACAACAGGCCCTCCTCGGCGCGCGTGGCCTCGGAGATCAGCGTGCGCCGGAGCTCGGGGCTCCGCTCGAGGAGGGCGACCACGACCGCCCCGGGGATCGTCACGACCTCCGAGCGCGTGTTCGCGCTCACCGTCGCCGACTGGAGCTGGTTGAACAGCAGCGCCACGCCACCGAACGCGTCGCCCGAGCGGAAGTACTGCAGGACGCGCTCCTCGGCGCCGAACGTGCGCGCGACGCGCAGGAAGCCGGAGCGGACCAGATGCAGGTCGCCCGGCTGGTCGCCCTCGCGGAACACGACCTCGCCCGGCATGAGCACCCGGAACTGTGCGCGGTCGAGCAGCTCTCCGACGGCGTCGTCCGGGAGTCCCGCCAGGAGCGGCGCCGTGCGCGCGTGCGTCCAGACGGCCTTGCGACGGTAGAGCTCGTCCATCGTGCGCTTGAACGTCGCCGCCTCGCGCATCAGGCGGAACACCGTGGCCTTGGGGAACTCGAGGACCGTCGCGGAGTGCACCGCGGTGATCGTGAACGGCTCCTCCTGGTTGCCCATCACGGCCATCTCGCCGTGGAACGAACCCGGGCCGAGCAGCAGGATCCGTGCCGCTTCGCCGAGTCCGAGCGACGCGATCTGCTCGACGTTGCCGTCGACGATGACGAACATGCGCTCGTGGAACTCGCCCTCGCGGACGAGGACTTCGCCCGGGTCCAGGCGGCGGAGCGTCGTCGAAAGGAGCGCGCGCCTGATCGCGGGCTCCTCCACGCCCTCGAACAGCGGCAGCGTGGTCAGGTGGCTGGCGAGCGCGTGGAGCGTCCAGCCGGACCCGGAGATGTTCGGCCCGACCTGCAGCGGCATCTCGCGGTCGGGCGCGACCTCTTCGACCTTCATCTTGTTGTAGAGCACGATGTCGGCGCGGTGCAGGTCGGCCGGACAGACCGGAACGCACTGCTGGCACTGGGTGCACGCCTGCACGAACTCGATCACGCTGGCCGAGACGATCCGCTCGTCGAGCACCGCGTGGTTCAGCTCGGCGATCGTCACGTGGCGCGCTTCGGGGAGCGGGCACGCGAGCAGGCAGTCGTTGCACCCGATGCACGCCATGATCTCCCGCTCGGCTTCGTTGCGGAGTGAGTCGAGGAAGTCGACCTGCATCAGGTCACCTCCTGCAAGCGCATCGTGATCTCGCCGACGCGAACCTCGGCGCCGGGCTCGAGCGGCTGCTCGCGGTGGGCCTCGAGCCGTTCGCCGTTCACGGTCGTGCCGTTCGTGCTGCCGAGGTCGGTCACGCTCCACCCGGAGCCGCGCGGAGCGAGCTTGGCGTGACGCCAGCTCACGGTGCCCTCGGAGATCGAGATCTCCGCGTCCGGGTCGCGGCCGATGACGACCTCGGGCGGCTTGAGAGGGAAGGTCTGCCCGGCGAGGGGCCCCGACTCGACGCGGAGTCGGAGCGCCTTCGGCGCCGCAGGTTCGGCCGGAGCGACGGGTGGGGGCTCGGGAGCGGTGACCGCCGGGGGCTGTGGCGCGGCGATCGGCGGAGGTTCGGGAGGCACGGCCGCCCCGGGGGTCGCGACCGACTCGGGAGCCGCGACGGGCTCGGGTGCGACAAGGGGCGCGGGGGCGATCACCGGCGGCGCTTCGGCGACGCGTCCCCCGACCGAGCGGAACGTGAGGTCGGTCTCGCCGAGGTGCACGACGTCGCCGTCGCGAAGCGGATGCGGTGTCGTCACGAGCTGCGCGTTCACCCACGTCCCGTTCCGGCTGCCCAGGTCGCGCAGGTACAGCGCCCCGCCGTGCAACGTGATCTGCGCGTGCGTGTACGAGACGGCCGGGTCCTCGATCGACACCTCGGCCTCGGGGTCACGCCCGAGCGAGATCTGCGAGCCGAGGAGCTCGAACCGGCGGCCACCGCCTTCGAGCGCGCCCGAGATCCCCGTCCCGGGGATGCCGGTCTCCTCGAGCGACTCGGGGCGGACGAACAAGCCGGAGACGGCCGGACCGACCGGCGACGGCGGGATGTCCGACATCGGCTCGGCCGATACCGAAGGCGCCGGCGTGGGCGCCGAGACCGGCGCGGGCTGCGGCTGCCCGAACGCGATCTTCGTGCTTCCCACTCGGATCGTGTCGCCGTCGGCGAGCGTCGTCGGCGCCGTCACCTGCTGCTCGTTCACGAACGTGCCGTTGCGGCTCCCCGCGTCGGCGACCGCGTAGACGTCTCCGATCAGCCGCACTTCGGCCTGCGCTCCCGAGACCATCGTGTCGGCCAGCACGAGGTCCATCTCGGGGCGCCTGCCGATCCGCGTGAGAACGCCGAGCTCGATCGTCTGGCCTCCCTCGACCGACAGCGTCGCGTTCGGACCGGCCTCGCCACCGGTTGCCGCCGTCGGCGGATCGAGGACGGCTACGGGCGACGCGGCCATGGCTGCCTCGGGAGGAGCGGGCAGCAGCGCGGGAGCGGCCATCGCGGCGACGGGTTGCGCGACCGCGCGCGTGAGCGGCGAGACCGCGGCCGGCGAGCGGAGCAGCCGCGAGTACGTCGGCACCGCGCCGCCGAGCGCGATGCCGCGCGTCGCCTGCATCTCTCCGCGCGTCGCCGCCATCCACGCCGGGAGATCGAACGCCGGATCGAGCAGCCGGTCGGCGACCGCGGAGATGTCGGTCTGGTCCTCGATCAGCTTCTTCAAGCGGAGGCCGTGACGGCGAACCTGCTCCGAACGGTGACCGAGCAGGATCGCGCCGACCAGGTGGCCATCGTTCAGGACAAGCTTGCGGTACGCGATCGTTCCCTTGCCGCGCGGGAGGTCGGCGATCACGCGATCGCCCTCGCGCTCGATCGTGCGGCCGAGCCCGGCGAAGTCGAGGTCGTACAGGCGCGTCGCGTTGTACATCACGCCGACGTCGTACGAGACGTTCCCGCCGGCCATGTTCGTTCCGGCGACGCGGCCCTGCAGGCGCGCCGGTTCCCACAGGCCGAGACCGCGCTTGTCGCCGACCTGCGGGTCGTAAACCTCGGCGACGTCGCCGGCCGCGTAGACGTCCGGCAGGTTCGTCCGCATCCGGTCGTCCACCGGGATCCCGCGGTTGACCGCGACCCCGGAGTCCTGGAGGAACCCGGTGTTCGTTCGGATGCCGATCGCCGCGCAGACGAGCTGCGTCCGCACCTTCTGACCGCTGTTCTTGAGCTTGACCTCGTGGACGTGTCCGTGCCGGTCGCCGATCACCTCGGCGACCTCTTCGTCCATCCGCAGGTCGCACCCGAACGCGCGCAGGCGCGACGCGACGAGGTCCGAGCCCGTCTTGTCCAGAACGCCCGCCATGAACTCGCGGCCGCGCAGGATGTAGGTGAGATCCGCGCCGCGCGCGCGCAGCGCCTGCGCCCACTCGAGCGCGAGCGGCCCGCCGCCGACGACCACGGCCCGCTTCACGCGGCCGGACCGAAGATCCTCCATGAACGTGCGCGCGTCCTGCATCGTGCGCATCGTCATCACGCCCTTGAGCTCGGCGCCGGGGAACGGCGGCGGGTTCGGCGCCGAGCCCGATGCGATGCACAGCCGGTCGTACGAAACCGGGACGCCGCCGCTCGCGAGGACGACCCGGCGGTTCGTCGTGTCGATCGCCGCGACCTGCGCGAGCAGACGTCCGATCGAGTTCCGCGCGTAGAAGTCCGGCGGGACTGCGAACAGCTGGTCCTCGCGGAGCTCGCCGATCAGGTAGTTCGTGAGCGCCGCGCGGTAGTACGCGGCGTTCGGGTCGTCGGCGATGATCGTGATGCGGCCGTCGGGATCGCGGCGGCGGATGTACTGCGCGGTCGTCGTGCCGGCCGCACCGTCACCGATGACGACGTACTCGGTCACGCACTCCCCCTCGGCCGCCGCGTCGAGCGCCCCGTGCGTCGACCGCGCGAGTTTCCCCCTTCCGTGCCCGGTCGAGCAACCTGGCCTGGGCCTCCACGGAGCGCGAAGGCGTCCTAGGTTTCGGCGGGCGGCTCGGCGAGGGCAGCCTCGGCCTCGGCGATCAGCTGCTGCGCCGTCCCCCGCTCCTGCCCGAACGGCGCGGCCGCCAGGTAGGCCTCGAAGTCCTCGATCGCCTCCTCGGGTCGGTCGAGCCCTCTCAGCAGGATCGCGCCGCGGATGAACAGGGCCTCCGGGTACCCGGGCGCGGTCTCCAGCGCCCGGTCCACCGATTCGAGCGCCTCCTCCGGCTGATGGGACGCGTACAGGATCAACCCGATGTGCGCGTGTGCCTCGGCGTCGTCGGGGTCGAGCTCGAGCGCGACCGCGTACTCGGCGAGGGCCTCCTCGACCCGGTCCGCGTCGAGGTACCGGTGGGCGAGGTCGAGCCGGGCCGCGAGGTCGTTCGGGTGGTCGAGGACCCGCTGCTCGAAGAACCCGAACGGGTCGTCATCGGATACGGCCGGCGCCGAGTCGACGGCCGCCGGCTCGGCCTCGCGCAGCAGCCCGGTCACCGCGACGGCGAGCACGGTCGAGGCGAGCAGGATCGCGACCGCCCACGGGGGCACGCGCCCCTGCGTTCGGCCCGCCGGGCCCGGGGCCTCGACGTCGAGGTCGACCGCGCCGCCCTCCGCCGCGACGGCGGGTCGAGGCGAACGCCGTCCGTCGATCGCGCGGTGGAGCCGGGCGATCCGCCCTTCGGTATCGCCGCGGAGCCTTCGATAGTCGGAGTCCTCGAGCACACCCGACGCATGCGCTTCCTCCAGGTCGGCCAGAGAGCGGAGCAAGGCGACACGCCGGTCCTCGAGCGGATCGGCGAGCGGCTCGATCGCGAGTGGATCGCGGCGCCGGAACCCCGCCGTGACGCCCGCGGCCGCGACGGCGGCGAGCGCGGCGACGGTCAGGGCCGCGACGAACGGGTTCACGCGCCCTCCTCCAGGGAACGGAGGTCGCCGTCGATGCGGCGGCGCTCGGCGTCCGAAACCTCCGTGCGCTCGGCACGCGGTCGGCGACGGACGACGAACGCCCATGCAGCGATCCCGAGCCCCACGGCGACGACGGGGATCAGGAACGGCACGAGGCTCCTCGGCTCGAGCAGTACCCACTCCCCGTAGCGTGCGACGAAGAACGCGCGCACCTCGTCGTCGGTCCGGCCCGCGCGGAGCTGGCCCTCGACCTCCGCGCGCATCTCGCCCGCCAGGCGCGACGGCGAGTCCGCGACTGACAGGTTCTGGCACACGGGACAGCGCAGGCCGGCCGAGATCGCCTGTGCGCGGTCCTCGATCGTCGCCGGCTCCCCGCCGCCCCGCGCGAGAAGCGCCGCCGCGACGATCACCACGGCCGCTCCGGCGACGAGCAGCCACGTCCGTCTCATGCAGACACCTCGGTCCGCAGCGCGCGATCGATCTCCTCGGTGAGCCACGAGTACGTGACCTCGCCGATGGTCTTCGCCGCGATCGTGCCGTCGGGGGCGACCACGAACGTCTCCGGCACGCCGAACACGCCGTACGCGATCGCGGTCCGAGATCCTGGATCCATGACGAGCGGCCAGTCGCCGTCCTTCTCGCTCGCGTACTGAAGGGCCGGGCCCTCCCCGTCCTCGAACACGACGCCGACGAAGACCACGCCGCGCTCCCGGTACCGGTCCCAGGCGGCGACGAGCGCGTCGTGCTCCGCGTGGCACTCGAGGCACCACGACGCCCAGAAGTTCACGACGAAGACCTGGCCCTCGGTCGGCCCCGAGATGTCCCCCTGCCCGCCGAGCTCCGGCAGGGCGAACGCCGGCGCCCGGTCCGAGATCAGCTCGCTCGGCAGCTCACGCGGATCTCGCCCGAGCCCCGAGGCGAGCAGGAGCGCGAACGCGACGACCGGCACGAGGGTGAGGACGATCACCCTCCCGCGCGAACGCCGCGGACCGCCCTCGGCGCTGCCGCGCTCCACCCCGCCGCCCTCGCCGAGATCGTCGTCGCTCACACGCGCACCTCCTCGCGCGTCTCCGCGACCTCATCGGGAAGCGGCGTCCGTCTCGGAGGCGATCGCGATGGCCACGCCGCGACGAGGCCTCCGAACGCGATCACAAACCCCCCCACCCACAGCAGCCCGATCCCGGGGTTCACGAAGAACCGGAGCGACGCGGCCGGCCCCTCCGCGTCGACCGAGACGAGCGACGCGTAGAGGTCGCGCATCCCGTTCCACGGCGTACCGACCCGGATCGACGGCGTTCCGATCGGCTCGGACGAGCCCGGATAGAGGTTCAGCGAGGGCTGAAGCCGCGCGACCTCCTCACCGCTCTCGGCGTCGAACGCCGTGATCCGGGCGACGATGACGCGCCGGTGCGCCTCCTCGCGGACGTTCAGGTCGTCGAGACGGAGCTCGTAACCCTCGACAAGCGCGCGATCTCCGACGCCGAGCGTGAGCTCGCCCGACGCGTCGCCGAGCGCGGCCCACGACACACCCACGAGCGCGATCAGGACCCCGAGGTGCGCGACCAGCCCTCCGTACAGCCTTCGGTTCCGCGTGATCGCGGCCCGCGTCGCGACGCCCCACGACGTGGCGTGCGCGCGGCGCTGGGCGCGGACGCCGCGGAGCATCTCCGCGATCGTCGCCGTCCCGACGAACGCCGCGAGCCCGAACACCACGATCGCCGCCGTACCGGCGCCCGCGAGCGCGAACACCACGGCAACCAACGCGGCGGCCCACGCCGGCACTCGCAGTCGCCGCGCGACCGACGAGAGCGACGCCGCGCGCCACGGCAGCAGCGGCCCGATCCCCATGAGGAACAGCAGGAGCAGCGCGACCGGCAACGTGTTGCGGTTGAAGAACGGTCCCCCGACGGAGACCTTCTCGCCGGTCAGCGCCTCGACGATCAGCGGGTAGATCGTCCCGACGAGGACCGTGAACGTGACCGCCAGCAGCAGGACGTTGTTGCCGAGGAACAGGCTCTCCCGCGACAGCGGCGTGTCGAGCGTGGACTCCGCGCGCAGCGCCTCGCGTCGCCACGCGATCAGCCCGAAGCCGCCCACGAGCACGAGCGTGAGGAACGCGAGGTACATCGGCCCCACGATCGACTGCGCGAACGTGTGGACCGAGGACAGGATGCTCCCCCGCGTGAGGAACGTCCCGAGCACCGTCAGCGAGAACGTGCCGATCACGAGCGCGAGGTTCCAGACCTTCAGCATGCCGCGCCGTTCCTGCACCATCACCGAGTGCAGGAACGCGGTCGCCGTCAGCCACGGGAGCAGCGCCACGTTCTCGACCGGATCCCACGCCCAGTAGCCGCCCCAACCGAGCACGCCGTACGACCAGAGCGCGCCCAGGGTGAGCCCGATCGCCAGGAACGTCCACGCGGCGAGCGTCCATCGCCGCGTGATCCGGATCCAGTCGTCACTCACGCGTCCGGTGATCAGGCCCGCGATCGCGAACGCGAACGGCACGGTGAACCCGATGAACCCCAGATAGAGGAACGGTGGGTGCGCCGCCATCAGCGGGTGGTTCTGCAAGAGCGGCAGCGGCCCGTTCCCGTCGGCCGGCACCGAGGCGAGCGTCGCGAACGGCGCCGTCGGCCCGAGGACGAGCAGCAGGTAGAACGCGACGACCCCGTACATGGTGGCGAGCGCCCACCCGAACGTCTCCGGGCGACGCGCGCGGAACCGGAACGCGACCGCGGCCAGGTACCCAGCGAGGACGAGGTTCCAAAGAAGGAGCGAGCCCTCGTCGGCCGACCAGAGCGCGAGGACCTTGAAGAACGTCGGGGTTGCGACGCTCGAGTTCGAGGCGACGTAGCGGACCGAGAAGTCGTTCGTCAGCAGGGCGACGAGCATCGCTGCGTTCGCAACGAGGACAAGCGCGAGGACCGAGTAGGCCGTCGTGCGCGCGCTCTCGAGCATCGAGGCGTTCCGCCTCCGAACGCCCATGACCGCCACGGCGGCCCCGTACAGCGCCAGCGCGAACGCGATCGCGAGTGAGACCGTCCCGACGAACGCGGCCACCTCAGCCGACCTGCGCGGGGGAAGGCGTCTCGCCGGGTCCCGGCGGCCGGTACTCCTCGCCGTGCTTCACGAGCATCGTGTCCGAGTGGAACGCGCCGTCGGCGCCGTAGGTCCCCTCGAGGACCACGCCCGTCCCGTCCTGGAAGAGCCCGGGGGTGGCGCCATCGTGGACGACGGTCATCCGCGTCGTGCCGTCGGTGACCACGAAGTTCACGATGCCGGACAAGGTGTGCACGGATCCCGGTACGACCTGCCCGCCGAGCCGCAGCTGTTCGCCGGGTGCGGATTGCTGTTGCAGCAGCTCGGTCGGCGTCACGTAGTAGACGAGGTTCCCCGAGAGGGCCCGCGTTCCGACCCACGCCAGGCTCCCGGCGATGAGGACGAGCAGCACCACGACCCGGAGGCGCATGGCCCCGACCCTATCGCGGGGCTCTTCGAACCGTCGAGGCAGCGCCAGCGCGTTCGCTCAGACGACGATGCGGACGGCTCGCGGCGCTTGAGCGGCGTCTCGCTCGAACTCCTCCCAGGCGCTGGCGAGGCGCTCGACGCCCTCGCGCATCGGGTCGGGCTCGAGCACGAACGGCAGGCGCACGCGATCGGGGAAGTTGCCGTCCACCGAGGTCATCGGGCCGGGCACCACGGTCACACCGTGACGAGTGGCGACGTGCGAGAACGCGGTCGCGTCGGCATCCGCGAGCCGGACCCACAGGCACAGCCCACCGGCCGGTGCGTCCCACGTCCACGCGGGCAGGTGCTCGCGGAGCAGGCTCTCGAGCATCTCCTTGCGCTCGTGGAGCAGCGCCCGGCGCTCGACGAGGATCTCGTCGAGGTCCTCGAGCAGCGGCAGCGCCAGGATCTGGCTGACGGTCGAGGTCCCGTGATCGGTCACGAGCTTCATCCGCGCGAGCCGCTGCACGACCGGCGCCGGCGCGCGGATCCAGCCGATGCGAAGGCCGCCCCACAGGATCTTCGAGAGCGAGCCGATCGACAGCACCGGCACCTCGCCTTGGAACGCGCCGATCGGCGGCGGCGGGTCGCCACCGAGCGTGAGATCGGCGACCGTGAGGTCCTCGACGATCGGCACCTGGAGCTCCTGCGCGAGATCGGCCACCTCGCGCCGCTCGCGCTCGGGCATCAGCGTGCCGGTCGGGTTGTGGAAGGTCGGCATGAGGTACGCGATCCGCGGCGACGTGGCGACGATCGCTTCGCGCAGGCGTTCGGGACGCAGGCCCTGGACGCCGATCGGCACGGAAACCAATCGCGCGCCCGACGCGGTGAACATGTCGATCGCGGTCAGGTAGGTGGGATCCTCGACGAGCGCGACGTCGCCGGGCCGCGCGTAGAGCGCGGCGGCGAGACCGACCGCCTGTTGCGCGCCGGTCGTGACGATGACCTCGTCCGTCGTCGTCGGCAGGCGCCAGCGCCGGGCGAGATGGTCGGCGATGGCCGCGCGGAGCGGCGCGTGTCCGATCGCCTCGTAGCCGATCCCGTCACGGGCGGCACGGTCGATGTCCTCGAGCGCTCGGGACATGCCGGGCCGCGAGAACAGATCGCCCGCGGCCAGCGCCGCGCAGGTGAACTCGATCCCCTCGCCGGGTCCCTCGATCAGCGCGCGGAACGACGTCGTCGCTCTCCCGACGAACCCGGCACGGTCCTCACCGAACCGCACGACCGACGCGTGCCGGCGGACCCACGTCCCGCTCCCCTGCCGGCTCTCGAGCCAGCCCTCCTCGCGAAGGAGGTCGTACGCGGCGACCACCGTGCTCCGGCTCACGGAGAGTTCGGCGGCGAGCGCGCGCTCGGTCGGCAGGCGCGTACCGCTCGGCATCTCGGCGCGTCGGATCGCCCCTCGGATCGACTCGGCAAGGCGCCGGTACAGCGGGCCAGGGCCGTTCGCCGTCCAGCCGGCGAGCGAAGGTCCGAGGCCGGTGCCCGGGATCTGCGCCGTCGCCATCTTCGATCCAATCTGGCCGGATTGGCCGTGGAGTGGTCCGCTCTGCGTGGCCGATTATGGAACCGCCAGGCACGAGAGCGCAACCCGGATTGGCTGGGGATTGGACTCAGGTTCGGAGGACGTGATCGAGACCAAGAGCTACCGGGACGGCGCGCGAGCCGTCGGGCCGTTCGCGATCGCCGTCGCAGGGTTCGGAATCTCGTTCGGCGTCCTCGCGCGGGCTGCCGGCTTCGGATGGCTCGGGCCGATCGTCATGTCGGCCACGACGTTCGCCGGCTCCGCGCAGTTCGCCGCCGTGTCGGTGATCGGCGACGGCGGAACGGTGGCGGCGGCCGTCACCGCGGCGCTCCTCCTCAACGCCCGGTACGGCCCGATCGGCGTCTCGGTGGCCCCGTACCTCAAGGGCCCGGCGTGGTGGCGCTTCCTCCGCGCGCAGCTCGTCGTCGACGAGTCGTGGGCGCTCGCCGCCCAGGGCGACGGACGATTCGACCCTCGCGTGCTGGTCGGCGCCGGGCTGGTGCTCTACTCCGGCTGGGTCGGAGGAACGGCGATCGGTTCGATCGCCGGCGAGGCGCTGGGCGACCCCGCGACGCTCGGTCTGGATGCGGCGTTCCCTGCATTGTTCCTCGCGCTGCTCGTCCCCCAGTTGAAGGGTCGGCGTCCGCTGATCGCGGCGGTGCTCGGCGCGGCGATCGCGCTCGCGCTGACACCGTTCGCACCCGCGGGTGTGCCGATCATCGCGGCCGCCGTGGCCTGTCTGATGGGACTTCGAAAGTGAGCTCGACCTGGCTCGTTGTCGTACTGGTCGGAACGGGAACGATCGCCATCAAGGCGGCGGGGCCGGTGCTGCTCGGCGGCCGGCCGCTGCCGGAGCGATTCACCGGGGTGGTGGAGCTCCTCGCGCCCGCCGTCCTCGGCGCGCTCGTCGCGGTGCAGACGTTCGGCGCCGGTCAGTCGCTCGTTGTCGACGAACGGTTGATCGGTGTTGCAGCGGCCGGGATCGCGCTCTGGAGGAAGGCGCCGTTGCTGATCGTGGTGGTCGTCGCCGCTGCGACGACGGCCCTCGCTCGCGCGCTCCTGTGAGATGGAGCGGGCGGCGGGAATCGAACCCGCACCACCAGCTTGGAAGGCTGGAGCTCTACCATTGAGCTACGCCCGCGGGACGTCTCGAAGCCTAGCAGTGGGACCGGTTCGTC
>JBBDWS010000125.1:0-2203 GCA_040902755.1 Actinomycetota bacterium
AGGACCGCGTCGAGATCGACCTCGAGCTCGTCGAGCGGCTGACGAAACAGGAGACGGCGGCCCTCGAGGGCAAGCACGGCGGGTCGCTGGAGTTCCGGGAGCGGGCGCAGACGCGGCTGCCGGGCGGCGTCTCGTCGTCGTGGCAGTCCTGGCCGCCGCACCCGATCTACGTGAGCCACGGGAAGGGCTCGAAGGTGTGGGATATCGACGGGAACGAGTACGTCGACTACCACAACGGCTACGGCGTCATGGTCATGGGGCACGCGCATCCCAAGGTCGTCGAGGCGGTGCAGCGACGCGTCGAGCTCGGCACGCACTTCGCGCAGCCGACGGAGGACGCCCTCGACTGCGCCGAGAGCCTCGCCGAGCGCTTCGGGTTGCCGCTCTGGCGGTTCGGGAACTCGGGGACCGAGTCCACGCTCGACGCGACGCGGATCATGCGCGCGGTCACCGGCCGGAAGAAGCTGCTCAAGATCGAGGGCACGTACCACGGCCATCACGACTCGCTCATGGTGAGCGTGTTCCCTCCGCAGGAGGCTGCGGGGCCGCGCGAGCACCCGAGCTCGGTCGAGCAGACGCCCGGGATGCCGGCCGGCATCGCCGAACAGGTCGTCAACGTGCCGTTCAACGACGCCGCTGCGGCGCGCCGCGCTTTCGAGGAACACCCCGGCGAGATCGCCGGGATGATCGTCGAGCCGGCGATGACCAACTGCGGCCTGGTCCTGCCCGACCCCGGCTACCTGGCCGAGCTGAAGACGATCTGCCACGAGCACGAAGCGCTGCTCGCGTTCGACGAGGTCAAGACCGGTTGCACGCTGGCCTGGGGCGGGGCGGTCGAGGCGTTCGGCGTGGTCCCCGATCTCATCTGCCTCGCGAAGGCGATCGGCGGCGGGCTGCCGTGCGGGGCGATCGGTGGCACCGAAGAGGCGATGGACATGATCGTTCGGGGCGAGCTCGAGCAGGTGGGCACGTTCAACGGGAACCCGCTCACGATGGCCGCGATGAAGGTCAACCTGGCCGAGGTCCTCACGAAGGACGCCTACCGCGAGTTCGACCGTATCAACGCAGGCTTCGAACGCGTGAACGACGTGATCGCCCGATACCGGCTCACGGCTTCGATGAAGCTCCTCGGCGCGAAGGGCTCGGTCGACTGGCGAGCCGAGCCGATCCACGAGTACCGCGACCTGTGGGAGATCGACGATCGCGTACCGCAGCTCGCCTGGCTGTGGCAGCTGAACCGCGGCGTGTTCAAGAGCCCCGGATCCAAGTGGGAGTCCTGGAGCACTTCGATCGTGCACTCGGACGAGGACGTCGCCCGCTACGTCGACAACTTCGAGGAGCTCGCCGCCGCGATCACGACTTGAGCGCTCGCAGGCGCCGGTAGACTCCGTCGGAAACGCGGCCGCCCCACGTCCGGAGGACCCATGACCACGCACGAAGACCGCCCCGCAAGCCGAGAGCACATCGAGCTCGTCGAGCGTTACTCGGCGAGGAACTACGCCCCCCTCCCGGTCGTGATCGCCGAGGGCGAGGGATGCTGGGTGACCGACGTGGACGGGCGGCGCTACCTCGACCTGCTGGCCGCGTACTCGGCCCTGAACTTCGGCCACCGGCACCCCGAGCTCGTCGCGGCCGCGAAGGAGCAGCTGGACCGGCTCACCCTCACGAGCCGGGCCTTCCACAGCGACCAGATCGGTCCCTTCCTTCGCGACCTCGCCGAGCTCTGCGACATGGACATGGCGCTCCCGATGAACTCGGGCGCCGAAGCGGTCGAGACCGCGCTCAAGGTCGCCCGCAAGTGGGGCTACCGGGTGAAGGGCGTGCCCTCGGGCCGCGCGAAGGTCGTCGTCTGCGACGGGAACTTCCACGGTCGCACGATCACGATCGTGAGCTTCTCCTCGGACGAGGACTCGAAGCGCGACTTCGAGCCGCACACGCCGGGGTTCGTCTCGATCCCGTTCGGCGACGCCGATGCGCTGGCCGCCGTGCTGGACGAGGACACGGTGGCCTTCCTCGTCGAGCCGATCCAGGGCGAGGCCGGCGTGATCGTTCCGCCCGATGGGTACCTGCGCCGCGCTCGCGAGCTCTGCACCGAGCGGAACGTCCTGCTGATCGCCGACGAGATCCAGACCGGTCTCGGCCGCACCGGCACGACGTTCGCCGTCGAGCACGAGGGCGTTCGTCCGGACATGTACCTGTTGGG
>JBBDWS010000126.1:0-2183 GCA_040902755.1 Actinomycetota bacterium
TGTCAACGACGGCCGAAAGCTGACCCCCTGACGACGGCTGAAAACTGACCCCCTCGCGGCCATCTCCGTTCACTCCTCTGGTCCACCCGCTCCCGGCACCCGACCGAGATCGCGGTCCTTCAGCCGATAGGAGTCGCCCTTGAGCGCGACGACCTCGGCGTGGTGCACGAGCCGGTCGATCATCGCCGCGGCGACCACATCGTCTCCGAACACCTCGCCCCACCGCCCGAACGGTTTGTTGGACGTCACGATCAGGCTCGCCCGCTCGTAGCGGGAGGACACGAGCTGGAAGAACAGGTTCGCCGCCTCCGGCTCGAACGGGATGTAGCCCACCTCGTCGATGACCAGCAGCGGGTAGCGGCCAAGCCGCGTGAGCTCGGTCTGCAGCCTTCCGGCACCGTGAGCCTCGGCCAGGCGGGCTACCCACTCGGCGGCGGTGGCAAAGGCGGTGCGGTGGCCGGCCTGGCAGGCGCGGATCGCAAGGCCGATCGCGAGGTGCGTCTTGCCGGTGCCAGGAGGGCCGAGGAACACGACGTTCTCTCGGGCGGTGACGAAGTCGAGCGTGCCAAGGTGCGCGATCTGCTCGCGCCGCAGCGCCCGGGCGTGGTCGAAGTCGAACTCCTCGAGCGACTTGCGGGCCGGCAAGCGAGCGGCGCGGATCCTGCCCTCCCCGCCGTGGGACTCTCGTGCCGCGACCTCGCGCTCGAGACAGGCGGCGAGGAACTCCTCGTGGGTCCAGGACTCGGTCCTTGCCCGCTCCGCCAGACGAGGAACCGACTCGCGAAGCGTGGGCGCCTTCAGCGCCCGCGTGAGGTAGGCGATCTGCGAGGTGAGATCGCGGGTCGTCTTGGTGGCCATCACGCGACCTCCCCGTCCAAGCCGAGCGCTCGGTCGTAATCCGAAAGCGCTCGGTGCTCGACCTCGGTGGCCTCCGGTCGACGGGCAAGGATCACCCGCTCGGATCGAAGCGCCACGGCCGCGGAAGCGTGGGTCGGATCGGTGAGGCTCTGGTGCCGCGCCCAGCACCGGAGGTGATCGGCGACGACGTGGCTCTCGCAGGTCACCCGCACTCGCTCCAGATCCGCGGTGACCTCGATCAAGCGACCGATCACGCCCGGGTGCACCGAGTAGTCGTTCGCGTCGACGCGGACGTAGTGGTCCCGTGGCAGGCGGGTCCGATAGGACCACCCAGTCGCCGGCGGGACCGGTGGGAGGTCGAGCATCGCTGCGCGGTCCGGCTCGATCCGGTCAGCTGGCCGGCACCCGATCCGTCGGTGCACCCGGCCGTTGGCCCGAGGGAGCCACGCAGCGAGCTGGGCGTTGAAGTCCTTCGGTGAGTTGAACCTGCGGCCGGGCAGGAACGACGTCTCGAGGTAGCGGTGCGCCCGCTCGACCAGCCCCTTGGCCTCGGGGTCCTTGGGTTTGCAGAGCACGACCTTGATCCCGAGCGTCCCACGGAAGGCCTGCGTGGCCTGGGTGAGCTCGGGCCTGCGTCCTCGCCACCTCCCGACCGCGCCCTCGCCGTCCCAGACGAGGGCCCGCGGCACCGCACCGAGGGAACGGATGAGCTCCCACTGGCCGGCGAACAGGTCCTCGGTGCACCGCGAGGGGATCAGCCGGCCGCAGATCCACCGCGAGTAGCCGGCCACCATCGTGATCACCGGCACCTTGCCCCGGCCGTTCTGGCCCGCACCAAGCGGGATGTCCGTGTCGGGGAACCACAGATCGCACTGCGCGAGCTCGCCCGGCTCGTATGTGGTCCGGGAAGCCGGATCCGGTGGCAGGTAGACGGGACGGAGTTCGCGAACGCGGTCCTTCAGCACCGTCATCGAGTGGGTCCAGCCGATCCGCTCGGCGATGACCGTCGCCGGCATGTCGGGCCAGGAGTGCAGCAGCTCGTGCAGGCGCGGTTCCACCTGATCGACGACCGAGCCGCGTGGTGCGCGCTCGTATCTCGGCGGTCCGCTCGCTGAGATCGCGGCCTTCACCGTGTTCTTCGAGACCCCGAGCAGCCGGGCGATAGCCTTGATCGGCATCGCCTCTGATCGGTGCAACCGTCGAATCTCCGCCCAGTCCTCCACCCTCAGCACCCGCTTCCTCCCCGGCTCGGTTGGAGCCAGGGTCACTGGAGGGGGTCAGTTTTCAAGCGTCGCTGAGGGGTCAGTTTTCACGCGTCGCCGACA
>JBBDWS010000127.1:0-13994 GCA_040902755.1 Actinomycetota bacterium
GCTCCGCGACTCGAACCTGATCTCCGCCGTCGCAGCGATGTGACGCCGGCGCCCTTGTGGCGTCGGGGAGGGAGATGTTCGGATGCCTCTGCGCCGAACCGTCTCGATCGACACCGATCCCGTGCGTCTGCCGGGCGACCTCGTGGTCTCCGACGACGCGCACGGGCGGTGGTCGTCTTCGCACACGGCAGCGGTTCGAGCGTCTTGTCGCCGCGCGGTGTCGCGGTCGCCGACCGCCTGAACCGAGCAGGACTCAACGTTGCTGCTCGATCTCCTACTCCGCAGGAGGCAGCCGACCGCTCGCGGGTCTTCGACATCGGACTTCAGGCATCCCGTCTCGTCGCCGCGGCACGGTTGGTGGACAGCCTGCCGGAGCTAGCCGAGTTCCCGCTCGCGTTCTTCGGAGCCAGTACGGGCGCCGGCGCCGCGCTGGTCGCGGCCGCAACGCTGGGCGACGAGGTGACCGAGGTGGTCTCGCGCGGGGGACGCCCGGACGTGGCCGGCGATGCCTTGGAGCAAGTCACGGCTCCGACCTTGCTGATCGTGGGCGGCGAGGACCATCAGGTGCTCGACCTCAACCGGGCCGCGACCCGCAGGGTTGCCCGCGGAGATGCGGATCGTCGTGATCTCGGGGGCGGGCCCCGTTCCGGGTCGGCGATAGCACCCCGAGCATTCGGGCCGGCCCGTCCGGGTACGGTTCAACGGATGATCCACGTCGGGACGAGCGGCTGGCAGTACAAGGATTGGCGTGACGTCTGGGCGTTCTTCAACAACGACCACGGAGGCGCCGCGGTGCGCGACGCGCTCTTCCTGCGCGACCTGCTGGCGAGGTCGCGGGCGCGGGTGGCGTGATCATCGCGTGTTCCGTCGCGCCCCGGCGACGCGCTCGGCGATCCTCTCCATGACGCGTTCGGTCAGCCGCTGGGTGTCCTGCGGCGAATCCGGATCGCCCTCGCCGGTGATCGGCGGACCGAACTCGAGGGCGACGGTCGTTCGGAATGGCCGCTGCCATCGGATGCCGGTCCGTGGCCATCGCCCCTGCGTCCCCCAGATGCCCACCGGCACGACGGGCGCCCCGGTGGCGAGCGCGATCCGGGCCACGCCGCTGCGCCCTCGTTGGAGCGGCCCTTCCGGCGAGGGGTTCACCTTCCCCTCGGGGAAGATCCCCGCGAGCGCACCCTCGCGGACGGTCCGGACGGCCTCATCGAGTGCACCTTCGTCACCTTCCCCACGCCTGATCGGGATCTGCCGGTACAACCGCAGGGCCCACGCGTAGAGGGGTTTGCGGAAGAACTCCGCGGCGGTGAGGAACCGCGTCATCCGGCGCCGGTGCCGGGCGATTACGACGGCAAGCGCGATGCCGTCGAGCACGCTCACGTGGTTCGACGCGACGATGGTGGGGCCTTCCATCGGCACGTGCTCCACCCCCGTCACCCGGGCCCGAAAGAGCATGGGCGAGAGCGCGCTGAGCACAGCTGCTCCGAACCGCCACCAGGCGTTCAGGTCCCCTCGTCCGGCCATCGGCGGATGCTACCCGCGTGGCTTGGGAGTCCGTGGGAAAGGTCCGCCCCGAAGCGCCACGATTCCTACGTGTGAACACACAGATCTCGCAGATGTGGTCCCCCTGCACGATCGGTACTTCAGAAGGAGAATCCTGGCGGTTCCGGATCGCACAGTCGGTGAAGATCCGCGCGGAGGTCCTTGCCGATCGCGCCGTAGCCGGCGCGGCCTGTTCGGTTGTCCATCTGAGATGGATCGCGAACGAGGTCGTAGAGTTCTTCCTCGCCGGTTGCGAACCGCACGAGCACGTATCGGGCCGTGTGGATCGCGCAGAAGGTCGGCGTCGAGTTTTCGTTTTTCCCAAGATGCTCGATCAGGAACGCGCGCCGCCAACGCGCACCCGGGTTCCGCAAGATCGGCAGCATGCTCGTGCCTTCGACCTCGTCGGGCTCAACGCCTGCGAGCTCGGCGAGGGTCGGCGCGAGATCGATGTTGAGGACCAGCTCGTCGGCTCTCCGCGGCTCCTCGACCATCGGATCGTAACGAACCACGAACGGAACGCCGACCGCCTCCTCGTAGATCTCGCTCTTGCCGAACAGCCGGTGTTCTCCCCAGAGCATCCCGTTGTCGGAGGTGAAGACGAGGAGGGTGTTGTCGAGCCTTTCAGTGTCACGGAGAGCCCGGACGACCTGACCCACCATGCGATCGACCGACTGGACGGCCTGGATCTGCCGGATCCTGAACGCGTCGATCTCGGCCCGATCGCCTGCATCGAGCGTGGGCTCATCCTGCATGTGCCCAGGCTTGTCGGAGACGTCTCGTTCGTCGTAGCTGAAAGGACGCCAGGCCGGGATACCCGCGAAGCGGTCTCGGTCGCGACGCTGAGGGGTCGCGGGTTCGTGCGGGGCGTGAGGGGTCAGGTACAGGAAGAGCGGGGCCGATGCGGCCGTGTCGTGGATGAAGGACACGGCTTCCGACGCGAGTACCGTGGTGCCGTAGTCTCCTCGATCCCTCCCGAAGTGCATCGCGTCCCCGTCGGAGACGGCGGAGTAATCGAAGTACCCACCATTGCGATACGTGGCGAACCAGCGGTCCCACCCCGGTGGCACATACGCGTCTCGTCCGTACTGGTTGAGGTACTTCCCGATCAGCGCGGTCCGATACCCGTCCGCCTGCAGCCACGTCGCGATCGTCGATCCGTCTCGGAAGGCTTCGAAGCCTCCGTCGGGGCGCCGATTCGTGTACACGCCGGTCGTATGCGAGTACTGACCCGTAAGGATGCTCGCCCGGCTGGGGCAGCACACGGGGTTCACGACGTAGCCGTTCGTGAACTCGATCCCTTTCCGGATGAGGTGCCGACGGACGTTGGGCATATACCGCAACAATTCACGCCGGCCGTCGTCGAGCACGAACAGCACGAAGTTCGGGCGCGGGTCAGCGGCCTGGGCAGCGGCCTCCTGATGGTTTCGTCCTCCCATCGAACCTTGGACCGCGATAAGCGATGTGGCGGTCACCACCATCGCCACGAAACGCCGGACCCCTGACCGAATCACCGCTTCCACCTCCCTCGTTGCCTCGTGCGGGCTCGAAGGCGACGCTAGGGAGGAGGGCGTTCCGTGGAACCCGTGGGACCACGCGGGTTTGGCGGCGCGAACGCTCGTCAGTCGGAGCGGTCGAAGCCGGGGTCGTTCCTCAGTCTGAGCGCTGAAGGAAGACCGCGAGCTCGGTTCTCGACCGAAGCCCGAGTTTCGCGTACGAGTGCGAGAGATGACCCTCGACGGTTCGGATGCTCATGAAGAGTGCGCGGGCGATCTCGCGGTTCGTGAGGCCCGAAGCGGCGAGACGAACGACACGATCCTCGGCCTCGGTGAGCTCGGTGTACGCTGCCCGGCGGCCGCTCACGCGTGAGAGCTCCTCGCGGACCTGCCCGGCCCAGATGGGTGCCTCCAGCTCCTGGAAGAGCTCGAGGGCACGGTCGAGCGCCTCTCGAGCCGGTCGCTTCTGACGGTCGCGACGCCGGACGGTCCCGAGCGCGAGTAGCGTGCGGGCCAGATCGAAGGGCAGCGGCAGCCCCTCGTAGATCGCGATCGATCGCTCGATTGCGTCGAGGGCGTCGGGGAGCCTCCCGGTGTCGGCGAGAAGCCGACCGCGACATCGACCGGCTGCAGCGATGGCCGACTTCCTGCCGAGATCGGTCCCGCGACGCTCGAACCATTCGATGCGGCGGGCGGCGGCGTCGAGCTCGCCGACCCCGATCAGCGCCTCGGCCTCGTCGGGAAGGAAGGGGAGCGCCGCGGGCTCACCGATCCCCATGGCGGTCGCGATAGCGCCAGCCCTGCCGAGGGCTTCGAGCGCGGGTTCGGGCCGTCCGAGAGAGAGCTCCAGATGTCCCAGCGCTCCGAGGTTCAAAGGAGCGCGATGCGATCGTCCTTCGAATGATCCAGTCCAAGCTCCGCTTGATCGCGCGCGTCCTCGACCATCCCGCGTGCCGCCGCAGCGTAGGCAAGCAGTCCCAGCTCGTGTCCGTCTCCGACGCCGAGGTGCCCGGCGAGCGTGCGCGACTCGTCCGCCAAGGAGGCGGCCCGCTTCCAGATGCCATCGCGGATGGAGACGTCGGCGAGGCGCACAAGCGCGGACCGGCGGGTCGGTTCGTCGCCCTGGTCGACGGCGATCCGCCGCACGGCCTCCAGCCGGGCCCGGGCGCGCTCGTGCTCACCCGCGATGGTTTCGGCTTCGGCCGCGAAGAGCTCGATCGCCAGGGCCACCCCTTCGAGCCTCACCGGGTCGGAGGAGTCGGGCACCGCACCCAGGACATCCGACGGTTCGCCTCGTTAACAGAGCGATGCGGGCAAGCGTCACGCGGATGGACGGCTCGAGGGTCGCGGAGCCCGACCGTTGGGCGAGTTCCAGGGCGGAGCGTGCGTGGCGTTCGCCGAGGCCGAGCTCGCCGCTCATCATCTCGAGCCGGGCGAGGTCTCCCTCAATCTCGGATGAGGCGTGGTCGTCGCCCCGAGCCTCCGCCGCGGCCTCCTCCAGCGATCGCCGCGCCCCTTCGGTTGACCCTCGCTCGAGGTCGACGGATGCGAGGAAGCGGAGGGCCTGGGCTCTGCCCACCCCCGGGGCGGAGTCGCGGAGGGCCCGGCGGGCGTGCTCGAGCGCGCCCTCCGGATCCCCGGCAATGAAGCGGTGCTCAGCGGCCTGGAGGTGGCGCCGCGCCCTCGCGCCCGAGTCGGAGGGTGTCAGTCGGATCGCGTGTTCAAGGAGTTCGGCCGCCGCGTCCGGGGCGCCACGATCTCGTGCCGACGCAGCCGCGCCTTCAAGGGCCACGGCGATCTCCTCGTCTGCTTCCTCGGCCGAGAGCGCAAGATGCCGGGCGCGCTCCTCCGGATCGGGCGAGAGACCGGCAAGGCGGCGATGGACGTCGTGACGGCGGGTCCGGGACGCGTGCGCGTAGATCGCGGATCGGTAGATCGGATGGACGAATCGCACGTCACCACTCGCCACGCTGACGATGCCCGCGTCGATCGCCGCCTGGAGCCCAACCCCAGGGCGGGAGCCGGCTCCGGCGGTGCGAAGCAGGTCGAGCGTCGGGCGGCTCACCGCAGCGGCAACGAGGAGAAGGTCCTGACTCGCCCGGGGAAGGCTTCCGAGACGCTGGGTGACGAGATCCTCACGCAGGCCCTTCGGGATCGGCAGCGTTTGTCCCGTCACGCCTTCGTCTCCGCGGGCGGCCGCCCGGGCGATCTCGAGCGCGAAGAACGGATTGCCTCCCGAGACCTCCGCCAGCCGTCGAGCTTCCGGGAGGGACATCGTCGATCCGAGACGCTCTTGGACGAGGGCGGCGAGGTTCTCGGCCCCGACCCGTTCCACCAGGATGCGGCGGATCCGGTGGGGAGGGAGGGAGTCGGCGATGCCGAGAGGTGGAGGCTCGTCGAGGTTCGTTCGGGCGAGCAGGAAGCCCACGGCGATCTCCGACAGCCGGCGGACGACGAAGCCCAGCACCCTGGCGGTGGCTCCGTCGAGCCATTGCACGTCGTCCACGGCGATGACGACCGGGGACTCGACCGCGAGTGCCTGGACGACGCTGAGGGTCGCGATCGACACCGCCCGGGGGTCGGGCCTTCGTTGGCCGCGCCGCCGATGCAGGAGTGAGACCTCGAGCGCTTCGCGCTGCGGTGCCGGAAGATCCGCCAAAGCAATGTCGGGGAGACCGTGCAGGAGATCGCCGAGCCCGACGAGGGAGAGCTCGGTGTCCGTGCCCGTCGGACGGCACGACAGGACCGCGTATCCGCGTTCGCGAGCGAGGTCGACACCCTCGTTCCAGAGCGTCGTCTTGCCGATCCCGGCCTCGCCCTCGAGGACGACCGCCGAGGGTCCGGTTGCGACCTCGTGCGTGAAGGCGGTGAGCGCCTCGCGCTCGACTTCCCTGCCGAAGATCACGCTCCCTCCGGTTGCCGGGGAGCACATCCTGGGGCGCCGCCGCCGGGTGGTCAATCCGGTCCCGGGGCGGGGCTCTGTTCGGCGCTGTTGCCGGGTGGTACAACTCGCGCAGGATGGATCCGACGATCGGTGCCGAGTTCGCTGGCCATCGCGTCGAGGCGATCATCGGCCGAGGCGGCGCCAGCGTGGTGTATCTCGCCGAGCACCTTCGCCTGGGGCGGAAGGTCGCCCTGAAGGTGCTCGCGCCGCACCTCGCGGACGACGGCGCCTTCCGGGAACGCTTCATCCGCGAGTCACGGATCGCTGCCGGCCTTGACCATGCGAACATCGTCACGGTCTACGACGCGGGTGAGGTGGATGGCAGCCTGTTCATCTCGATGCGTTACGTCGAGGGGAGCGACCTCGGAAAGGTTCTGCGGGACGAGAAGGTCCTTGAGCCGTCCAGGGCGATCTCGATCCTGTCTCAAATCGCCGACGCGCTCGACACGGCGCACGCTGCGGGGCTCGTGCACCGCGACATCAAACCCGGGAACATCCTCGTCGACCCCTCGTCGGGTATCCCGGGGTTCGAGCGTGCATACCTGTCGGACTTCGGGATCTCCAAGCGCACGACGACTCGGGACGGCCTGACCCGGACGGGCGAGTTCGTTGGAACGGTTGACTACGTGGCGCCGGAGCAGATCACGGGTCAGCCGATCGACGGCCGGACAGACGTCTACTCGCTCGGATGTGTGATGTACGAGTGTCTCTCGGGACGTGTGCCCTTTCCGGGTGAAACGGAAGTCGCAACGATCTACAGCCACCTCCACGACCAGCCGCCGTCGCTGTTCGAGGGCGGCGGGCGGACAGCGGGTGTGGATGTGATCCTCGCCAGGGCGCTCGAGAAGGACAAGGAGAAGCGGTACGAAACGTGCAGCGGTCTCGTTGAGGCGGCACGGATCGAGCTGCGCTCCGCAGGGTCATCATCGGCTCCAACAGTTGTTCGAGGTACCCGCGCCGTCGGAACGAGCCCTCCCCCCGCACCCGAGGCTCCCGCCGAAGATCGAGTAGCACCGCCGCTCGGACGGCTGAGACGACGCCGTCGCCGAGTCGCGTCGATCGTGGTCGCCACCGTTTCGGTCGTCGTGCTCGTGGCGCTTGCACTCGTCGTGCCTCGGGATCGAGTCGATCCGGGGGGTGCGGAAGGCGGAGACGCGACCAACTCACCCACCGGTCCGGTCACGCCGGGGGTGGACGGGCCCGAGGACCCCGACACGCCCCGGCCGCTCGCCCTCTCGTGGAGCCCGGCGTACCAGATCTCGTCCGTCTTTGGGGGTAGCGGGAAGCAGGCGATCCTGGATGCCATGGTTACGGCTGACGGTGTCGCGATCGCCGTTGGCCATGCCGCTCGAGGAGACCCTGTCACCGAGGAGCTGGCGGCGGTCTGGCGCTCGGAGAACGGAAGGAAGTGGGATCCGGTGCTGTCTCCGTCGTTCGGAGAGGCTACGCACCAACGGATGATCGCCGTGACGGAGTTCGGTGACCTCCTGGTTGCGGCCGGCTGGAGCGCCGGTGACGCGGCCATCTGGACCTCTCCGGATCAAGGCCTGACCTGGACCCGTTCAACATTGGGCAAGTTCGCGGGCGGCGGGGTCCAGCTGATCCGGGACCTCGGGATCCTCGGCTCGGAGCTGGTCGCCGTGGGCTCGAGCGGGGCTCGCCTTCAGGACGACGCGGCCGCGTGGGTCTCCGATGACGGGATCGAATGGGAACGGATGGACGCACCGGCCTTCGCGGCGGAGGGTCAGCAAGAGATGTACGCGGCGCATGTCGTCGACGACCGGCTCTTCGCCGTCGGGTTCACGAGCGAGTTCGGCGAAACCGATGGCGCGGTTTGGGAGTACGCGGACGGCAGGTGGAGGCGGGCCGTCGCCACATCGCTCGAGGAGCCGGGATTCCAGACCATGCTGGACGTCACGGGAGGTGGCCGCCTTCCGCTGATCGCGGTGGGCTGCGAGGACATCGGGGACCGATGCGATACGGAGTTCTCGTCGGCGTCCGACGCAGCCGTGTGGACCTCCGAAGACGGCGTCGTGTGGGAGCGACTGCCGCTGGCAGGGGGCCGCTTCGTCGGACCAGGGCCGCAGGCGATGCGAGCCGCCACGATGTATCGAGGGCAGGTCGTCGTCGTCGGGACCCAGGAGAGCCCTGATGGGACGGATACGGACGGTGGCGTGTGGACGTCGATCGACGGCGTGACGTGGGGGGCGCCGGGTCCCCTCTCCCCTTCGGCTTCCGTGCTCGGAGGAGCGGGCGATCAGAGCCTGCGGGCGCTCGTCGTGTTCGGCGCCAGCAGGATCGCGATGCTCGGTTTCGGGGTGACGAACGAGGGGGAGGTGGAGGACGCGCGGATCTGGAGGGCGACGCTCACGTAAGCCGCGGGGTTGGGACTCCCTATACTGCGCCGGATGGACTCGAGGACCGTCCAAGGAATCGCTGCGCGCCGCTACGACGACTTCCTCGTCGCGCTCGAGCAGATGGTGAACGTCGATTGCGGGTCGTTCACGCCCGACGGCGTGAACGAGATCGCCGATCTCTGCCAGTCCCGCTTCGAGTCCGGCGGATGGAAGGTCGAACGGATGATCCACGAGCCCGCAGAGGGCGAGGCGCGCCTCGGCGATCTGGTGATCGGCAGGCTGGAGGGTTCCGGCGGCCCCCGCGTCTTGATGGTCGGGCACATGGACACGGTCTTCGATCCCGGGACCGTCGCGGAGCGGCCGTTCCGCATCGAGGGCGACCGCGCGCTCGGCCCTGGCGTATCCGACATGAAAGGCGGGCTTCTCACCGGTTTCTTCGCGATCGAGGCCCTCCAGGAGACCGGCTTCGACGGATTCGGGCGCATCACCTACATCTGCAACCCCGACGAGGAGATCGGCTCGCCGTGGTCGCGAGACCTGATCAAGGCCGAGGCGGCCGAGGCCGACGCGGCGCTCGTGCTGGAGGGGGCCAGGGAGAACGGCGACATCGTGAGCGCGCGCAAGGGCGTGAGCGACTACCTGATCGAGATCCTCGGGCGCGCCTCGCACGCCGGCGTCGAACCCGAGCGCGGGCGGAGCTCGATCCTGGAGGCCGCACACAAGACCGTGGCGCTCCAGGCGTTGAACGGGCGGTGGCCCGGGGTCACCGTGAACGCCGGTGTCGTGCACGGGGGCACCCGTCCGAACGTCGTCGCCGAGCGCTGCGAGCTCCACGTCGACGTTCGCTCGCCGAACGAGGAGGACCTCGTGGCCGCCGAGGCCGAGGTCGAACGCATCGCGAACGCGCACACCGTTCCCGATATCGAGGCGCGCGTTTCCGGCGGCAAGTGGCATCGCCCGATGGAGAAGAAGGAAGGCGGAGCCAGGCTCGCCGCCATCGCAGCCGACGTCGCGCGCGAGATGGGGTTCGAGCTCGCCGACGCGTCGACGGGCGGGGCCTCGGATGCGAACACCACCTCCGCAGCGGGCGCGCCGACGCTCGACGGGCTCGGTCCCATCGGCGGCGACGATCACGCGCCGAAGGAATGGATCGATCTGACCTCGGTGGTTCCTCGTATCACCCTCCTGGGCGGTCTAGTGTCGAGGCTCGACGCCGTCTGACCCAGGCAGGAGGTTGCACGAGTGGACATCACCACCGTGCGGTTCGACAAGCCGGACGATCTCAACGTTGTCGTGGGCCAGTCGCATTTCATCAAGACCGTCGAGGATCTGCACGAGGCATGCGTGCACGTCCCGGGGATGAAGTTCGGGATCGCCTTCAACGAGGCGAGCGGACCATGTCTGGTGCGTCGCAGCGGCAACGACGCCGCGCTCGTTGACGTCGCCGTGCGAGGCGCCGAGGCGATCGGAGCCGGCCACGTGTTCGTCGTGGCGATGCGCGACGCGTTCCCGATCAGCGTCCTGAACGCGATCAAAGCCGTGCCCGAGGTCTGCCGGATCTTCTGCGCGACCGCGAACCCGCTGGAGGTCGTGGTCGGCGAGTCCGAGCAGGGGCGCGGGGTGCTTGGTGTGATCGACGGGAGCCCGCCGAGCGGCGTCGAGAGCGACGAGGACGAGGCCGAACGCAAGGAGCTGCTGCGCCGGTTCGGGTACAAGCTGTGAGCACGATCCCGCTCACGCCCGAGTTCATGCGGAGCCTGCGTGAGGCCCACGAGACGTACCGGCACCTCGTCGAGGGGATCCCGGCCGTGCTCTACATCGATGCCGTGGACGACCTGTCGACGAACGTCTACACGAGCCCGCAGATCGAGGAGATCCTCGGCATCAGCGCGGATACGTGGCGCAAGGACCCGAGCATGTGGATCGACCGGATGCACCAGGACGACCGCGAGCGCGTCATGGTCGAGCACAAGGAGTCGAATCGCACCGGAGAGCCCTTCTCGAGCGAGTACCGGCTGTTCAGGTCCGACGCCAAGGAGGTCTGGATACGCGACGAGGCCGTGCTCGTGCGCGACGACGGGGGCGCGCCGCTGTACTGGCGCGGGATCATGTACGACGTCACCGAGACCAAGAGCGCCGAGGAGCAGCTGCAACGGAACATGGACATCCTGCGCCGCACGATGCAGGACCGTCACCGGCTGCTCATGCGGCTCGAGGACGCCCAGGAGGAGGAGCGCCGCCGGATCGCGGCCGACATCCACGACGACCCGGTCCAGGTGATCAGCGCCGCGGACCTTCGCGCCCAGCGGCTCGCTCGGCAGATCTCCGACCCGGAGCTCCGCATCGAGGTGGAGGCGCTTCAGGCGACGCTGGCACAGGCGGTCGAGCGGCTGCGTCATCTGCTGTTCGAGCTGCGGCCGCCCTCGCTCGACCGGGAGGGGCTCGTGGCGGCGCTGCGCGCCTATGCCTCGGGTCGCGAGGGACCGGACATCCTCGTCGAGGACGAGCTCGCCGGCGAGCCCGCTCCGGACATCCGCGGTCTCTTGTACCGCATCGCCCAGGAGGCGCTGACGAATGCGCGGAAGCATTCGGGCGCCGCGCGCGTGACCGTCTCCGTGGTGACGGAGGAGGGGGGCATCCGCCTGCGGGTCGTCGACGACGGCGTCGGTTTCGACACGTCTGCACAGACGCCTGACCCCGGTCACATCGGTCTGCCCACGATGGTCGAGCGGGCCGAGCTCGCCGGTGGGCGATGCCGCATCGACAGCGAGCCGGGTCGCGGAACGACCGTCGACGCCTGGCTCCCGCACGGACCGGCGGTGTCGGCGACGCAGGTCTGATCTCCGGCTTCCGTTACTCCCGCGTGGTGATCTTCGAGGCGCGCGTGTACTGCCCCGGGGTCCGGCCGCGCGTCTGCGCCAGCTTCCATGCCAGGAGCTGCGCCGGCAGGATCGACACGGCCGAGATCATGGCCCGGTCCAGGTACCCGGTCTCGACGGGCCGCGCTCCCTTCGGCGCCTCGCCGTCGGGGGTCACGACGAGCACGTTCGCGCCGGTGTCGACCAGATCGGCGGCCAGGCCGAGGTCCAGGCGGCGGGTCTCGGGCTCGGTTGCCATCACGATCGCGGTCATCGCGGGCCCCGCCAGCTCGAGCGGCCCGTGCCGGAAGGCGCCCGCTTCGAACGACTCGGCCATCACGCCGGATTCCTTCAAGACCAGGGCCCCCATCTCCGTCGCGGCTCGAGCCGGTCCGCGGCCGATCAGGACCATGACCTCGCGCCCGCCGTGCCACTCCGCGAGATCGTCCGCGAGCCCCTCGGGGTCCTCCAGCAGCCGCTCGGCCGAGAGCGCGGCCCCCTCGGCCGCGGTACGCGTCCGGTCGATAGCGGTCTCGACGCTATCCCCGGCGAGCAGGCGGGCGATCCCCGACAGGGTGGCCATCGCGGCCGCGAACGTCATGGTGGACGGTCCGCCCTCTCGCCCCGCCCACGTGTCGAGCGTCACGTCGGCGCGACGGGCCAGGTCGTTGCTCAAGCCGTTCGTGATCGAGATGAGGAAGGGACGGTTCCGTTGCTTCGCGATCTCGTTCGCGAGCTTGACGATCTCGGCGCTCTCGCCGGACTGGCTGACGATGACGGCGAGCGTCCGGGCGTTCAGGATCGGACGGCGGAAGTGCAAGAGCTCGGCGGTGTCGACGAGCAACGCAGCGACGCCTCGCCCGGCGAGATCGTTGACCGCCGGGTAGCAGGCGTCGTACGAGCTTGCCATCCCGGTGAAGACGATCGTGCGGGAGGACGCGGCCGCCTCGCGGACCCGTTCGAGCTCGTCGCGCTGATCCACGAGCGCCGCGGCCGCACGGCGCATCGCGTCCGGCTGCCCCGCGATCTCGGCGAGGAACGGGTCGGTGAACCCTTCGAGCGACTTCATCCCACCGAGTCTACGGCTCGATGGCCGACGGCGGCGTCCCGAGCAACGCCTGGGGAATCCTTAGGATCCGGTGCGCACGCAGGCGACGCCGTGGTCGGGGGCGTCCTCGAACCTCGGCTGTCCCGCCGCGGTGACCCACGCCCAGCGATAGCGCTCGGCCTTCAGCGCGATCCGAAGGATCCCGAACGAATCCGCCTGCGCCACGACCAGGTTCGCCGGCCAGTCTCCGCCGGGGATCGCGTGCAGGCTCGCGCCGCCGGTTCCGACGACGAACTCCCGGATGCCGCGGTCGGGATCCGGGTTCCCACTCGGGTCCTGTTGCCGCCAGCGCTGGTAGTTGTGCGAGTGGCCGTTCAGCACGACATCCGCACCCGCTTCGTACAACAGGTCCCAGAGTGGTCCCACGGCGGCCGTGCCGCCGCTGCCGGTCGAGAACGAGAACCGGGGATGGTGCCAGTAGGCGAGCGTGCACGGGTACGTCGAGTCCGGATGTTTCTCGAGGTCGCGCTGGAGCCATCGGTACATGCGGTTGCCCCGGCCGGGATCTGCCGGATCCGCCGCCGGGCCGCAGCCTCCGGGCGCGAAGCAGAGCATCGAGTCGAGGGCGACGAGGTGCCAGCACGGTGCCTCCGGGCAGGCACCGAGGTCGTAGGAGTAGTAGCCGAGCCGGTGGGGGCCCTTCACCGGATCGCCGAAGTACCGGAAGTAGCCGCTCGGGCGGGACGTGGGGTCCTGCGCATGTTCGTGGTTGCCGGGGACGGGGCTCATGTTCGCGAACGCGCGCCCCCACGTGGGATCGAAGTACGCCATGAATGCGGCGAAGGCGCCGACGTCGTACTGGTTGTCCCCCAGCGGGAGGACTTGGTCCAGGCCCGAGCCCACGATCAGATCCGCCGTGTCGTCGTACTGACATGCCCCGGGCGAGCCCGGGCCGTTCGGGTGGGAGGGACACGCGATATCGCCGGCCGCACCGATCACGAAGCGGCCGCGCGGACCCGAGGGCTCGACGCCGCGCGGCTGCAGCGCCGGACGGTCCCCGAGCTCGACAGGCGCGGCCTCCCACGTCAGGGCGAGGAGCGCGATGAGGGCGGCGGCGATCGCAGGCGATTTCCTCACGAGACGACCAATCTTGTCGGCACGGCGGGCGAACGACAAGGGCGCTGCTCAACCGCTCACCAGACGCGGAACATCCCCGACCCGTCGTCGGGACGCCGCTGGAAGCCGTACCGTTCGTAGAAGCCCTCGGCGTTGTCGGCATCCATGAGACCGACGAACGCGCCCGGGCGCGCGACCCGCTGGAGATACGCGACCACGGCATCCATGACCTTCACCCCGAGGCCGCGGCCGTGATACTCGGCGAGCACGATCACGTCCTGCACGTAGAAGTACATGCCGCCGTCGCCGATGACGCGCCCGCATGCGACCACCTCGCCGTCATGCAGGACGACGCACGAGTACAGCGCGCTCGCGAGCCCGGCGGCGAGTCCTTCGTCGGCCATCTCACCTCCGCCCGCCGGACCGCGCAGCCGCCGGAACTCGTCCACCGACGGGGCCCGCTCCGCGAGCTCGAAGGCATCCACGAGGACCGAGTCTAATGGGGGTCCGCCGCGCCGATCAGGCGGATGTCGTCATGCAGGTGTCGAGGAGGCCTACCGCTCGGCGAAGGGCTCGGCCGGGTAGGGGAGAACCGTCACCGTTTGGGTATGGACCCGGGGCCATCCGAGGAGGTCC
>JBBDWS010000127.1:14094-15156 GCA_040902755.1 Actinomycetota bacterium
CAGGTGACCCTCCTCGGCGCCGAGCTCAACGTCGTGCGTGCGCGTAGGCTCTGGCCGCGCGCGCTGGACCCGCAGGACATGATGCCGACCGATCGACGCACTGCGCGGGCTGGCGAAAGTGGAGGAACGAAGGGAGGACCAGGTGGTGGACGTCCGGTTCGAGGAAGGAACGGAGCAAGGAGATGGTCGCGCCCAGGCAACGCTGCCGCCCGCGGTGGCACCCGCCCGGCGTTCGACGGTTGAGCTGCTCCGCACGATCGGCGTCGACCTGACGACGCTCGCCAAGAAGGAGGTCGAGCTCGCGCGGCAGGAGGTCATGGAGGGGGTCATGGCCCGCGCCAAGGCGGCCGGCGCACTCGCCGCTGCTGCGGTGCTCGCTCTGTTCGTCGTGGGGTTCCTCGGCCTGGCCGCGGCCGAGGCGCTCGACGGGCTCATGCGGCCGTGGGCCTCGCGGCTCGTGGTCGCGGTGTTCTTCCTGCTGCTGGCCGGGATCGCAGCCATGTTCGGAAAGCAGCGAGCGAAGCGAACCTCGCTCACGCCGGAAGAGACCAAGCGAACGGTGAAGGAGGACGTGGCATGGGCCAAACGACAGCTGAAACGGTGAAGGAGATCGAGGCGACGAGGACACGGCTCGACTCGGAGTTCCGCGAGCTCGAAGCCCGGCTCCCCGCCCCGGCGGTGTGGGCGAAGCGCCTCGTCGGGATCGCGGTCGGCGGAGGGGTCGTCACGACGCTGCTCCTCGGGATGGTCAAGCGCATGCGCTCGAGCCGGGAGCAGAAGGAGCTCCGTGAGATCCACCGCAAGCTGGACCGGCTGGAAGCTCGGCTCCAGCAGATCGGTCCGGCCCGCTGATCGAACCGCTTTCGGGGAAGGAGTCGACATGAGCAAGAACGGGAACGGGGCGGTCGTGACGCTCGGCGAGTCGGCGCTCACCGGCTGGCGAGGCGCCGCGGGGCGTGCGGTGGCTCGGCCCATCGCCAAGCGCACCCGATTCACCGAGGAACAGGTACGGGCCGCGATCGGCCTCGCGATCCTCCTGTACGGCGCCTATCGCCTCCTCGC
>JBBDWS010000128.1:0-15060 GCA_040902755.1 Actinomycetota bacterium
CAGGACATCGCGTTCAACCCGACCAACCTGACGGTGCCGGCCGGCGTGCCGTTCGAGATCGCGTTCGACAACCGCGACGCCGGTCAGCAGCACAACGTCGCGATCTACGACAACCCGGATTTCTCCGGGACCGCGTTGTTCGAGGGCCAGCTCGTGACCGGCCCGGTCCAGACGACCTACGACGTGGACCCGCTGGCGCCGGGGCCCTACTCGTTCCTGTGCGTCGTCCACCCGACGATGACCGGACAGATCGAGGCCGTCGAAGGCGAGCCCGGGGGCGGCCCCGGGGGCGAGGAGCCCGGCGGAGGCGAGGAACCACCGGGCGGTGGCGGGGAACCTGGTAGCGGACTCACCGTCGTGGCGCAGAACATCGCGTTCGACACGCAGACGATCGAGCTCCCGCCCGAGCAGGTCGTGACGATCACGTTCGAAAACCGGGACGCGGGAACGCCGCACAATATCTCGATCTACTTCGACGAAAGCCTCGGTGAGCTCCTGTTCCAAGGCGAGCTCATCACGGGGCCCGCCACGATCCCGTACGAGGTCGGGCCGTTCCCCGCGGGCGAGTACTACTTCCAGTGCGACGTGCATCCCAACATGAACGGGGCGGTGAGGGTCGGCTGACGGCCTCGCCGGCCGCCGGCAGCGAGTGGATGTCGTGATGAAACGCGTGGCCGTGCTCCTGCTGTTGACGGCATGTGCGTCTCCCGCTGTTGCTCCCGGCGCGGCCGTGCAGGAGGTCTCCGGCAGAATGCCCGCGCTCGAGGGTGCCGCCCTCGCCGGTGGAACGCTGACGTCCTCGGACTACGCGGGGCGCGTCGTGGTCGTGAACTTCTGGGCCACGTCGTGTGCCCCCTGCAGACGCGAACAGCCGATCCTATCGGCCGCGCAATCGCGAGCCGGCGACGACGGCCCGTTCTTCATCGGGGTCAACCACCGGGAAGGCGAGGACGCGGCGCGTGCGTACCTGGACGAGTTCGACGTGCGGTACCCGAGCCTCGGGGATCCGGCGGGCGACATCGCATACCGGTTCGGCGTGCCGTTCCTGCCGACCACGGTCGTGATCGACGCCGACGGCCGGCTCCGCTACCGGATCGCCGGGGCGATCGACGAAGAGACGCTCGACGACCTGCTCTCGAGGGTGACCGCCGGCGAGTGAGAGCGGCGCTCAGGCGAGCGCCGCGAACGGCGATGCCGCGTCGATGGCGACCGCGGCGAAGAGCAGGCCGAGGTAGACGATCGAGAAGCGGAAGAGGCGCATCGAGTCCGACCCGGACGCGCCCATCCAGAGCCGAAGCGCTCGCCAAACGAACCACCCGCCGAGCACGAGGGCGGCGATCGCATAGACCGGCCCCATGTCGCCGAAGGGCACCAGCAGGAGCGACGTGCCGAACAGCACGAGCGAGTAGAGCAGGATCTGCTTGCGTGTCTCCTCAGGCCCACGCACCACAGGAAGCATCGGGATGCCGGCCGCAGCGTAGTCGTCGCGGTAGCGCATCGCGAGCGCCCAGAAATGCGGCGGCGTCCAGACGAACACGATCGCGAACAGGATCCACGCGGGAACCCCGACCGTCCCGGTCACCGCTGCCCACCCGACGAGCGCGGGAACGGCACCCGCGGCGCCCCCGATGACGATGTTCTGGACGCTCGTGCGCTTCAGCCACATCGTGTAGACGAAGACGTAGAAAGCGATCGCCGCGAGGGCGAGGCTCGCCGCCAACACGTTGACGACGATCGAGAGGAACAGGAACGCGGCGGCCCCCAGGACGTACCCGAAGGCGAGCGCGTTCTCCGGGGCGATCCTGTGGGCCGGGAGCGGACGCCGGCGTGTCCGCCGCATCACCTCGTCCACGTCGCGATCGAGGTAGCAGTTGATCGCATTCGCCGAGCCCGCGGCGACGGCGCCGCCGCCAACGGTCGCCAGGATCAACAGGATGGAGGGCAGGCCGCGCTCGGCGAGCATCATCGCCGGCACGGTCGTGATCAACAGCAGGACGATGATCCGCGGCTTCGTGAGTTGGAAGTACGCGGCCGTCGTCTCGCGGAGCGAGGTGCGCTTGCCGTTCCTCCGGGCGTCTACGTCCGAGTGCGCGTGTCCGCCCCGGCGGGTTTCGTTGCGTGCGGCGACCCAGAGTGCAACCAGCGTCGCCCAGATCGCGGCCGACAGGGCCACGTGGGCGGTCACCGCCGCGGGCTGCAGGCGGGACCAGATGTTGGCGGCACCGACGAGGACCTGCGCGACGATCAGCGCCAGCGCGATCAGGGACAGGATCGAGAGCGCCCGGTTCCGCGGCCGGGTCCAGGCCCGGATGAACACGAAGAGCACCAGCAGGGCTGCCGCTGCGGCCAGGACACGATGGGCGAACATCCAGGTGGCGGCCCCACCGAGCGCCGGCACGAGGCGTCCGTCCATGAGCGGCCAGTCGCGGAAGGCCAGGCCCGAGCCGGTCGCCCGGACGTACGTGCCGATGACCAGCGCGCAGAACGTCACGAGCGCGGTCCAACCGGCCAGCGCGACGAAACCGTCACCGGGCGAGGGTCGTTCGCGTCGGCGGCCGCGACCGAACGCGTAGAGCGCCTCCGCGGCGTTCGCCACGACGACGGCGACGAGCGCCATCGCGAACGCGAAGTGGACGGTCACCCAGGCCGGGTCGAGGTCGGTCTGCACGACGATCCCACCGAGCACCGCCTGCATGAGCACGAGCGGAACGGCCGCGACGGACAACCGGAGGACATTTCGCTGCTCTCTGTGCCGGCGCCACGCCTCGACGGCCATCCATGCGATCAGGACGACGAGAACGAACGCGACGAACCGGTGCGAGTACTCGATCCAGGACTTGGCCGTCGGGTAGGGGAGCCACCGGTCCGGCCCGCACTTCGGCCAGCTCGTGCAGCCGAGCCCGGACTCCGTGGCCCGGACGAGCCCGCCCACGCCGAACAGGAAAACGGTCGTCGAGGCGGTCGCGATCGCGAGCTTCTGGAAACGCGTCATGCGAAAGGGTGGTTTGCGTTCGCGGGAACGATAGCAGCCGCCTCGACGGCGCATGGTCTTGCGATACTCACGGCGTGATCGAGGAACCGCCCACCGAGCCCGCCGTCACTTCCCCCGCGCTCGGCCATGCGCGCCGTCTGGTCGACCCGGCGATCGATCGCTTCCTCGCCGACCGGCGAGCGGAGCTGGCTGGGATGGGGCACAGCGCCGTGGTCCTGGTGGACGAGCTCCGGCGGCTGATCGGCGCCGGCGGCAAGCGGATCCGGCCCGCGCTGTGCCTGTGGGCCTACCGGGCGTGTGGCGGTGCGGACGAGATGCCGGTCGCGAGGGCCGCGGCGGCGCTGGAGCTCCTCCATACGTTCGCGCTCGTCCACGACGACGTGATGGACCGGACCGACGAGCGTCGGGGAGCTCCCGCCAGTCACGTGCGGTTCGCGAAGGAGGCGCCGCCGGGAGCCGACCCGGACGCCTACGGCACCGCCGTCGCCATCCTCGTGGGCGACCTGGCCGCCGTGCTCTCCGAGCAGCTGCTGCGCACCTGCGGTGCCGCGCCGGGCCCGCTCGCCGTCGCCCTCGGCCGCTTCGACCGGATGCGGGTCGAGATGGCCGCGGGGCAGTTCCTCGACCTGTCGGTGGCCGCCGGCCCCGCGCCGCCTGGCGTCGCGGCCCTGAAGACCGGTTCGTACACCGCCGAGGGGCCCGTGCTGATCGGCGCGGCGCTCGCCGAGGCGGGTCCGTCGGCCGAGGGACCACTGCGCGTCTACGGCCGGCTGGTCGGCGAGGCGTTCCAGCTTCGCGACGACGTGATCGACGGCGATGCCCATCCGAACGCGGCCACGCGGGTCGGCGGCCTCGTGGACCGCGGGATCGCGGCGCTCGACGGCGCGCCGCTCGAGGGGGAGGGCGTCTCCGCGCTGGTCGAGATCGCCGGGCTCGTGCGTCTTCGCCCCGACGGCGGGACCTGATGCAGGTTCGAGACGTGGACGCCTCCGCCGCCAGGCGGATGTTCGCGGGGCTTCCGGTCGTGAGCGTCGCGACGCTGAACGCCGACGGGTCGCCCCACGTGGTCCCGCTGTGGTTCGTGTGGACCGCCGAGGCCATCTTCGCGTCGACCCGGCGCGAGGGAAGGACGTGGGCGAACGTGTCCGCCGACCCGCGCGTCGCGCTGTCGATCGACCTCGGCCGGGCCTGGGTCGAGATCGCCGGGATCGAGGTGCGCGGCCGTGCCGAGCTCCTGCCCGCCGAGGACGCCGGGATGCGCAAGCCACTGTCGGCGTGGCACGAGAAGTACCGCCCGCTGCTGACGGGGGACGGGTTCCCGAGGTTCGCCGAGGAGATCCGCGGACTCGGGTTCCTGCGCGTCGCGCCCGAGCGCATCGCCGCCTGGGACCACGCGCGCGAGTAGCGGCCGGGCTCCGCGGGGCCCGCCGCCCGGGGGGACCCGGTTTGAATGGGCCCGCACGGCGCGACTAGGGTTTGTGACGCGCTTCACGAGTGGTTAGCATCCTTTGTGAAATTTTTCACAAGCGGTGGGGGAGATCCGGTGTCGAGCCCGAGCGCGCACATCGAGACCGATGTCCTGATCGTCGGCGCCGGCCCCGGAGGCTCGACGGCCGCGTATCACCTCGCGCGGCACGGCGTCGACGTCACCCTGGTGGACAAGGCGTCCTTCCCCCGCGAGAAGGTCTGCGGCGACGGGCTGACGCCGCGCGCGATCGTCTCTCTCCAGCGTATGGGCATCGACACCGACGACCCTCGGTTCGAGCGTCACGGGGGACTTCGGATCTACTCGCGCAAGACGATGCTCGAGCTCCCCTGGCCGGCGCTCGAGGACTTCCCCGGGTTCGGTGTGACGATGACCCGGCACGCCTTCGACGAGATCCTCGTCCGCCGCGCCGAGAAGGCCGGCGCAGGTCTCCGAGAGCGGATCGAGGCGATGTCCCCTGCGATCGACGAGGGCTGGGTGACGGGCGCGAAGGTGCGCGACCTCGAGCGCGACGAGGAAGTGGACATCCGGGCGCGGTTCGTGATCGCGGCCGACGGCGCCGCGTCGCGGTTCGCCGCCCAGGCGGGGGTCCGGCGGGACCCGACGAAGCCGCTCGGCATCGCCGCGCGCCGCTACTACCGGATCGACCGGCATCCGGGCCCATGGCTCGAGGTGTGGATGGACCTGTGGGAGGGCGACGAGATCATGCCCGGCTACGGGTGGTTGTTCGCCCTCCCCGACGGCTCGCTGAACCTCGGCGCCGGGGTCCTGAACACGTTCAAGAGCTTCAAGGACGTCTCGGCCCCCCGCGTGTTCGAGGCGTTCACGCGGATGTTGCCGGAGGACTGGGGTGTCAGCGAGGAGACGGCCGAGGGACGGGCGCTCTCCGGTCCGTTGCCGATGGGAGGGTCACGGGTCCCGGCGGCGGTGCCGGGGATGCTCGTCGTCGGTGACGCCGCCGGCCTCGTGAATCCCTTCAACGGCGAGGGCATCGCGTACGCGATGGAGACGGGGGAGCTCGCGGCCGAGCTCATCCACGAGGCCCTCGTGCGGGACCGGCCGGGCATCGCGCACCTGTACCCGACGATCCTTCGCGAGCGGTACGCGCAGTACTTCCGCGTCGGGACGAACTTCGTGCGGGCGATCGGCCACCCGGCCGTGATGCGGACGCTGACCGAGTACGGACTCCCACAGGAGTGGCTGATGCGGTTCGCCCTGCGGATGATGGGGAACCTGACCGACGGGCGGAAGGGCGACTTCCAGGACAAGCTGATGAACGCGCTCGTCCGGCTCGCGAGGGCCGCCTAGGAGGATCGGATGGAGCTCGCCGAGTACCTGCCGATCGTGATCCTGGCGACGCTCGCGCTCGCGTTCGCCGTGTTGTCCCTGTCGGCCTCGGCCCTGCTCCGTCCCAACAAGCCGACGCCGGCCAAGCTCGCGCCGTACGAATGCGGCATCGTGCCCGAACGCCTGCCGAAAGGAGAGCGGTTCAGCGTCAAGTTCTACGTCGTCGCGATGCTGTTCATCATCTTCGACGTCGAGACGATCTTCCTGTTCCCCTGGGCCGTCGGGTTCCGCCAGCTCGGCCTGTTCGGGCTCGTCGAGATGGCCGTGTTCATCGCGCTCGTCTTCGTCGCCTACGTCTACGTCTGGAGGAAGGGCGGTCTGGACTGGCAGCGCGACGAGCGGCGCCGAGCGGGAGCAGCGGTGGATACGGCTCGGGCCGACGCGCGGGAGTCGACCCGTGCCGGTTGAGCGGGAGTTGACCCATGCCCGTTGAGCGGATCGAGGGTTTCAAGACCGGCAAGGACGACGCCGAGGCCGAGGAGGAGCTCGAGCGCGGCCTGCTCCTGACTACGCTCGACCGCTCGGTCTCGTGGGCGCGCAAGCAGTCGATGTGGCCCGTGACGTTCGGGCTCGCGTGTTGCGCCATCGAGATGATGTCGACGGGCGCCGGCAACTACGACCTCGCGCGGTGGGGGATGGAGCTGTTCCGCGCTTCCCCGCGCCAATCCGACCTGATGATCGTCGCCGGCCGCGTCAGTCAGAAGATGGCGCCCGTCCTTCGCACCGTCTACGACCAGATGCCCGAGCCCAAGTGGGTGATCTCGATGGGCGTGTGCGCCTCGGCCGGCGGGATGTTCACGAACTACGCCATCGTCCAGGGCGTCGACACGATCGTTCCGGTGGACATCTACGTGCCCGGCTGCCCCCCCAAGCCCGAGATGCTGATGTACGGGATCCTCCGGCTCCACGAGAAGGTGCGCACGGAAGGGCGCTTCCGGTGACCGGCCGTGGGGCGGCGAGGGGATGTCGCACCGCGTGAGGGTCGACGAGCTCGCCGCGAAGGTGCGCGCGCGACACTCCGATGTCGTCGTCGCCAGGGGCGAGGCGATGGTGGTCGTCGAACGCCGCGAGCTCCTCGGGGCCCTCGCCGAGCTGCGGGACGATCCCGGGCTCGAGCTCGACTTCCTCTCGAGCGTGACGGCGACGGACTGGCCCGATCGCGACCCTCGGTTCTGGATCTCCTACGAGCTCTACTCGCTCGCCCACCGTCACCGGCTCCGGGTGCAGGTCGGGCTCCCGCACGACGACCCGAGCGTCCCCTCCGTCGTCGGCTTGTTCCCGACGGCGAACTGGCACGAACGCGAGACCTACGACTTCTACGGCATCGTCTTCGACGGCCATCCCGATCTCCGGCGGATCCTGCTGCCGGACGGGTGGCGAGGCTGGCCGCTGCGCAAGGACGAGGAGCTCGGCGGCGTGGACACCAGCTACAAGGGCGCGTTCATCCCGCCCGTCGACAAGAGGACCACGTGAGCGACGACGCGCTGTGGACCGGCGAGGTCCGCCAGGAGACCTTGGTCATCAACATGGGTCCGCAGCACCCGTCGACGCACGGCGTGCTTCGGCTCCTGCTCGAGCTCGACGGCGAGACGGTCGTGACGTGCACGCCGATCGTCGGCTACCTCCACACCGGCATCGAGAAGAACACCGAGTACCGGACCTGGCAGCAGGGCGTCACCTACGTCACGCGGGCGGATTACCTCTCCCCGTTCTTCAACGAGACCGCCTACTGCCTGGCCGCCGAGCGCCTGCTCGGGATCGAGGCTCCGCCACGGGCTCAGGTGCTCCGCGTGCTCTTCATGGAGATGAACCGGATCGCCTCGCACCTCGTCTGGCTCGCCACGGCCGGGATGGAGCTCGGCGCGATCAGCGTGATGCTGTACGGGTTCCGCGAGCGCGAGACGATCCTCGACATCTTCGAGGCGGCGACGGGACTCCGGATGAACCACGCGTACGTCCGGATCGGCGGCGTGGTGATGGACCTGCCGGACGGCGGGCTCGACCAGGTCGGCGACTTCCTCGAGATGATGCCGGGCCGGATCCGCGAGTACGAGAACCTGCTCTCCAAGAACCCGATCTGGCTCGAGCGCAACGTCGGCGTCGGAGTGCTTTCGGCGGCCAAGGCTCTCTCGTTCGGCGTCACCGGACCGATCCTTCGCGCCGCGGGCCCTGCCCGGGACGTGCGCAAGGACGAGCCCTACTGCGGCTACGAGACCTACGAGTTCGACGTGCCGGTCCGCGAGACCGGGGACTGCTACGCCCGATTCGAGGTCAGGATCGACGAGATGCGGCAGTCCCTGCGGATCGTCGAGCAATGCGTCGAGCGGCTCCGCGAGCCGGGTCCCGTGATGATCGAGGACCCGAAGCTCCGCTGGCCGGCCGAGCTCGAGGTGGGGCCGGACGGGATCGGGAACTCGCAGCGATACATCACGCACATCATGGAGGAGTCGATGGAGGCCCTGATCCATCACTTCAAGATCGTGACCGAGGGCATCTCCGTCCCGGCTGGGGAGGTCTACCTCCCGGTCGAGTCCCCGCGCGGCGAGCTGGGCATGTTCGTCGTGTCGGACGGAAGCAACAAGCCGTACCGCGTCAAGATCCGGGATCCCTCGTTCGCGAACCTGCAGGCGGTTCCCGAGATGGTCGACGGCGGCCTCGTCGCCGACACCGTGGCCGTGATCTCGAGCGTCGACCCCGTGATGGGTGGGGTGGATCGCTGATGCCCGTGCTCGCCGAGGACCTCCGCGGCAACGCCGAGGAGATCAAGGCCCGCTACCCGAAGGGCCGCGAGCGCTCGGCGATCCTGCCGCTGCTCTACCTCGTGCAGTCCGTCGAGGGACACGTTTCGCGCGATGGGCTGCGCGAGGTGGCCGAGCTCCTCGGGCTCACGACGGCTGAGGTCGAGGCCGTCGCGACCTTCTACACGATGCTGCGCCTGGCCCCGACCGGGACGCATCTCGTGAACGTCTGTACGAACCTGTCCTGTGCGCTACGCGGGGCGAAGGACGTGTACGAGGCCGCCCACGACGTCACGGGGATCTCGAACGGGACCGGCGTCTCCGACGACGGCTTGTTCTCGATCGCCGAGGAGGAATGCCTCGGCGCGTGTGATGCCGCTCCCGTCGTCCAGATCGACTTCGCGAACCACGACCGCGTCACGCCGGACCGGATGCGCGAGCTGATCGAGCAGGTTCGCGCGGGCGAGATCCCCACTCCGTCGCGCGGAGAATCCCCGGCGGATCTCCGCCACGCCTCCCGCATCCTGGCCGGGATCGACGGCCGCGGGGACGGTGAGGAGCGATGACGGACCCGATCATCACCGCGAACTGGGGGAACCCCGACGTGGTCGGCATCGACGGCTACGTTGCCGCCGGCGGGTACGAGTCCTTGCGCACGGCGCTCGGGATGACCCCGGCCGACCTGATCGACGTCGTCAAGGCGTCCGGCCTGCGCGGTCGCGGGGGCGCCGGCTTCCCGACCGGGGTGAAGTGGTCCTTCGTGCCGCAGGACACCGGGAAGCCGACCTACGCCGTCGCGAACTTCGACGAGTCCGAGCCCGGCACGTTCAACAACCGCGAGCTGATCGAACGCGATCCCCACCAGTTCCTCGAGGGGCTCGCGATCGCCACGTACGCGATCGGCAGCCACGAGGCCTACGTGTACTGCCGAGGGGAGTTCCTGTGGCCCGACCAGGTCCTGGAGCGCGCGATCGCCGAGGCGTTCGCGAAGGGCGTGTTCGGCGATGACGTCCTCGGCACCGGTTACCCGATGAACGTGATCCAGCACCGGGGCGCGGGCGCGTACATCTGCGGGGAGGAGACGGCGCTGCTCTCCTCCCTCGAGGGCTTCCGCGGACAGCCCCGCCTCCGGCCCCCGTTCCCGGCGGTCGAGGGCCTCTACGGGTGCCCGACGTTGATCAACAACGTCGAGACGCTCTGCAACGTCCCGCACATCGTCCGGAACGGTGCCTCGTGGTTCGCCGGCATCGGGCCGGAGAAGTCGCCGGGGACGAAGATCTTCAGCGTCTCGGGCAAGGTGGAACGCCCCGGGAATTACGAGCTCCCCATGGGAACGACGCTCGAGACCTTGCTCGAGGAGCACGCGGGCGGGGTCTTGGGCGGCCGCCGTCTGAAGGCGTGGACGCCGGGAGGCTCCTCGACGCCGATGCTGACCGACGAGCATCGGGACGTGGCGCTCGACTTCGAGTCCGTCGCCGCCGCGGGATCACTCCTGGGGACCGGGGCCATCATCGTGATGGACGAGACCGACTGCATCGTCGAGGCGACGCGCCGGCTGGTTGCCTTCTACGCCCATGAGTCGTGCGGCAAGTGCACGCCGTGCCGTGAGGGGACGTGGTGGGTGAGCCGCGTCCTGGGCCGGATCGAGTCGGGGTACGGCCGGCCCGAGGACCTCCCATTGCTGGACGACATCGGGAAGAACATCCTGTTCCGGGCTTTCTGCGCACTCGCCGACGGCGCCGTGAGCCCGATCCAGTCGAGCCTCAGGTACTTCCGGGACGAGTACGAGCAGCACATCGCCGAGCGCCGGTGCCCGTTCACCGGCGCCGGCCCCGGCGTCCAGACCCACGGCCGCGAGGTCGAGGGATCCGGGCTGTCGGAGGTCCTGGGATGACCGCCGCACACGCGGAGCTCGTCACGCTCACGGTGGACGGCAAGGAGATCACCGTCCCGAAGGGGACGCTGATCATCCGCGCGGCCGAGCAGCTCGGGATCGAGATCCCGCGCTTCTGCGACCACCCGTTCCTCGAACCCATCGGCGCCTGCCGTCAGTGCTACGTCGAGCTCGAGGGGCAGCGGAAGCTGCTCACTTCCTGCACGACCGAGGTCGGCCCCGGCATGGAGGTGAAGACGCAGTTCTCGTCGGAGGTGGCCCAGGACGCGCAGGTCGCGAACCTGGAGTTCCTGCTGCTCAACCACCCGCTGGACTGTCCGATCTGCGACCGGGGGGGCGAGTGCCCACTGCAGGACCAGGCGCTCGCGTTCGGTCCCGGCGAGAGCCGCTACCGCGAGCCCAAGCGCGTGTACGAGAAGCCGATCGCGCTCTCTCCGCTCGTCGCACTCGACCGCGAGCGCTGCGTGCTGTGCGCGCGATGCACGCGCTTCTGCGACGAGATCAGCGGCGACCGCTTCATCGAGCTGTTCGCGCGGAGCGCCGGCGAGCGGGTCTCGATCGCGGCCGGCGAGGACTTCCGCTCGCCGTTCAGCGGGAACACGGTGCAGATCTGTCCCGTCGGCGCGCTCACCTCGACCACGTATCGGTTCGCTGCGCGCCCGTTCGACCTGTCGACGGCCGACTCCGTCTGCGGACACTGCTCCTCGGGGTGCAACGTGCGGGTCGACCTGCGCCGCGGCGAGGTCGTCCGCGTCCTGGCCCGCGACAACGTCGAGGTGAACGACGCCTGGATCTGCGACAAGGGACGGTACGCGTTCGCCCACGCCGATCTGGACACGCGCATCACGACGCCGCTGATCCGGGACCAAGGGCTCGAGCCCGTGTCGTTCGACGAGGTGTTCGGCGAGGTCGCTCGGTGGTCGGCCGGCGGCCGAGTTGCGTTCCTCACGAGCGGGCGTCTGCCCGACGAGGACGCCTACGCGCTCTCCAAGCTCGCTCGGACGGTGTTCGGAACGAACGATGTCGATCACCGGCGGGCGCCCAATGGCGGGCATGCGGAGGAGATCGCGGCCGCGACGCCGCTCGCCACGACCTACCGGGACGTGGAGCGCGCGAAGGTGATCCTGGTGGCCGGGCTCGACGCCGAGCAGGAGGTGCCGATCCTGCACCTTCGGATCCGCAAGGCGGCCCGCCGGGGCGCCAAGGTCTTCGTGATCCATCCGAGGGCCACTCGTCTGCGTGACGTCGCCGAGCACCAGCTCTGCCGGCCCGAGCACCAGACGTACGTGCTGGAACGGATCCACGATGCCGACGGCGGGGACGGGACGTTCGAGGACCGCGTGTCCGCCGCCCTGCGCGAGGCCGGAGCCGAGGCCGTCGTGATCGCCGGAGAGCGGCTCGCCGAGCACCCGCTCGCTACCGACGTCGCGCTCTCGGTCGCGCAGCGCTTCGGCGCGCGATTCGCGTACGTGACCCGCCGCGCGAACGACCGTGGAGCGCTCCGAGCCGGCCTGCACCCGGCGCTGCTCCCCGGCGGCCGGCGGGTCTCGAACGACGTGGAGCGCGGTGAGGTCGAGGCCGTGTGGGGCGGGGTGGGCCCCGCCGATCCGGGACGCTCGGCGCGCCAGATCCTCGAGGCGTGCGCGCGGCGGGAGATCGACGTCCTGTTCCTGGTCGGCGTCGATCCGCTTCGCGATTTCCCCGACGCGACCCTCGCCCGGCGTGCGCTCGCGAACGTCCGCTACAAGGTGGTCCAGGGGCTCGAGCTCGGCGATCTCGAGCCGTACGCGGACGCGTTCCTGCCGGCGGCCGCCTGGTCCGAACGGGACGGACACGTCACCGATTGGGAGGGGCGCTCGCAACCGATGCGTCCCGTCCGGGGCCCGCTCGGGCTGTCGCGGCCGGACTGGGAGATCTTCGCCGGCCTCGCCGAGGCGATGGGAGGCGACCTGGGGTTCGGCTCGCTCGATGAGCTCCGGGAAGAGGCCGCGGGCCTGCTCGCTCCGCGCGCCGTTCCGGAACGTTCCACCGCGTGGACCGGCACCGGACGGCCGCAGCTGCTCGGCGACCTCACCCTGTTCTCGTACCCGCTCCTCGTGGACGAGGGCCGGTTGCTCGAGGGCGCCGACCAGCTCAAGGCCGCGCTGGAAGATCCCGCGTTCGCCGAGGTGCACCCCGACGACGCGGAGAAGCGCGGCGTGCAGGACGGCGGCCGCGTGCGCGTGAAGACGGAGGCGGGGGAGCTCGACCTGCCGGTCCGGATCACACGAGACGTCGCGGCCGGCGCGATCTTCGTCCCGTTCAACCAGCCGGGCTCACCGGCGAACGCCGCGCTCGCCGGCGGGTTCATCGAGCCGGCGTCGGTCGAGGCCGTCGAGGCGGGCAGCGCGAGCAACGCGGAAGGGGCGGCTTGATGGACTGGCTCGACTGGCTCCTGTTGGTCGTACGCGTCGTCGTGGTCTTCTTCGCCCTCCTGATCATGGTGATGCTCCTCATCTGGGTCGAGCGGAAGGTGATCGCCGACATGCAGACGCGGGTCGGGCCGATGCGTGCGGGACCGCGAGGGGTGCTGATCACGCTCGCCGACGGCATCAAGCTCTTCTTCAAGGAGGGCATCACCCCCACCCTCGTCGACCGACCGGTGTACGCGATCGCGCCCGTGATCGCGATGCTGCCCGCGTTCCTGTCCTTCGCGGTCATCCCGTTCGGGACTGGCATCGTGGTGTTCGGGCGCGAGGTCCCGTTCCAGCTCGCCGACCTCAACATCGGGATCCTATGGATCCTCGCGATGGGCTCGCTGATGGTGTACTCGATCGTCCTCGCGGGCTGGTCGAGCGGTTCCAACTACCCGCTGCTGGGTGCCATCCGGAGCTCGGCGCAGATGATCAGCTACGAGGTCGGGATGGGCCTCGCGCTGGTCGCGGTGCTCATGTACTCGGGCTCGCTCCGGATGTCCGAGATCGTCTCGAGCCAGGACCAGGTCTGGAACGTGATCCCGCAGTTCCCCGCGTTCGTCATCTACCTGATCGCCGGGCTCGCCGAGACGAACCGCCCGCCGTTCGACCTCCCCGAGGCCGAGTCCGAGATCGTCGCCGGGTATCACACCGAATACAGCGGGATCAAGTTCGCGATGTTCTACCTCGGCGAATACCTCAACACCGTGACCGTCGCCGCCGTCGCGACGACGATGTGGCTGGGTGGCTGGCGCGGCCCCGCGCCCGACTTCCTGCCGTGGCTCTGGCCGCTGCTCTGGTTCCTGCTGAAGGTCCTCGTCGTGATCTACGTCTACATCTGGATCCGCGCGACGCTGCCGCGGATCCGCTATGACCGGCTGATGGCGTTCGGGTGGAAGTTCCTGATCCCGTTCGGCCTGCTGTGGGTGCTCGCGACGGGCGCGGTCGTGGTCCTGCCCGACGTGTACGGACGGCGCTCGGTCGTCACCGGAGCGGCGCTGCTCGTCGGCGCGGTGCTCGTCCTGTCGCTGATCTGGCCGCTGTTCTCCCGCAGGCCCGAGGCGGAGACGACGGCGCCGTGAACGAGGATCCCCGCGTGCCGCACGCGAACCGCCCGCGGATCGACCTCGGCTCGGCGGTGGTGGCGATCGCGAAGGGCATGGGCACGGTGTTCAAGCAGATCTTCCGCCCCGACGTCACCGAGCGCTATCCGATCGAGATCGTCCCTCCGCCTGCCCGGAGCCACATCGGTCGCCACCTCCTGAACCGGCACGAGAACGGTCTGGAGAAGTGCATCGGGTGCGAGCTCTGTGCCTTCGCATGCCCGGCCGATGCGATCTGGGTCGTCGGTGAGGACAACGACCCCGAGCACCCGACGAGCCCGGGGGAGCGGTTCGCGAAGGACTATCAGATCAACTACCTCCGCTGCATCATGTGCGGTCTCTGCGTCGAGGCCTGTCCGACGCGAGCGCTCACGCTGACGAGCTTCTACGAGATGTCGTTCACGTCGCGAGAGGACGCCATCCTCACCAAGGAGCAGCTCCTCGAGCCTCCTCCTCCGCTTGGGACCGCACCCGGGACCGAGGAGGGCCGGTAGTGCCGCTCGACAACGTCGTTTTCTGGGTGTTCGCGCCCATATCGGTTGCGAGCGCGATCGCGATGCTGCTCCAGCGCAACGCCGTCCATGCGGCCCTCTTCCTGATCGTGAACTTCTTCACGATCTCCGTGTTCTACCTGGTCCTTGGCGCGTCGTTCCTGTTCGCCGTGCAGATCATCGTGTACGCGGGGGCGATCATGGTGCTCTTCCTGTTCGTGCTGATGCTGCTGGGGGTCGACCGCGACGAGCCGCTGATCGAACGCCTCAAGGGACAGCGGCCGATGGCCGTGCTGCTCGGCGCCGGGATCTTCCTCGAGCTGTTCTTCGCGATCCGCGCGGGCATCGGGTTCGCGACGAAGGCGCCGGCGGGATTCGACGAGACCGTGAATCGAGGCGGGAACGCCGCCGCGCTCGCCCGGGTGCTGTTCCGCGACTACTTCTTCCCGTTCGAGGTGACCTCGATCCTGTTGATCATCGCAGCCGTTGCCGTGATGGTCCTAGCCTCCCGGCAGGCCCCGGCGATCACCCGTGCGGAGCAGGCTGCGGCTGCGGC
>JBBDWS010000129.1:0-14165 GCA_040902755.1 Actinomycetota bacterium
CGCCTGGTGGGCAGTTTAACTGGGGCGGTTGCCTCCTAAAGAGTAACGGAGGCGCCCAAAGGTTCCCTCAGCCTGGTTGGCAATCAGGCGTCGAGTGCAAGGGCACAAGGGAGCTTGACTGCGAGACCGACGGGTCGAGCAGGTGCGAAAGCAGGGCCTAGTGATCCGACGACGCCTAGTGGTAGGGTCGTCGCTCAACGGCTAAAAGGTACGCCGGGGATAACAGGCTGATCTTGCCCAAGAGTCCATATCGACGGCATGGTTTGGCACCTCGATGTCGGCTCGTCTCATCCTGGGGCTGGAGCAGGTCCCAAGGGTCGGGCTGTTCGCCCGTTAAAGAGGCACGCGAGCTGGGTTTAGAACGTCGTGAGACAGTTCGGTCCCTATCCGCTGTGGGCGCAGGAGATCTGCGGGGAGCTGCCCCTAGTACGAGAGGACCGGGGCGGACGAACCTCTGGTGTGCCAGTTGTCGCGCCAGCGGCACGGCTGGTTGGCCACGTTCGGAAGAGATAAGCGCTGAAAGCATCTAAGTGCGAAACTCGCCCCTAGATGAGGTCTCCCACAGGGTCAAACCTGGTAAGGCCCCTCGCAGACTACGAGGTTGATAGGCCGGAGGTGTAAGCACCGCAAGGTGTTGAGCCGACCGGTACTAATAGGCCGAGGACTTGACTTTGCTCGCGCTCGCTATCGCAGTTCCCGAGCTCTGCTCGGGGGCCGCGCTCCCAGGAACCTCCCGAGAGATCGGGAGACACCGTTTCGGTGGCCATAGCGGAGGGGAAACACCCGGTCCCATCCCGAACCCGGAAGTTAAGCCCTCCAGCGCCGATGGTACTGCCCGGGCAACTGGGTGGGAGAGTAGGTCGTCGCCGGGACATCGTTGAACGAACACGAAGAGCCGCCTCAAGGGGCGGCTCTTCGTGTTTCCCGGGTACGCTGGCCGCTCCATGCCCAAAGCCCTGCGTCCACGTCCCGGCCAGTCACGCGGCACCTCGTCGAGTGGACGCAAGCGTTCGACGCTGCCGGGCGAGATCGTCTCCGAGCTCCGGCAAACCGCGCGAGCGGGGAAGGCCGACGACGCGATCTCGCGCCTGGAGCGCGCCGTCGATCTGCTCGAGCGCGGCGACGCGAAAGGTGCGGCCGCGGAGGCGCACAAGGCGAAGGACCTCGCCCCGCGATCGCCGGCGGTCCGCGAGGTGCTCGGGATGGCGTACTACCAGCTCGAGCGATTCCAGGAGGCCCTAACGGAGATGCAGGCGTACCGCCGCATGTCCGGACGGGCGGATCAGAACCACATCATCGCGGACTCGCTTCGGGCCGTGGGCCGACCCGAGCGGGCGGTGACCCTGGCCGAGGAGGCGCTGAGCTCTCGCGGCGTCCCGCTCACCGCGAAGGCCGAGGCGGTCATCGTCGCCGCGAGCGCCCTGGCGGATCTCGGGAAGTTCGACCAGGCCCTCGGTCTCCTGCGGCGGGTCCGCACACGAGACGACGTCGCCGGTCCGGAGGTGCTCCGGGTCTGGTACGTGACGGGGGACATCCTGGAACGGGCGGGGCGTCCGCAGGATGCGGCGCGCGAGTTCCGCAAGATCGTCCGGCACGATTCGGGCGCGTTCGATGCCGCCGAGCGCGCCGCGGCGCTTGCTTGAAACCTCGACCGGCGCGGTTCAGCCCTCTCGCCCCTCGGTCTCTCGTTCGCGCCGCTTCTGCCAGTAGCGCAGGATCCCCATCGCGTTGATCCGCACGCCGGAGAGGATCTCCAGGCGGCCGAGATCGATCCCCGCCTGCGCACCGGTTTCGATATCGCGCTTCGCCTCCTCCTCGAGGAGCTCCACGATCTCGTCGAGGTCCGTCGTGCGTTCCATCGCGACCCGAACCGCCTCGGTCCAGTCACGGAATCGCTTCACGGCGAGGTCGCAGATCCGGTCGACTTCGGCGACGGGACCGAAGTGCGAGAACAGCAGGAGCTCGCCGGCGAGCGAGCGGATCCGCTCGATGCTTCCGACCGTCAGCTCGAGGTCGTAGTCGGGCGGAGGCGTGGCCGGACGGAGCACCGGGAGGTCGGGCGGATGGATCCCCAGCGCGTCGCCCGTGAAGACTGCACCCGACGTCGAGTCGACGAGCGCAACCTGGTGCTTCGCATGGCCCGGCGTCGCCGCGGCGGTCAGCGAGCGGTCGCCGAGCCGGATCACGTCGCCGTCGGAGAGGCCCCTGATCCGTTGCGCGGGAACGGGCGTCACCGGCCCGAACAGCGAGGCCATCTGCAGCTTGCCGTAGACCCGCGTGGCGCTTGCGACGAGCCGATCCGGCTCCGCGAGATGTGCCGCGCCGAGCTCGTGCACCCAGACGGTCGCGTTCGGATAGCGGTCGCAGAGCGTCCCGGCACCACCGGCGTGGTCGAGGTGGATGTGCGTGAGGACGATGTGTGCGAGATCGCCGGACCCGACGCCGAGACGCTCGAGCCCCGCGACGACGTGCGGCACGGAGGTGGTCGGGCCCGTCTCCACGATGGCCGGCTCGCTCCCGTGCAGGAGATAGGCGGCGGTGTACCGTTCGCGTCCGCCGTAGAACGTGTCGATGGCGGTGATCCGGTCCGCGACTTCGAACACGACGGCATCCACGCGAACGAGTCTAGACGTCGTGCTTCGGCCGCCGTGTCGGTGCCCGATGCTAGCGTCCGTCCCAGAAGGATGGGGGTGGAGCAGAAGGATGGGGGTGGAGCAGAAGGATGGGGGTGGAGCAGATGGTTGCGGTCAACGTCGTCGTTCTCGCGGGAACGGTCGCTGCCGATCCGGTCGAGCGGCGCATGCCATCCGGTGACGAGGTCACCGAGCTCCGGCTCTCCGTTCCGGAAACGGGCAGACGCCTCCTCCCCCTCCCCGTGGCGGCCTGGCACAAAGACGTCGGCAAGCGAGCGCTGAGGGGCCTCGGCAAGGGCGACGACGTGCTCGTGTACGGCCAGCTCGTCAGGCGGTTCTACCGGAGCGGAGCCGGAGCGCGGAGCCTCACCGAGGTTGTCGCGTCCGGGATCAAGAAGCTGGAGCGGCCGGAGGAGGAGTAGCGCCGACGACTCGTGGCCGGTTCGAGGCCGGCGCGTTCTCTTCGGCGGCGTCGTGCGGCCGGATCACCAGGCCGGTGCGCGGTTTCGGCCAGAAGAAGGTCGACTTCTGCGGGAGACGGTCGCCGTCGTCGATGACGGACCGGATCGTCGCGGCGTCCGTCGGGGGAAGGAGATAGGCCGCGACGGCTGCACCGCTTCGCACGGCTTCCTCCGCGGCCACGGCGTCCGGCGTGAAGCGCAGGCCCTCGAGACCGTCGAGGACCTGCTCGTGCAGGCGGGAGACCGTCGGGGGGCGGCCCGTGAGCTCCGCCACGCGATGCACGACCGCTCCGCGCTCGTGGGTCGCGATCCCGTAGACGAGGTCGGCGTCGTCCACGGTCTCGAGGACCTCCTCGAGACTTCGCACGCGTCTCCCCGCCGCGGGCTCGTCGCCTTCGAGCTGGATGCGGTGGAAGGGCAGGACCGGCGGCTGCTCCATCGTCGCGTCGACGACGAACATCATGACGCGGTCCCACGGGCCGGCCCCGCGGTGTTCGCGCATCTCGTCGCGGTATCGCAGCGCCGTCTCGTAGCGGTGGTGACCGTCGGCGATCATCAGCGACGCGGAGTCCAGCCATCCGGCGACGGCCGGGTCCGGATCGGCGATCCAGAGACGGTGTTCGACGCCGTCCTCGTCGGTCGTCTCCGCCGCGGGCTCTCGATCGCTTGTCCTCGTGTCGAGCCAGCCGGCGAGCCGGTCGTTCGGCTCGGTGAAGACGGCGTAGATGCACGAGATGTTCGACTCGAGCGCTCGCATGAGGCGGAGACGGTCTTCGATCGGGCCGGGCATCGTCCGCTCATGCGGGACGATGTCGCCGCCCCAGTCCTCGAGCTCGACCTCGCAGACGAGCCCTCGCACCCGGCGCGGCCGGCGTCGAAGCGCGAAGCGCATCTCGTATGGGAAGTAGGCGGGTCCGTCGGTCGGGCGCAGCGCGCCCTCATCGCGCCAAGCGGCGAGCTCGGCAGCGGCCCGCGCATAGCGGTCCGGGGCGTCGCCGGTCGTGACGTCCCCGCCGGTGGTGACATCCCCGAGGTCGAGCCGGATCACGTTGTACGGGCTCGCGGCGAGGTAGCGTTCGTGTTCTCGCTCGGAGATCACGTCGTATGGTGGAGCGGTGACGAGATCCATCGAGCCGACGCGATCGGGGTCGAAGCGCAGGCCGACGAACGGGGAGATCCGGGGCACGAACCATGTATAGCAGGCGACCCGAGAACGAGACCGAGTCCGCGTACGACCTGTTCTCGCGCGGCGTGGGCTTCCTCACGGAGGGTCATCCGCACCAGGCCGCGATGCTCCTCATGCGCGCGAAGCTGCTCGAGCCCGACAAGGCGTCGATCCGGGAAGCGCTCGGCCGCGCGCTGTTCATGGCCGGCCGCGCCGGGCGTGCCCGGCAGGAGTTCGCCAAGGTCGTCCAGATCGATCCGGCGAACGACTATGCGCACTTCGGGCTCGCGCTCGCGTGCGAGCGCACCGGCCAGCGGTCGCGCGCGATCGGGCACCTGAAGCTCGCGATCGTGATGCGCCCGGGCATCGAGCACTACGAGCAAGCGCTCGCGCGACTCGCCGGTTGATGCTCGCAGCGAGGTACGACGCCCTCCTGTTCGACCTCGATGGCGTCCTGTTCCGAGGCGACGAGCCCGTCGCGAACGCACCGGAGACGGTCGGGGCCCTGCGCGAGGTGGAGGCGCGGATCGTCTTCGTCACGAACAACTCCTCGCGAACGCCCGAACAGGTCGCGGCGAAGCTGACCCGCCTCGGCATCGCGGCGGATCCCGCGGAGGTGGTCACGTCCGCACTCGCGACGGCCGATCTGCTCGCGGAACGCGGCGTGAAGACCGCCTACGCGATCGGCGGCGAGGGGGTGATCCGCGCTCTCGAGAACGGCGGCATCTCGGTGCTGGACGGTGAGCCGGATCGCGTGAGCCACGTCGTGGTCGGCATCGACGAGGACCTCACCTACGCGAAGTTGCGCATCGCGTGCGTGCTGGTGCAGGCCGGCGCCCACCTCGTCGCGACGAACGCCGACCGGACCTTCCCCTCTTCGGGAGGACAGTTGTGGCCGGGGGCGGGGGCGTTGGTCGCTGCCATCATGGCCGCGACGGGCATCGAGGCCGAGGTGGTCGGCAAGCCCTTCCCGCCGCTTTTCGAGTCCGCCCTTCGGCGTTCGGGAGGGACGAAGCCGCTCGTGATCGGGGATCGCCTCGACACCGACATCGCCGGCGCGGATGCCCTCGGATGGGACTCGCTGCTCGTGCTCACCGGCGTCTCGGACCGGCGCGAGCTCGAGGCCTCACCGCTCCGGCCGACGTACGTGGCCCCCGACCTCACCGTCCTACTTCGCGAGGCGCGCGAGTCTCAGAAGTAGCCGGGGCGCGACGGGTAGATGTCGATCTCGGGCCGTCCCCGACCGCGGCGACGGAAGAACAGCAGAGCCACGATCGCCCCGAATCCGAAGCCGCCGACGTGCGCCCAGTAGGCGACCCCGGCATTCACGTCGATCCCGAGCTGGCCGACGCCGCTGAAGATCTGGAGCAGGAACCATCCCCCGAGGACGTAGGCGGCCGGGATCTCGATGACGGAGATGAAGAAGAAGATGACCAGCGTCGTGACGCGCGCGTGCGGGAACAGCACGGCATAGGCGCCGAGCACCGCACCGATCGCTCCCGACGCCCCGAGGTTCGGAACGGCCGAGTCGGGGTCGAAGGCGAGCTGCAGGCCTGCAGCGGCCAGACCTCCGAGCAGATAGAACACCGGGAAGATCAGGTAGCCCAGCCGGTCCTCGATGTTGTTCCCGAAGATCCAGAGGAAGAGCATGTTGCCGGCGATGTGCAGCCACCCGCCGTGGAGGAACATCGCTACGAAGATCGACAGCAGCCAGCTCTTGTCCGGACACAACTGCTGCACGGAGGTCTGGATGAACTCCGTGGGAGCCGGCCCGAAGACCTCGCTGAGGGCAAGCCGGGCCTCGACACCACCCTGCGCGAGATTCGTCTGGTGCGAGACCTCCCAGGGGATCTCGGCGTTGCAGAAGAAGAAGAACTGCTGCTCGTCCGGGGTCCCGAACGTCGGCTGCCAGAGCAGGAAGGCGGCGACGTTCGCCGCGATGAGGGCCAGGGTGACGATCGGCACTCGAGACGTCGGGTTGGCGTCGCGGATCGGGATCACGGGCGTCGACCGCGGACCGCCAGCATCGTTGCAGCGTAGCAGCGTGGCATCGCCGGACGGGGCAGGTCCCCGCCACGAGTATCCTTGCCGAACGCCACGGACGACGTGCGCGAGGAGGACCCATGCGATCGGGCGAGTTCCGAAGGTCTAGGGTGGCGGCCGTCGGCAACCGCTCGCCCGCAGGGGATTGAGTGCGCGCGTTGGCTCGCCGCCGCCTGGACTCCGAGCTCGTCCGCCGAGGCCTCTTCGTCAGCCGAAGCGCGGCGCAGTCGGCGGTGCGCGAAGGGCTGGTCCTCGTTTCGGGGAGTCCCGCCGAGAAGCCGTCGACACTGGTCGACCCCGCCGACCCGCTCGAGCTCGTAGCGCCCGCTCGGCGGTTCGTTTCGCGCGGGGGCGACAAGCTCTCCGCCGCACTCGATCGCTTCGGGGTCGATCCCGCCGGGCGCCGGGCCCTGGACGCCGGAGCCTCCACCGGCGGGTTCACCGACTGTCTGCTGCAGCGCGGGGTGGCCCACGTGGTCGCGCTCGACGTGGGCTACGGCCAGCTCGCCTGGTCGCTGCGCACCGATGAGCGGGTCTCGGTGCTCGAACGGACGAACGTCCGCGAGCTCACCGCGGCCCACCTGCCGTACGCTCCCGACCTGGTGGTCGCCGACCTTTCGTTCATCTCGCTGCGCCTGGCCGCCCCGGCGCTCGCGCGTGTCGCGGAGCCGGGTTCGGACTTCGTCGTCCTCGTGAAGCCACAGTTCGAGGCCGGGCCTGACCAGGTGGGACGTGGCGGCGTCGTCCGCGATCCCGCGGTCTGGCGCCGGGTCGTCGGGGACGTCGCCGCGTCGTTCGCGCATGCCGGCCTTTCGCCGCGCGGCGCGATGGCCTCGCCGCTGGCCGGTCCGGCCGGGAACGTGGAGTTCTTGCTCCACGCCGTGGGCGAGGCCGGTCCCGAGCCCCGTGACCTGTCCGCCGAGGTGTTGGACCGGGCCGTCGACGAGGGCCGCGGGATCGGGGGAACCCAGTGAAGCAGGTGGGTTTCGTCGTGCATCCGTCGCGACGCGAGGCGAGCGACGCCGCCGACGAGCTCGAGCGCTGGCTCGGCGAGCGCGATGTGCAGGTTCGGCGTTCGCAGGGGGCGAACACCGAGGATGAGGCCGCCGCGTATGCCTTCGCCGAGGGCCTCGACCTCGTCGTGGCGGTCGGAGGCGATGGCACGTTCCTGCGGGCGGCGCACCTCGCCTCGCGAAGAGACGTGCCGGTGCTCGGCGTCAAGGTCGGCCGCCTCGGGTTCCTCACCGAGGTGGAACCGGACGGCGCTCCCCGCGTGTTCGAGCGCATCCTCGCGGGTACCGTCCGCATCGAGGAACGGCTCGCGGTCCTGGCCGAATCCGAGAGCGGCGAGTTCGAGCCGCAATGGGCGCTGAACGAGGTCATCGTCGAGAAGAGCGCGCGGCACCGCCTGATCGGGCTCGCCGTCGAGGTCGACGACACCTACGTCACCACGTTCGCCGCCGACGGCGTGATCGTCGCCACGCCCACCGGCTCGACCGCGTACTCGTTCTCGGCCGGCGGCCCCATCGTGTCGCCGTCGGTCGCGGGAACGGTCGTGACGCCGGTGGCCGCGCACATGGTGTTCGACCGGTCGCTCGTGCTGCAGGCGGACGAGTGCGTGACGCTGGAAGTCCTCGGCGAGGAGCCTGGCCTGCTGTCGGCGGACGGACGCTCGTCGCTCGAGCTGCCGATCGGCTCTCGCGTCAGGATCGGGGCCGCACCGAAGCCGTCGCGCTTGGTGCGACGCGAGGACGCTCCGCCGTTCCACGAGCTGGTCCGACGGAAGTTCGACCTGCCGGGTCAGCGCGAGAGCGGCAGCGAGGCTTCGCCGAGGCGCGCCGGAGGGTAGGCTCTGGGCGCGGTTGCGAACGGAATCACCGCGCCGGTGCCCGCGCCGGCGCCCGCGCTCAGGAGGTCATCCCAACGGCATCGAGGTCGAGGAGCCTGCTTCGGCGGCCCCTTCGGCGGCAGCGGCCGCGCGAGGGCGTGGCTCGCGTGGATACGCGCACGAAGCAGCTCGTCCAGCGCGCCGACCCCGGCGACATCGCCGTGATCGACCACGAAGATATCGATCGTGTCTCGGCGGAGGCGCTGGTCGAGGCGGGGGTCGCCGGCGTCGTGAACGCGGCCCGGTCGATCAGCGGCCGGTACCCCAACCTCGGACCCTTGATGCTCGTCCGCGCGGGGGTGCCGGTGATCGACTGCGTCGGCCCGCTGTTGCTGCGCAAGGTGCGCGAGGGTGATGCGGTGCGCCTGAACGGGGACCGCGTCCTCGTCGGGGACCGGCTCGTCGGCGTCGGCATCCGGCAGAGCGAGACGTCGGTGCGCGGCGCGATGGCCGAAGCACAGCTGTCGCTGGCCGAGAGCTTCGAGCGTTTCGCGACGAACACCGTGGACTTCATGCAGCGCGAGCGAGACCTGCTCTTCGGCGGTCTCGGACTGCCGACGCTGCGCCACGACCTCTCGCACCGGCCGGTGCTCGTCGTCGTACGCGGCTACAACTACAAGGAAGACCTGGCCGTGCTCGGCTCGTACATCCGCGACGTTCGGCCGGTCCTGTTGGGTGTCGATGGGGGAGCGGATGCCCTCATCGAGGCCGGCTACACGCCGGACCTCATCGTCGGCGACATGGACAGCGTCTCGGATCGTGCATTGCTCCTCGCCGCGGCGGAGGGCAAGCGCCGCTGGTTCGGCCGCCGGCTCCCCACCGAGCTCGTCCTGCACGCGTATCAGGACGGCCGCGCTCCGGGGCGCGCGCGCCTCGAGGCGCTGGGCGTTCCGTATGCGGTGGTGGACGCGGCCGGCACGAGCGAGGATGTCGCCTTTCTGCTCGCCCACGAGAAGGGCGCGGAGACGATCGTCGCTGTGGGAAGCCACGGCAACCTCCCCGAGTTCCTCGACAAGGGCCGCGAGGGGATGGCGAGCACGTTCCTCGTCCGGCTCCGGGTCGGGGAGATCCTGATGGACGCGAAAGGCGTGTCTCGCGTGTACTCGCCGCGGATCCGGACGCGCGACAGCCTGCTGCTCGTCGGCGCGGCGATGGTGGCCATCGCGGCGGTGATCGTGGTGTCGCCCCCGCTCCGGCTCTACGTGAGCCAGCTGTTCGAGCAGCTACGCCAGTGGCTGTTCAACCTGAAGGAGCTGCTGTGATCTCGTTCCGGTACCACATCGTCACGATCGTGGCGGTGTTCCTCGCGCTCGCGATCGGGCTCTTGGCGGGAAGCGCGTTCGTCCAGCCCGAGCTCGTCGACCAGCTCCGGATCCAGACGGATCGACTGCGCGACGATCTCCGTGAGCGGGACGAGGCGCTGACCGAGACGAGGGCCGAGGTCGCCGCGCTCGCCGCGTTCGCGGACGCCACGCTTCCGTACCTCACGTCGGATCGGCTCGTCGGCACGAAGGTCGTGGTGATCTCCCAGGAAGGCGTCGAGGACGCCGTGCTCGGCCAGACCCAGCGGTCGCTCGTCGAGAGCGGAGCCGAGGTCCTCGCGGTCTTGTCGGCGCGGAACGAGCTCGCCTCGCAGGATCCCGAGACGCAGTCGGGCCTCGCCGAGATCCTCCAGCGCCCCGATGCGGCCCCCGAGGACCTCCCTTCGCTCGCGGCCTCCGCGATCGCGGAGCGGCTGGCGCGGGGGAACGGGATCGGCCCGCCGAGCGAGGACCTGCTGAACCAGCTCCTGTCCGCGGGGTTCCTCGCGCCCGTCGGGACCGGCGTCTCCGAAGCCGCCCTGCAGGAGATCGGCGAGCCGGGGCAGGTCGTCGTCGTCCTCGGGGGTGGGTCCGTCGAGGAACCGCTGCTTCCACTCGAGGAGTTCGGCGTTCCGCTCGTGCGCTCGCTCGTCTCGCTGGAGGTCCCGGTGGCGGCAGGCGAGTCCTCCACCACGCTTGTGCCGTTCGTGGGTCTGATCCTCGAGGACGGCACGGACGGGGTGGTGACGGTCGACGACCTCGACCTGAGCGTGGGCGGCGCGGCGCTGGTCCTCGGCCTGGAAGCCCTCCTCGAACGGGGGGAGGGCGGCGCCTACGGGTTCAAGGGCGGAACCGAGCCGCTGCCCCCGCTGACGCCCTCGTGAAACGCGTCGTGGCCCTGGTCGCCGCTCGCGACGAGGGCGACCGGATCGGCGAGACGGTGACCGCCCTGCGGGCATTGGAGCCCGTGACGGAGGTGGTCGTGGTGGACGACGGTTCTCGTGACGAGACGGCGCCGAGGTCGCTTGCGGCCGGCGCGACCGTGCTGCGCCTGGAACGGGCCAGGGGCAAGGGCCGGGCCATGGAAGGGGCGCTCACCCGCCTGCGCGATCGCGCCCCCGACGTCTGGCTGCTCGCCGACGGCGACCTGGCTGCGACGGCGGCGTCGTTGGACGCGGTGCTGGCTCCGGTGATGGCCGGAGAGGCCGACCTCGCGATCGCGACGTTCCCGCCCGGTCAGGCGGGCGGCTTCGGGTTCGTCAAACGGGCGGCGAGACACGCGATCCGGCTGGGATCGGGCCTGGACGTTCGTGAGCCGCTCTCAGGCCAGCGGGCGCTCACCGCGGAAGCGCTCGAAGCGGTGCGCCCGCTCGCGCGTGGCTTCGGCGTCGAGACCGCCATGACGATCGACGCCGTCCGTGCCGGGCTCCGTGTCCTCGAGGTGCCAGCCGAGCTCGGACACCGGCCGACCTTCCGGGACGTCCGGGGGTTCGCGCACCGTGGAAGGCAGGGATGGGACATCCTGCGTGCCGCGCTCCCGCGGATGCTGGGACTGCGGTGATCGAGCGGCTCCGCGTCCCGAACCACCGCGGGGTCGAGATCCCCGCGATCCTCGGGCTCGCGCTGGGCGTGTTCGCGGCCGCGTCCGTGGCGGCGGTGGCCGTCTTCGACCGGGTGGACCGTGCGGGGTGGATCGCCACGGCGGCCCTCGCGCTCGTGCTGGCCGCCGGGCTGGTGGACGATCTCGTGCCGTCGGGTCCCCGAGGCTTGCGGGACCACCTGCGGGCGCTCGCCGCGGGCAGAGTCTCGACGGGCATCGTGAAGCTCGTCGTCGTCGTCGGCGCCGCCGCCGTGACGGTGGTGGCTATCCCCGGGCGTACGGGCCCGGCGCGGCTGGTCGGCGTGCTGCTGATCGCCGCCTCGGCCAACGTGTGGAACGGCCTCGACGTCCGTCCGGGCCGCGCGATCAAGTTCTTCCTGCCGGTCGCGGTCGTCGTGCTGGCCGGGCCGTGGCCGGTCCAGCCGTTCCTCCCCGGCGTGGCGCTCGGCGCCCTGCTGCTCCTGCCGTGGGATGCCGGCGAGCGGGCGATGCTGGGCGATGCCGGCGCGAACCTTCTCGGTTTCACGGCCGGGCTCGGGTTGTTCCACATCGTGCACGGTTGGGCGCTCGTCGCGGCCGCCCTGGTGGCCGTGGCCCTGAACGTCCTCGCGGATACCGTAACGCTCACGCGGCTGATCGAGATCGTCCGGCCCTTGCGCTGGTACGACTCGATGGGCCGCAGGGCCTGACCTCCCGCCGGCCGCGAGCGCGAGGTAACCTCGGGCAACTTTCCGCGCATCGCGCGCACTTTCCGCCTCGAACACCGTCGCCGCACCCGACCGCTCTGTTACGATTTCGTCCCGAGGTGCAGACGGACCCGATCCTCAAACAAGCGAAGTACATCTTCGTCACGGGCGGAGTGGCCTCGGGCCTCGGCAAGGGGATCACCACCGCCTCGCTCGGTCGACTCTTCCGCTCGCGCGGCCTCCGGGTGGCCCTTCAGAAGCTCGACCCCTACGTGAACGTCGACCCCGGGACGATGAACCCCTTCGAGCACGGCGAGGTCTTCGTGCTCGACGACGGCGCCGAGACCGATCTCGACCTGGGGCACTACGAACGGTTCACGGACGAGAACCTTCACCGCGGCTCGAACGTGACCACCGGCGCCGTGTACTCCGCGGTCATCCAGAAGGAACGCCGCGGGGACTACCTCGGCAAGACCGTGCAGGTCATCCCGCACATCACCGACGAGATCAAGGAGCGGGTCCGTAGTCACGCCGCAGCCGAGAACGCGGATCTCGTCATCGTAGAGGTCGGAGGCACGGTCGGCGACATCGAGTCCCTCCCGTTCATCGAGGCGATCCGCCAGCTCCGCAACGAGGTCGGCCGGGATCGATGCGCGTTCGTGCACGTGAGCCTGATGCCCTTCATCGGCCCCTCCGGCGAACTGAAGACCAAGCCGACGCAGCACTCGGTGAAGGAGCTGCGCTCGCTGGGGATCCAGCCCGACACGATCGTGTGCCGCTCCGACCGCGTGATCGGCCGGCACCTGAAGGAGAAGATCAGCCTCCTGTGCGACGTGCCGATCTCGGGTGTCGTTTCGGCGGTCGACGTCGACTCGATCTACCGCGTTCCGCTCGTCCTGCATCGCGAGGGCCTGGACCGCGAGCTCGCGAACCACCTTCGCATCGACACGGAGCCGGACCTTTCGGAATGGCAGGACCTGGTCGCCCGGATCGACGCCGCCAAGGAGACCGTCAACATCGCGATCGTCGGCAAGTACGTGAACCTGCGCGACGCGTACCTCTCGGTGATCGAGGCGCTTCGGCACGGCGGGTTCCATCACGGGGTGAAGGTCGAGCTGAGCTGGGTGTCCTCCGACGACCTCGAGGACGCCGATGTCTCGCAGGCCTTCGCGGGGATGCACGGCATCGTCGTCCCCGGCGGGTTCGGGTGGCGCGGCGTCGAGGGCAAGCTGGAGGCCATCCGCTACGCGCGCGAGGGTGGGGTCCCGTACCTGGGTCTGTGCCTCGGGCTGCAATGCGCCGTGATCGAGTTCGCGCGAAACGTGTGCGGGCTCGAGGGCGCGAACTCCTCCGAGTTCGACCCGGCGACCCCGCATCCGGTGATCGACCTGCTGCCCGAGCAGAAGAACGTGACGGACCTCGGCGGGTCGATGCGCCTGGGCGCGCAACCCTGTCACATCGTGCCCGGCACGAAGGCGGAGCAGGTCTACGGCGAGCGCGTCGTGTACGAGCGCCACCGTCACCGCTACGAGGTCAACCCCGCGTACCACGATGCGCTCTCGGGCAAGGGGCTGGTCTTCTCGGGGCTCTCGCCCGACGGCCGGCTCGTCGAGATCGTCGAGCTCGAGGGGCACCCGTTCTTCATGGCGGGACAGTTCCACCCGGAGCTGCGCTCGCGACCGACGAGGCCGCATCCGTTGTTCCGCGACTTCATCAGTGCCGCGCGGGACCGGGCGCGCACGGAGACAGGTGCGGAGCCGCAGGTCGCCATCCCCGGCTGACCGGACGGCGATGCCCGACACCCCCGAGTCCTCCGAACCGGCGTACCGAGGGGTCATCGTCTCGGTCGTCCGCGAGCGCTGGCTCGGGGTCGAGCATCCCTACGACATCGTCCGTCACCCCGGCGCCGCCGCCGTCCTGCCCGTGACACCGGGAGGAGAGGTGCTCCTCGTGCGTCAGTTCCGCCCCGCCATCCGGCAGACGCTCGTCGAGATGCCGGCCGGCCTGCTCGACATCGACGGGGAGGACGCGCTCTCGTGCGCCGCGCGCGAGCTGTTCGAGGAGACCGGATACCGGCACACGTCGATCGAGTTCCTCGGGGGCATCTTCACGAGCGCCGGCTTCTCCGACGAGTATGTGCACCTGTTCTGGGCGCGGACCGAAGCCGAACCCGCCCGGGACCCCGAGGAGGGGATCGAGCTCGTGCGAAGGCCGTTCGCCGAGATGGCGGCGGCCGCGAAAGCGGGGCGTGTGCGCGATGCCAAGACCTCTGTGGCGCTGCTCCTCGGCGAGGCCCGGGGCGTCGTGAACCTCGGGTAGGCTTCGCGGAAGAGCGACCACGAGGAGGAGCGCCGGCGTGATCGTCGGGATCCCCAAAGAGGTCAAAGA
>JBBDWS010000130.1:0-1405 GCA_040902755.1 Actinomycetota bacterium
CACCTTCGGCCGCTGAAGCAGAAGAACCCACGGATGCGCATCGTCGTCGCGGGATGCCTCGCGCAGAAGGACGGGGGGAGGATCCAGCAGCGGGCGCCGTGGGTGGACGTGGTCATCGGGACCCATGCCCTCCCCGGTCTCCTCGACCTGTTGCACCGCGCCGAGACCGACGGACCGCAGATGGACGTGAGCGAGGTGACCGAGGTCTTTCCGAGCGCGCTGCCGGCGCTTCGCGGGGCGTCGCACCACGCGTGGGTCTCGATCGCCGTCGGATGCGACAACGCGTGCACGTTCTGCATCGTGCCGCTCGTGCGAGGGCCGCAGCTCTCGCGCTCGATCGGCGACGTACTCGCCGAGGTGCAGGGGCTCGCGCGGCAGGGGGTGGTCGAGATCACCCTCCTCGGGCAGAACGTGAACACGTTCGGACGCGACTTGACGGTGCCCGACTCGCCACGCAAGCCCCTATTCGCGGAGCTGCTGCGCGCCGTGAACGAGGTCGAGAGGCTCCGGCGGATCCGGTTCACCAGCCCGCACCCGCACGACTTCACTCCCGACGTCATCGACGCGATGGCGGAGAGCCCCAAGGTGTGTGAGCACATCCACTTCCCGCTGCAGTCCGGCTCGGATCGCGTGCTGAAGGCGATGCAGCGCTCTTACCGGCGCGCGCGCTACCTCGAGTGGCTCAAGCGGATCCGCGCGGCCATCCCCGGCATCGCGGTGAGCACCGACATCATCGTCGGGTTCCCGGGCGAAACCGAGGAGGACTTCGAGGAAACGCTCGACCTGGTGCGGCGAGCGCGGTTCGACCAGGCGTACACGTTCCAGTACTCGCCACGTCCGGGGACACGAGCCGCGACGATGGGGGACCAGGTGCCGAAGCCGGTGGTCCAGGAGCGCTTCGACCGGCTCGTCCCGCTCCAGGAAGCGATCGCGCTCGAACGCATGCGCGCGCAGGTCGGCTCCACGGCCGAGGTGCTGGTGGAAGGCACGGGACGCAAGGGTCGCGTCCAGGGGCGCACCAGGACGAACCGCGTCGTGCACCTCGACGGGGAGCACGCGCCGGGCAGCTTCCTCGACGCGCGGATCGTGGCGGCGTACCCGCACCACCTCGACGGCGAGCTTTTGCGGGAGAACGCCGCGGTCGGCTGATGGCGTCGAGGCAAACAGGAGCGCCGCCGTTGCTCGCGCTCCTCGGTCCCACCGCCTCGGGCAAGACCGAAGCCGCGGCCTCCGTCGCCGAACGACTCGGGGCCGAGATCGTCTCGGTCGACTCCATGCTCGTCTATCGAGGGATGGACGTCGGAACGGCGAAGCCGGCGCCGGAGGAACTCGCCCGGATCCCCCATCACCTCGTCGACGTCGCGGACCCCTCCGAGCCCTTCAGCGTCGCTCGCTACCAGGAGCT
>JBBDWS010000130.1:1505-5531 GCA_040902755.1 Actinomycetota bacterium
ACCGGCCGGCCGTTCTCGAGCTTCGCGGAGGCGTGGGAGCGCTACGACGCCGGCCGGGTCCGCGCGGCCGGGATCGAGATGCCGCGAGCGATCCTGGCGGATCGCATCGGAGCACGGGTGAACGAGATGCTCGAGCGCGGCCTCCTGGACGAGGTCCGCTCGCTGGTGGACCGCGGGTTCGGGGGTTGGCTCACTTCGTCCCAGGCCATCGGGTACGCTGAATTCGCCCGCCATCTGACCGGAGCGTGGACCTTCGACGAGGCGGCCGCGGGCACGGTGAGGCGGACGAAGGCGCTCGCGCGGCGTCAGATGGCCTTCCTCCGCAGGGACCCGCGGATCCGGTGGTTCGAGGCGGGTGCGGCCGGCGCCATTACCCTTGTCGAGGACCTCGCGCGGTACCTGGAAGGCAGACCGGATGGGTGAGCTGAAGATCTGGAAGTACCACGGAACGGGCAACGACTTCGTCATGCTCGAGGATCTCGAGAACGAACGCCCGCTCGTGCCGGCGCTCGTCGCGGCGCTCTGCGACCGACACCGAGGCGTCGGGGCGGACGGCGTGATCCGCGTGACGCGGGGGAGCGCCGATGGCGAGGACTTCTTCATGGACTATCGCAACGCCGACGGCTCGCTCGCCGAGATGTGCGGGAACGGGATCCGCTGTCTGGGCAAGCTCGTGTACGACCGCGGGTTCACAACGGCGACGGAGCTCGAGGTCGGCAGCCGGGACGGCAGGAAACACCTCTCCCTTGACGTCGACGGCGCCGTCGTTCGGAATGTGACGGTCGGCATGGGGCCTCCGGCCTTCGCGCGCCGCGACATCCCGATGGATGGGCCGGCCGACGAGTCGTTCCTGACCGAGCCCTTCGAGGTCGACGGCCGCACCTACAAGGCGACGGCGGTCTCGATGGGCAACCCCCACCTCGTGCTCTTCGTCGAGGAGGACCCGGACGACGTCGACGTCCGCGCGATCGGCCCGCGCATCGAGCACGACGCGCGGTTCCCCGAGAAGACGAATGTGGAGTTCGTCGCCGCGCTCGACGGCGGGGTGAAGGCCCGGGTCTGGGAGCGGGGTTCGGGCGAGACGATGGCGTGCGGCACCGGCGCGTGCGCGGCGCTCGTCGCGGCGAACGAAGCCGGGCTCGTCCCCGCGCGCGCGGAGGTCCGGTTCCCGGGTGGGACCCTCCTCGTCGAGCGCATGGCGGACGAGATCTTCCTGACCGGTCCCGCGGAGCGGGTCTTCGAAGCGACGATCGACGAGGCGTGGCTCGCCGCCAGAGGCCTGGGCCGTTGAGGGGCGCCAAACGGATCGAGACCCTCCCCCCGTACCTGTTCGCTTCACTCGACCGCAAGCTGGCCGCCAAGCGCGCGGAAGGGGTCGACGTGATCTCCCTCGGCGTCGGCGATCCGGACATGCCAACGCCCGAGCACGTCGTCGAGGCGATGCGCGAAGCGGTCGCCGATCCGGCCACGCACCGGTACCCGAGCTACTACGGGTCGATCGAGTTCCGCAGCGCGGTGGCGGCCTGGTACGGCCGTCGCTTCGGCGTCGAGATCGATCCGGAGACCGAGGTGATGGCGCTGATCGGCTCGAAGGAGGGGATCGGGCACATCGCGTTCGCCTACGTGGACCCCGGGGACGAGGCCTTGGTCCCCGATCCCGGCTACCCGGTCTACGCCGCCTCCGTGCGTCTCGCCGGTGGAACGCCGGTTTCGCTGCCGGCACTCGCCGAGCGCGGGTTCGTGCCGGATCTCTCGAAGGCGGCGGTGAGCGAGCGCACGAAGACGATGTGGCTCGGATTCCCCGCCAACCCGACGGCCGCCGTGGCGGATCTCAACACGCTCGAGGAAGCGGTGGCCTTCAGCCGGGCGCACGACGTGCTGTTGCTCCACGACGCCGCCTACTGCGAGATCACCTTCGACGGGTACGTCGCGCCGTCCGTGCTCCAGGTCCCGGGCGCGAAAGACGTCGCGCTCGAGTTCGGCTCGACGTCGAAGTCGTACAACATGACGGGATGGCGGATCGGCTGGGCGGTCGGATCCGCGGAGGCGATCGACGCGCTCGGCGTGGTCAAGACGAACCTCGACAGCGGACAGTTCACCGCGATCCAGCGTGCGGCGATCGCCGCCCTGCAAGGCCCGCAGGATCACCTCGACGAGCTCCGCGCGATCTACCAACGACGGCGCGACCTCGTCGTCGGGATGCTGAACGAGCTCGGTTGGTCCCTGAAGCCGCCGCTCGGATCGTGCTATGTCTGGGCTCCCGTGCCCGAGGGTGAGACGTCGGTGGGCTTCGCCGACCGGCTGCTCGACGACGTCGGCGTCTTCGTGGCGCCGGGCAACGGCTACGGGGACCTGGGCGAGGGATACGTCCGTTTCTCGCTCACGGTGCCGGACGACCGGCTCTCGGAGGCCATGGAGCGCATCGGGAAGGCGCTCTCCTGAAGCCGCGACACACCCCCGCGGTCGCCTGATGTCGCAGGACGGCCGCAAGAAGCCGCGCGGGACCCACGACACGTCCACGCTCGAGTCGCCGCTCGCGGCGACGTGGCGTCCACGCGTCACGGAGAAAGCGGTCCTCGTCGGCGTCGGAAGAGGCCTGGAGGAGTCGGACCTGGATGAGCTCGCCGCGCTCGCCGACAGCGCCGGAGCCGAGCCCGTGGCGCGTGTCCTGCAGACGCGCCAGGACCCGAACCCCGCGACCTTCGTCGGCAAGGGCAAGCTCGACGAGGTCCATCAAGCGTTGCACCGCACCGGCGCCGAGGCCGTGATCCTGGACGACGAGCTCACGCCGGGTCAGCTCCGCAACCTGGAGGAGCGCCTGAAGGTCAAGGTGATCGACCGGACCGCGCTGATCCTGGACATCTTCGCGCTGCACGCACGCAGCCGCGAGGGCAAGGCGCAGGTCGAGCTCGCCCAGCTCAACTACCTGTTGCCGCGCCTGCGGGGCTGGGGCGAGGCGATGAGCCGGATGGGCGGTGGCATCGGGACGCGGCGCGGACCCGGTGAGACGAAGCTCGAGATCGACCGCCAGCACATCCGGCGGCGGATCTCGAAGCTCCGCAAGGACCTGAAGGAGCTCACGCGCACGCGCGACGTGAAGCGTTCCAGCCGCGAACGCTCCGGCGTGCCGCAGATCGCGATCGCCGGGTACACGAACGCCGGCAAGTCCACGCTCATGAACGCGCTGACGGGCTCCGACGTCGTGGTCGCTAACCAGCTGTTCGCGACGCTCGATCCCACCGTACGGCGGATCCGACTTCCGAGCGGACGCGCGGCCACGCTCTCCGACACCGTCGGCTTCGTGAGCAAGCTGCCCCACGACCTGGTCGAGGCGTTCCGTTCCACCCTGGAGGAGGTTGCCCGCGCGACGTTGATCCTGCACGTCGCCGATGCCTGCTCGCCCGATCTCCTCCGCCAGATCGAAGCCGTGCGGACGGTCCTGCACGAGATCGGGGCCTCAGGGATCCCGGAGGCCGTGGCGCTCAACAAGGTGGATCGGGTGTCCGAGCACGAGCGGGCTCGGGCTCTCGCACGCATCGACGGCCCGGCCGTGGCGATCTCGGCGCGCACCGGCGAGGGTCTGGACGAGCTGATGGAGACGATCGAGACGGCGCTCCCGCGTTTCCCGATCGAGGTGTTGCTCCTCGTGCCGTACGGCCGGGAGGACGTGACCGCGCTCCTGCATCGCGCCGCCGCGGTCCTGTCGGAGGACGCTCGCGAGGACGGGACGCTCGTTCGCGCTCGAGTGGGGGAGCGGGAGTTCTCGACGGTGCAGCCGTTCCGCCTCCAGCAGGGCGCCCGCGCCGACGCTGGATAGCCGACGCCGGAAAGCCGAGGCAGGATCCGCACGGCGGGTCTGGGCGGCCGTCAGCTTGCGGGTGCCGGCGACCCGATCGTCCAGAGTCCCTCGTCGGCCCACGCGCGTTCGATCGCGAGATCGGGATCGAAGCCCCGTTCGTTCGCGAACCGGAGCGCCAGCAGCTGCAGCCGGACGACGAGCGGGATCTGCGCCAGGACCGGCGGCAG
>JBBDWS010000130.1:5631-14146 GCA_040902755.1 Actinomycetota bacterium
GCGATCTCCGTCGTTCCCGGGTCCGCGATCGCGTCGCGCACCGCGTGCGGAACGCGGACGAGTGTCCCCTGGTCGAAGGCCTCGGCTCCGAGCTCATTCGCGAGCCGGGCGAGGAGCAACAGGACAGCGGTGTAGCTCACCGTGAAGGTGTGCGACGTCTCCTTGTTCACCGTCTGGATCGCGTCCGGCATCGCGCCTCCACGGCGCGTGATCGGAACCATCCGGACGCCGGCCTTGGACGCGACGGCCCAGGCCGCCGCGGCGTACGACGTCTCCGTGCCGGCGTTATGGCTGATGAGGATCACGCCGTCGTGCGGATCGATCGGCGGCGCCCAGTTCACGAAGTGCATCGAGCTCACCGCGTACGCGGCCCGGCCGGCTTCGTGGAGCATCCCGGCGCCGAGCTCCGCCGCGTGCTGGCTGGTCCCCGTGCCCACGACCCAGATCCGGTGCGCCTGTCGCAGGCGCTCCACGGTCTCGTCGGGGATTGGCTGGAAGAGCAGACGTTCGAGCTCTTCGGGTTGCGACGCGATCTGGCTCTCGAGCGCCGTCGAGGTCTGCTGGTCGGACATGGACCCTCCGGTGGTTGTCGTTCGCGCGAGCCTAGAGCCTGCGCAGGACGGTCACCACCGTGCCGAGGATGCGGCCCTCGGGGTCCATCTCGAACGGCTCGAGCCGGGGGTTCTCCGGGACGAGCATGACGCGGTTCCGCTCGCGCTTGAGCCGCTTGACGGTGGCCTCGGGCTCCGCGGGGCCCGGCAGGAGCGCCACCACGATGTCGCCGCTGGCCGCGTCGGAGCGGCTCTGCACGACGACGACGTCGCCGTCGAGGATCCCCGCGCCCACCATCGAGTCCCCGTGGACCTTCAGGGCGAAGAGATCGGCGCCGGGCGCGAACGACGTCGGCACGGTCAGGTAGTCCTCGACGTGTTCCTCGGCCAGGGTCGGCGCGCCGGCCGCGACCTTGCCAAGGATCGGCACGACGACGCCGTCCATCCTCGGCTCGGACAGGGTCATAGCGCGGGGTTTCGTGGCGTCCTTGTGGAGCAGGCCACGGCGCTCCAGGTTCGCGAGCTGCGCGTGGACGCTCGAAGAGGAGGTGAGGCCGACCGCCTCGCCGATCTCGCGCACGGTGGGGGGATACCCCTGCTCGCGAACGGTCCCCGAGATGAAATCCAAGATGCGGCGTTGCCGCGGCGTGAGCTCGGTCTGTGCCATGTCAGTGCCCCCTCCTAGGCTCCGGGGAACCTAGCACGCGCCGAGGAGGCAATCAAACATATGTTCGGTTCCGGGACTTGACTCCGAACAGGCGTTCGATAGGGTGAGTGCATGACCCGAACGGGCGTTCGGATATACAGACGAAGGCGCCGGCTGGCGTTCACGATGTCACTTGCGCTCGTCGCCGGAGTGTGGGCAGGGCCCCTGGGGCGCATCGTCGCGGGGGACCAAGGCCCCGGGCTCGCATCGCGCGCCAGCTACGTCGTCCGCGAAGGCGACACGCTGTGGTCGATCGCCCGGGGCGTCGCCCCAGGAGAGGACCCTCGACCGCTGGTGGACGCCATCGCGGCGGCCAACGGCGTGGATCCGGGAGCGATCGTTCCCGGTCAGACCCTGCTCGTCCCGTCCGCCGGTTGACGAACCCACCGACCGACCGTGTGATGTCGCGGGACATCATGGACAGATGTCTCGGGACATCGTAGCCACCGGCCTTCATCCCTGGGCAGGTAGAGACCTCCCGGCTATCGCAGCTGAGACGACTTCGCGGTGAGGCCATGCTCGTAGGCGTATGCGGTGGCGGCTGCCCGCGACGACAGACCAAGCTTGGTAAAGATATGGCTCAGGTGGCTCGCGACCGTCTTCTCGCTGATGAAGAGCTGGTTGGCGATCTGCCTGTTCGTCATGGCCTGAGCGACGAGCGCGAGCACCTCGAGCTCGCGTGCCGTGAGACCGCCTGGAACCGTTCGGTGATCCGGCGTGGACATGGAGTCGGCCCATGTCAGGTCCGGTGCAGCTCCCAGGCCTGCGAACACCTGGCGGGCGGCATCGAGCTCCATCTCGGCGCCGTCGGCGTCGCCCAGCGCTCGGCACGCGAGCGCGATGACAACTCGCGCTCGGGCGGCTTCGTGCGGCGCCTCGATGTCGCGCCAGACCGTCCACGCCCGGCGCAGGGACACCAACGCTGCCGGAGCATCCCCCTCAGCCAGGAGCACCACGCCGGACATGTGTGCTGCGAGGGCTTGAAGGAACGGCTGGTTCAGGGTGGCGGCGAGGACGGCCAGCTCGTCAGCCCCGACGCGGGCCGCTTCCACGTCGCCCGCGGCCACGACGATCTCGACGAAGGGGCCCAGCATCGACACTCGCGTGATCGGGTCCTCAGCCTCGCCAAGCGCCCTGCGGATCGTGGCGTCGGCGACGTCAACCCGCCCCTGAGCCAAGCGCAGCAACGCGAGACCCGGTTGCGGCTCGCGGCCTGCTTCGTGGGCAGCGCGATAGGAACGGTCCGCCTCCGCGAACTCGCCACGCAGGCGCTGGAGCTCGCCGCGTAGATACGATGCCGCACCGAGGATCCGCTGGCTCGTGGGATCAGCGAGCCGGCCGAGAGCGAGCTCCAGCTCCTCCAGCGCATCCGACCATGTGCCGTGCAGTAGCATGATCTCGGCCCGGTGCACGAAACACTCGCCGCGGTACAGCACGAGCTCAGGCTGTGCGTCGCACCACCGACTGAGTGCAGCCGTCCACTCCTTGGCTCGCCGGAAGTCGAACAGCTCGTGGCAACCCTCGATCACCGTGCAGTACGCGTCGCCCATCGCGATCGGTGACACCTCGCTCGCGCCGACAGCGACCATCGCTTCATCGAGCAAGGCGACGCCGCTGTCGATCTCGCCGAGGTAGATCAGACACCTGCCCTGGCCGATCCGTGCGAGCGTCGTGAGCTCAGGATCTCGGTAGCGGTCGCCCATCGCGACGGCCTCGCCGAAACCGGCGAGCGCGGTGGCGACATCACCGGAAAACACCGCGCGCAGGGAAGCGGCGTAGCGCAGGTAGCCCTGCTCGACACAGTCGAGATTGCGATCGTCGAGCAGGCGCTGCGCGCGGTCGACCCAGCCTCCGCCCCGAGCCAACTCGCCGTTGTTCAACAGCGCGAAGGCGAGCCAGAACGCGCACCGTGCGGCCCGGGCGACCTCTCCGATGCGCGCGCACTCCTTGTGAGCCTGAGCCCACACGTCCGAGCTTTCCTCGCCGTACCCGGCGAGGTACGCAGCGGACGCGAGCCGCTCGAGATCCTCGACCTCGAGCGGCTCGACCCGCGCCGCCGCGGAGAGGTGCTCGTACGCGCCGCGCCACGCATGGCGGTCGAAGGCATCTCGGCCCCGATCGACCCCGTCGCCCATGGGCAGAGTCTCGTTCATACGGGCCGCGGATGCTGTGAGTCGGCGCCCCGGGTGGTCAATCCCAGAACGATCCGCTTCCGGCGGGCGCGGCGCTGATCATCCACAGTTCAGCGATCCGTTCGCCTTCGAACCGGTAGACGAACATGTTGTTCGTTTCGAGCGTGCGCTCGTTGCGTCCAAGGACCGCGTTCTCCCACTCAGCCGCCCACCGTCCGTCGGCGATGCAGAACAGTTGCTCGATCTTCACGTCACCGCCCGTCAGCTCGAAGAGGGCGCCCATAGCCCCGAGGAAGCCGGCCACGCCCTCGTGGTCGCCGGGCCGCGGAAGGGGTCCTCGGACGTGGAAGATCATGTCGTCGGTGAACAGCTCAGACAACGTGTCCCGGTCGTTCTCGAAGACCGCCTTCGTCATGCGGTTGATCACCGCCACGTTCGGGTGCTCGCTCATGATCCCTCCCTCGTGGGCCGCCTTGGCCTCGTGATGAACGTAGGTGGCAGCCCACGTCAGGGCATCGGGAGAAACGTGGAACCCGCCGGTCGACTCGCATCGGTAGTTCTACTACCCCTCGTAACCTGTGGGAGGTCGGCTGGAAACGCCGGAAACCGTTGGGTCAGGGGGTTCTGAGAACACCCCGTTGACGGGCCAACGTCTCGCTCGTACGGTGCCCTCGGCTACTACATGTTGGGGTGATGCGGTGCGGTGTCCGTGGTGCGGTCATGCGGAGGACAAGGTCGTGGACTCCCGCCCCGCCGAGCGCGAGGAGGCGATCCGGCGGAGGCGCCAATGCCTGTCGTGCGGCCGGAGGTTCACGACGTACGAGCGTTTGGAGGGGGCCGGCGTGATCGTCGTGAAACGCGACGACACCCGGGAGCCCTGGGACCGCCAGAAGATGGTCGCGGGGATCCACAAGGCCCTCGCGAACCGCCCGGTCACCGATGAGCAGGTGGAGCGCCTGGCGAGCCGGGTGGAGCAGCGCCTGCGGCGCAAGGGGCCCGAGATCACGTCCCAACAGGTCGGCCTCGAGGTGCTCCAGGGACTGCAGAAGCTCGACCACGTCGCCTACGTGCGGTTCGCGAGCGTCTACAAGGACTTCCAGGAGCTGGGAGACTTCGAGCGCGAGCTCGGAGCGCTGGTCCCGAAAGAGACCGCGAAACGCCGGACCCGGTAACCCACTATATGTAGTGGTCGACGGTGGGCGCTACCGCTAGATATCCTGGTAACTGGTCTTGACGCCGCCGGTTCCGAGGTGTTGAATCACAAGCCTGTAGTTATCCACACGTTCTTCCCCACCTGTTGGAAACCGGCCGCACGGCCGGCAGGAAGCCAGCCAGATGGAAGGGGGGTACTCGTGGCGACCAAGGAGGGGGACGTCCAGGTCATCCGTGATGGCCTGACGTTCAAGCGGTACTTCACCAAGGAAGGCGTGCACCCGTTCGACGAGATCGGATGGGAGCTCCGCGATGCCGTGATCCCGAACTACAAGGAGGGCGGCAACGCGTTCGAGCAGCGCGAGGTGGACTTCCCCGTCACCTGGTCGCAGAACGCAACGAACATCGTCTCGCAGAAGTACTTCCGCGGTCATCTCGGGACGCCGCAGCGTGAATGGAGCGTCCGTCACCTCGTCGGAAGGATCGTCGACTCGATCACGACCTGGGGCAAGAAGGACGCGTACTTCGCCAGCGAGGACGACGCGCGAGTGTTCTCCGAAGAGCTCAGCCATCTGCTCGTGAACCAGAAGGCGGCGTTCAACTCCCCGGTGTGGTTCAACGTGGGCGTTCCCGACACGCCGCAGCAGTGCTCCGCGTGCTTCATCCTCGACGTCGACGACCGCATGTCCTCGATCCTCAACTGGTACGTCGAAGAGGGAACGATCTTCAAGGGCGGATCGGGGTCCGGGATCAACCTCAGCAAGATCCGCTCCAGCAAGGAGCCACTTGCGGGCGGCGGCACGGCCTCGGGGCCGGTCAGCTTCATGCGAGGTGCGGATGCGAGCGCCGGCACGATCAAGTCCGGGGGCAAGACCCGCCGCGCCGCGAAGATGGTCATCCTGAACGTCGACCACCCCGACGTTCGCGACTTCATCTGGTGCAAGGCGGTCGAGGAGCGCAAGGCCCGTGCCCTTCGCGACGCCGGTTTCGACATGGACCTGGACGGCAGGGACAGCTATTCGATCCAGTATCAGAACGCCAACAACTCGGTGCGCGTGACCGATGAGTTCATGAAGGCGTTCGAGGCCGATCAGGACTGGAAGCTCAAGGCGGTGACGGGCGACTTCGCGACGGACACCCTTCGGGCCCGCGACCTCATGCGGGAGATCGCGGAGGCCGCCTGGCAGTGCGCCGACCCGGGCATGCAGTATGACACGACGATCAACGATTGGCACACGTGTCCGGCCACGGGACGGATCAACGCGAGCAACCCCTGCTCGGAGTACATGCACCTGGACAACAGCGCCTGCAACCTCGCGTCGCTCAACCTCATGAAGTTCATCGACGAGGCCGGCACCTTCGACGTGAAGGCGTTCCGCAAGGCGGTGGACGTCATGTTCACCGCGCAGGAGATCCTCGTCGGCAACTCGGACTACCCGACCGAGAGGATCGGGACGAACGCGCGGGCGTTCCGCCAGCTCGGCCTGGGCTACGCGAACCTCGGCGCGCTCCTGATGGCGCGCGGCCTCCCGTACGACTCGGACGCCGGGCGGTCGTGGGCCGGGGCGATCACCGCCCTGATGACCGGCCAGGCCTATCGGACCAGCGCGCGCATCGCCGAGGTGACGGGTCCGTTCGAGGGCTACGAGCCGAACGCGGACGCGATGCTCCGCGTGATGCGCAAGCACCGCGCGGCGGTGGACGAGATCGACGGGGAGCACGTGCCCGAGGCGCTCCTGTCGGCGGCAAAGCAGTCCTGGGACGACGCGATTGCGTTCGGCGCCAAGCACGGGTACCGGAACGCGCAGGCGACCGTGCTCGCTCCGACCGGGACGATCGGCCTGATGATGGACTGCGACACCACCGGCATCGAGCCCGAGCTCGCGCTCGTCAAGACGAAGAAGCTCGTCGGCGGCGGCACGATGCAGTTCGTGAACCAGACCGTGCCTCGCGCGCTCGATCGCCTCGGCTACGACCACGCACAGGTCGACGACGTCGTCGCCTACATCGCCGAGCACAACTCCGTCGCCGATGCGCCGCACCTCAAGCAGGAGCATTACGCGGTGTTCGACACGGCGATGGGCGCCGAGCCGATCCACTACATGGGCCACGTGCGGATGATGGCGGCGGCCCAGCCGTTCATCTCCGGCGCGATCAGCAAGACCGTGAACATGCCCGAGCAGGCCACGGTCGAGGAGGTCGAGCAGCTCTTCGTCGAGTCGTGGAAGCTCGGCCTGAAGGCGGTCGCGATCTACCGGGACAACTGCAAGGTCGCGCAGCCGCTCTCGGCCGACAAGAGCAAGACCGCCGCGGCCGCGCCGGAACCGGCAGAGCTCGCCACGCCCGTCCGCAGGCGGCTGCCATCGGTCCGGCCCTCGACGACGCGCTCGTACCAGGTCGGAGACGCCGAGGGCTACATCACGGCGGGTTCCTATCCGGATGACGGCCTCGGCGAGATCTTCCTGAAGACCTCGAAGCAGGGCTCGACGTTGTCGGGCGTCATGGACGCGTTCGCGATCGCCGTCTCGATCGGCCTTCAGTACGGGGTGCCGCTCGAGTCCTTCGTTACGAAGTTCATCAACATGAAGTTCGAGCCGAGCGGGATGACGAACGACCCAGACATCCGGTTCGCCACCTCGCTCGTGGACTACGTGTTCCGGCGACTGGCGCTCGACTACCTGCCGATCGAGCAGCGCGAGGCGCTCGGGATCCGCTCGATCGACGAGCGCAAGGCGACGGTGGCCGCCGAGGCCGCGGAAAAGCTCGGCACCACGGTGGAGGCCGTCGTCGAGGCGGTCAAGGCCGAGGCCCCGCTGCCGGCGCCGCAGCCGCTCGACCTGCAGCCGAAGCCCGAGGCGCACGCCGCCGACGCTCCGCTCTGCTACTCGTGCGGCTCGAAGATGCAGCCCGCGGGAAGCTGCTACGTCTGCCCGAGCTGCGGGTCGACGAGCGGCTGCTCATAGGGTCCTTCCGAACGGAACGGGAGTGGCCGGCCGGGGCCTTCGCTCCGGATGGCGCCGTTCGGTAGGCTCCGCGCGACGATGGCGTACGAGCTCACCGCGATCCATCACATCCAGCTGGCGATGCCCGCCGGCGAAGAAGATGCGGGGCGCACGTTCTACGGCGAGCTCCTCGGTCTGCCCGAGGTCCCCAAGCCGAGCGAGCTCGCGCCGCGCGGGGGACTGTGGTTCCGCTCCGGGTCACTGGAGCTCCACCTCGGCGTCGAGCGCGAGGGCTTCTCGCCGGCTCGCAAGGCGCACCCGGCGTTCCTGGTGAACGGGCTCGACGAGCTCCGGGAGAAGCTCGACGCCGCCGGGTACCGGCTCGACGAGGACGTGCAGCTCGAGGGCTACCGCCGGTTCCACGTCCGCGATCCGTTCGGGAATCGTCTCGAGCTCGTCGAGCCGGCGTGAAAGAGCTGCCGTTCGCCCGGGTCGACCCCGAGGCCGTGTTGCCGGAGCGGGCGCATCTCGGCGACGCGGGCCTGGACCTGCGGTCGGCCGTCGACATCGACGTCGGGCCTGGGGAGCGGGCGATGGTTCCGACCGGCCTGGCGGTCGCGATCCCGGATGGCTACGCGGGGCTCGTGCTGCCGAGGAGCGGCCTCGCCAGCGCGTACGGGCTCACGATGGCGAACGCCCCCGGCCTGATCGACGCCGGCTACCGGGGCGAGGTGATCTGCGCCGTGGTGAACCTGGATCGGAACGAACCGGTGAAGATCGCGCGCGGGGATCGGATCGCCCAGTTGGTGCTCGTTGCCGTCCCGGACCTCGACCCGGTCTGGGTCGGCGAGCTCCCGCCTTCGACGCGCGGCGAGGGTGGGTTCGGCTCCACAGGCACCTCCTGAGGCTCCGCGGAATCCTGCCTGGAACCCGCCGGTTGAAGCTCTCCCGCCCGCTCTTCTAGACTCGATGGGCACCGCGCGGACGTGGCTCAGTGGTAGAGCACCACCTTGCCAAGGTGGGGGTCGCGGG
>JBBDWS010000131.1:0-14142 GCA_040902755.1 Actinomycetota bacterium
CGCCTTGATCAACGGCATGGAGCGCCGCACGTCGAGCTTCCAGTTCATGCTGAACACCGAGAGCAGCTGCCCCTCCTCGAGGAGGAACGCGACGAAGCTTCGTTCCTCGATGTTGCCGCGGATCACCGTCTGATCCCACTCGGTCGCGAAGCCCGACATCTGGATCTGCGCGTCGTACTGGTCGGACCAGAACCAGTGGGCGTCGTCGAAGACCGCGTCCGACCCGAGGATGCCCTTCGCGACGTGCTCGCCCATCTTCACCGCGTTGTCGAAGTGCTCTACGCGGATCGGACCGAACACGGGATGGTCGTGACGCGCCACATCGCCGATCGCCCAGACACCCTCGATCGACGTCCGGAGCAACCCGTCCACCGGGATGCCGTTGTCGGTCGGCACCCCTCCGGCCTCGGCGACGTCGGTGACGGGCTCGACTCCGACCCCGACGACCGCGAAATCGCCTTCGATCCTTCTCCCTTCCTTGGTGACCAGCGTCTCGAAGCGGCCGTCGCCCTCGAACCGTTCCGCCCCGTCGTGGAAGAACATCTCGACGCCGTGGTCGCGATGCAGGGCCTCGATCGAGCGGCCGAGCTCCGGCCCGAGCACCCGCTCGAGCGGGCACGCCGCGAACTCGACGACGGTGACGTCGAGCCCCAGCTGCCGGAGCGATGCGGCGACCTCGGCCCCGATGAAACCCATCCCGACGAGGACGGCCTTGGAGCCGGTCTTCGCGGCCTCGCGGATCGCATCGCTGTCGGGAGCGAAGCGAAGATCGAGGACGCCGGGGAGGTCGAGCCCCGGGATCGGGAACCTGCGGTTCTTCGACCCGGTCGCGATCACGGCGTGGTCGAACGCCACGCGATCTCCGCCGGCGAGCTCGATCACGCGGTCCGCGGCGTTCACCCGCTCGGCGCGAACGCCGAAGCGCGCATCCACGTCGTTGTCGGCGTACCACTCCGTGGGGCGAACGAACTGGTGGCCCGATTCGCCGCGCAGGTACTCCTTCGAGAGCGGGGGACGCTCGTACGGGGGCATCGGCTCCTCGCCGATCAGGACGATCTGGCCGTCGAAGCCTTGGTCCCGTAGCGCGCCGGCGGTGGTCGCACCGGCTTCTCCCCCGCCGACGATGACGACGGCAGTCACGTCTGGTTGATGAGGACCTGGAGCTCGCCGTCCTGTGCCTGGATCTGGAACACGTCGACCGGGTCCGAGGCGGGACCGTTGATGACCTCTCCGGTCGTGACGTCGAACTGGCTGCCGTGGCACGGACACTCGACCGTGGGGCCGTCCAACTCCCCTTCGGCCAGCGAGCACTGCTGATGCGTGCAGACGTCGTCGAACGCATGCAGGTCGCCCTCGACGTTGGCGATCGCGATGATGCGCTCGCGGATGGTGTACGACCTCATCTCGCCTTCGGGTACGTCGTCCGCCGGCCCGACCTTGACCCACTCCCCCATGCCCGGTCCCTCCTCCCGTCGTGCTCGCATCCGCGGGACCCGTGATCCGCACGTCACGCCCACGTCCCGAACGGTGCCGCAGCCTATCGCACCCGTCGCGGCCGGGGGTTCACGCCCGCAGGCGGGCGACGACGTCCGGGGTCATGTAGCCGATGCCCGCGACGAGGTACAGGATCGCCAGGATCAGGAACCCGCCGCGGAAGTCGATCGGCAGCATCGCGGGGATGAGCGCGCCGGCGACCCAGGCGAGCTGGAAGATCAGCTCGTACCGCACGAACACGCGGCCGTGCGCCCCACCGGGGGCGAGGCGCTGCATCAGGCTCTGGAAGGCGAGCCGGCCGAGCTCGGCCGATGCCCCCACGACGATGCCGAACACGATCAACACCGGAAGTGAGAACGCGACGAACGCCAGGACCGCTCCGACACCGGCCGCGGCGATGCACGCCACGACGACCGCCTCCTCTCGGAGCGAGGAGGGAAGCCGCGGCGCGACCAGGTCGCCGACGAAGCTCCCGATCGCTCCCGCCGCCGCGAGCACGCCGAACCACCACGTCGGCTCGCCGCTCCCGCGAAGCGCGAACGCGAGCGCGAACAGCAGGAAGCCGGTCGCGGCCCGCAGACCGGCCGCACCGATCGCCGGCGCGGCGAGGGCGGCGATCGCGCCGGTCCGAGTGACCTTGGCTCCGCCGCCCCGAACGCGCGGATGCGGGAGGCGAAGGTTGAGCGCCGCCGCGACCCCGTACACGGCCGCCGCCGCGATCAGCGTGGCCTTCGACCCGCCGAACCGGAGCAGCAGGAGCGCCGGCCCGCCGGCGAGCAGCGCGCCGCCGACGCCGATCCGCCCCAGCCGGGCGTTGGCGCGGACGAGCCCCTCGTTCGGGCCCGCGTACGCCATCGTGAGGCCGGTCTTCGTGATGGCGTGCACCTTGGAGAGCGCCAGGAGCAGGAACGCCGACGGGTAGAGCAGCAGCGATCCGAACTTCGACGCCGCGTACACGCACACCACGGCACGGCCGAGGGCGGCCACGAACGAGATCGCGCGTCGCGGTCCCGCGCGGTCGAGCAGCGGCACGAGCAACGGCCCGGCGAGCGCGAGCGGCGCCATCGTGAGCGCGAGGTAGATCGCGACCTCTCCCTTGGCCTCGCCGATGGGGACGTCGAAGAAGACCGACCCGGCGAGCGAGATCGCGACGAAGGCATCGCCGGCCACGCTCGCGAGGTGCGCGAGCCCGTAGCTGTCGAGCGGTTCGGTCGACCGCCACATCCGGCCGAGGGGCCGGAAGATCGTCTCGATCAGCCCGACGAGGCCGAGCAGGATCAACTGCCACCACGGATAGCGCCGGGGCCGGGTGTGGTCGACCCTCAACGGCCCGTCCGGCTCAACCCCGGGAAAGACGCTGGAGCAGCAGCTCGCGGACGGCCTGGGGGTTGGCGGAACCGCGCGACTTCTTCATCACCTGGCCGAGGACCGCGTTCAACGCGCCCTCCTTGCCGCTGCGGAACTGCTCGACCGGCCCGGGGTTCTCGGCGATCGCCTCGTCCACCCACGCCTCGAGCGCCGAGGTGTCCGTGACCTGCGTCAGGCCGCGCCGTTCCACGATCGCCTCGACGTCGTCGCCCGTCTCGAAGGCCTCCTCGAGCACGGGCTTCGCGCCCGACTGCGAGATCGTCTGCTCCCGGATCAGACGAACGAGGTCGGCGACGTGCCGCGGGGTCACCTTGGTGTCCTCGAGCTCGAGCTTGGCCTTGTTGAGCAACCCGGCCAGATCCTGCGTCACCCAGTTCGCCGCTGCCGAGGCGTCCGCTCCGAGAGCCACCGTCTCCTCGAAGAACCTCGCCGCCGTCGTGGATGAGGTGAGGATGCGCGCCTGCTCGGGCTTGAGGCCGAGCGCCGAGACGTATCGCAGCCGCCTTGCCGCCGGGAGCTCCGGGAGCGACGCGCGCAACTCCAACACCCAGGCCGGTTCCGGGGCGAGCGGCGTCAGGTCCGGCTCCGGGAAGTAGCGGTAGTCGAACGCCTCCTCCTTGGAGCGGAGCGTGTGCGTCGCCCCGGTCTCCTCGTCGAAGTGACGCGTCTCCTGCCGGAGCGGCTCACCCGCGTCGAGGGCTCGCCGCTGCCGTTCCTCCTCGTACCGCAGCGCGCGTTCGAGCGAGCGGATGGAGTTGAGGTTCTTGATCTCGACCTTGGTCCCCAGCGTCGTCTCCCCCACCGGGCGGGTCGAGATGTTCGCGTCGCACCGGAGGGAGCCCTCCTCCATCCGCACATCCGAGACGCCCAGCGCCTCGAGCGTCGCGCGGAGCTCGGTCAGGTACGCCCGCGCCTCCTCGGCCGAGTGCATGTCGGGCTCGCTCACGACCTCGACGAGCGGAACGCCGGCCCGGTTGTAGTCGATCAGGGCGTGGTCGGCCTGGCCGATGCGGCCCGACTGACCCACGTGCGTGGTCTTGCCCGTGTCCTCCTCCATGTGCGCGCGGGTGATCTGGACGCGGCGGGCCCGGCCGTCGACCTCGACCTCGAGGTGCCCCCCGACGCAGATCGGCAGGTCGTACTGGCTGATCTGGTAGTCCTTCGGCATGTCCGGATAGAAGTAGTTCTTCCGGTGGAACAGGGACGCCGGAGCGATCTCGCAGTTCAGGGCGAGGCCGATCCGGGTGATGTACTCGATCGCCTTCTCGTTCGGCACCGGCAGGGACCCGGGGAGCCCCAGGCACACCGGGCACACGCTCGTGTTCGGCGGGGCACCGAACTCGTTGCGGCAGCCGCAGAACATCTTCGTGTCGGTCGAGAGCTCGACGTGGCACTCCAGACCGATCACGGATTCGTACGCGGCCATGTCGGCGAAGCCTATCGAACGTCGCCGACCTCGCTCCGCGATCTCACGCGAGCCCGCCGGCGGGCGTTCCATCGACGGGCTGGGCTCGCGACGCGCGCAGTCCAATCGGTAACCGGCTAGGACCAATAAGGCGGTGACGTTGGACCCGAGGCGTCCTAAGGTGATGCTCATGCCGCGGGCGGGACACGATCATGATCTCCGCGCCTCTCCCACCTTGATCTGGACCGCGCTGTCGGCCGTCTACCTCATCTGGGGCACCACGTACCTGGCGATCCGGGTCTCCAACGAGACGCTACCGCCGCTCATCGCCGCCGGCATCCGCTTCCTCATCGCGGGTGCCGTCCTGTACGCCGTAAGCGTGCGCCGCGGCGACGTGAAGGGCGACCGCCCGACCCGCACCAACTGGGTCGCCGCCGGCCTCGTGGGCGCGGGGCTCGTCGCGGGAGGCAACGGCCTCGTCGTGCTCGCCGAGGTCACCCTGCCCTCCGGGATCATCTCGCTCATCATCGCGCTCGTCCCGTTGTGGATGGCGCTCGTCGACCGAGTGCTGCTGCAGCGTCGCGTCGGATGGGTCACGACGTTCGGGCTGATCCTCGGCTTCGGCGGCGCCGCCCTGCTGATCGGCGTGGCGGGGCTCGACGCCGGGGTGCCGCTCTCGGGGATGCTCATCGGGGTCCTCGCCAGCCTTTCGTGGACGAGCGGGTCCCTCTACTCGCGGAACGCCCCGCTGCCGAAACGGCCACTCGTCGGCGCGGGGATGGAGATGATGGTCGGCGGCGCGATCCTCGTGATCGCCGGCGTGCTCCGAGGCGAGATCCCGCTGATCCGGTTCGAGAACTTCTCGGCGGCGTCGCTCCTCGCGCTCACGTACCTGATCACGATCGGGTCGTGGGTCGGGTACACCTCGTATGTCTGGCTGCTGCGGAACGCGCGAACCTCGCTCGTGTCGACCTATGCGTACGTGAACCCGGTCGTCGCGGTGTTCCTCGGCTGGCTGATCCTCGACGAGACGGTGACGACCCGAACGATCGCGGCGGGGGCCGTCATCGTGATCGCAGTCGCGATCATCATCTCGAGCGGCGGCGCCGCACGTCGCGACGAAACGGCCGACAACGAAGGCGAGCCTCAGGCAGCGGTAGCCTGAACGGAGCGCCCGCTAGGCGGCGAGGTCGGCGAGCAGGCCCGGGCGCGCGTCGAACCCGATCGCCTGCTCGAGCGCGAACGCGGCGCGCAGCAGCAGGTCTTCCCGAAGGACCGGCGTCGTGAGCTGGAGCCCGACCGGGAGGCCCTTCTCGTCCAGGCCGCTCGGGATCGAGATCGCCGGCATGCCCGACAGGTTCGCCGGGATCGTGAAGACGTCGTTCAGGTACATCGCGAGCGGGTCGTCGACCTTCGCGCCGATCGGGAACGCCGTGGTCGGCGACGTGGGCGACACCAGCACGTCGAAGTTCGCGAACGCGGCCTCGTAATCGCGGATGATGAGCGTTCGCACCTTCTGCGCCTGCCCGTAGTAGGCCTCGTAGTACCCCGCCGACAACGCGTACGTGCCGAGCATGATCCGCCGCTTCACCTCGGGGCCGAACCCGGCGCCGCGCGTCTTCGTCATCATCTCGACGGAGTCGGAGCCGGGGACGCGCAGCCCGTACCGCACGCCGTCGTAGCGCGCGAGGTTCGAGGACGCCTCGGACGGCGCGATCAGGTAGTACGCCGAGAGCGCGTAGTCCGTGTGCGGGAGCGAGACCTCGCCGACGCTCGCTCCGAGTCCCTCGAGCCGGTCGACGGCGGACTGGACGCTCTCCTTGACGCCGGGCTCGACGCCCTCGCCGAACGCCTCGCGAACGACGCCGACCTTGAGCCCGCGAACGCCTTCGTCCAGGCGCTCCCTGTAGTCGCGTCGCGGCGTGTCGAGGCTCGTCGCGTCCATCTGGTCCTTGCCGGCGATCGACGACAGAAGGAGCGCCGCATCGCGAACCCCTCGCGTGAACGTCCCGACGGTGTCGAGCGAGGACGCGAACGCGATCAACCCGTACCGGCTGATCAACCCGTACGTCGGTTTCAGCCCGACGACGCCGCACAGGGACGCGGGCTGGCGGACGGAGCCACCGGTGTCCGTCCCGAGCGCCCACACGGCCTCGCCCGCGGCGACCGCCGCCGCGCTGCCGCCGCTCGAGCCGCCGGGCACGGTGTCGAGATCCCACGGGTTGTGCACCGGCCCGAACGCGGAGTTCTCGTTCGAGGAGCCCATCGCGAACTCGTCGCAGTTCGTCTTTCCGAGGAGCACCGCGCCGTCGGCCTGCAGCCGTTCCCACGCGGTGCAGTCGTACGGCGGAACGTAATTCTCGAGGATCTTGGAGCCGCAAGTCGTCGCGATGCCGCGGGTCGAGAGCACGTCCTTGAGCGCGAGGGGGATGCCGGCGACGGCCGGCGCGTCGCCGCCGGACAGGCGGGAGTCCGCGGCGCCTGCCTGCGCCTGCGCCAGGTCGTCGGTGCGGGCGAGGAACGCCTCCACGCGGCCTTCGACGGCATCGATCCGCGCGAGGCACGATGCCGCGATCTTCGCGCTCGACGTCTCTTCGGCGCGGAGCATCGCGGAGAGCTCGGTCGCGGTCCGGTCGCAGAGCTCGGTCACTCGACCTCCACGATCCGGGGAACCTTGAACCGATCGTCCTCGACCTCGGGCGCGTTCGCGAGCACGTCCTGCAGTGGAAGCGACTGGGTCCGGACGTCGGGTCGAAGGACGTTCGCGCGCGGGATCGCGTACGCAGTGGGGGGCACGTCGTCGGCAGCGACCTCCCCGACCTTCGCAGCGTGCTCGAGGATCAGGCCGAGCTGCGCCCGCAGTCGCTCCTTCTCCTCGGCCGTCAGCTCCAGACGCGCGAGCCGCGCGACGTGATCGATGTCGATCTCGACCGGCATGGCGCGAAGTCTAGCCGGTGCCCACCGGGAACCTTCCCGGACGCGCTACTCGCGGCCGGCGTCCGGATCGATCGGGAGGTCGAACGCCGGGATGTCGTCGTGCGCCTCGACATACCCCTCCGGAGGCAGCTCTCCCGGCGACGGCTCGTGGACGAGCCCCGGACCGGTGTCCTCCGGAGGCGGGATGTCGAAACGGGCCGACGCGAGCAGCGAGAGCATGTCCACGCCCACCTCGGCCGGGTCCACGCTTCGCTCCACCGTCGCCAGTGGCTCACCGTCCGAACCTGTTTGAGAAAGGTCGACCTCCACCGGCTCGGCCTCGGCGCCGTTCACATCCAGGACCATGCGCACGATCGGCCGAGCGAGGAGCTGGTCGTGGTTGCGGACGACGGCGCCCACCTCCCCGGTCGAAAGGCGGACGAGCGAGCCCACGGGGAAGATGCCGACCATCCGCACGAACGTGCGGACCACGCGCGGGTCGAACGACCGGCCCGCTCCGGCCTGCAGGATGCTGAGCGCCTGCCGGCGCTCCTCCGGCTTGCGGTACGAGCGCTTGCTCGTGACCGCGTCGAAGCAGTCCGCGACCGAGACGATGCGCGCCGGCAGCGACGGCGAGCGCCGCCCCGAGAGCGACGGGTATCCGGAGCCGTCGAACGCCGCGTGGTGCTCGAGGACCGTCGCGACCGCGGGGTGGTACGCGTTCCGGCTGGTGATGAGGACGAGCCCGGCGCCGTCGACGGGGTGCCGCTGGATCAGGCGCCATTGCTCCTCGTCAAGCGCGCCCTCGTGTTGGAGGATCTCCGACGGGACCTTGACCTTGCCGACGTCGTGGAGCAGTCCGCCGATCCCCAGCGCGACGGCATCGTCCCTGGAAAGTCCGATCGCCCGCGCGAGCGCGAGCGAGAGGATGCACACGTTCACCATGTGGTGGTAGGTGTACTCGTCGTACGACTTCACGGTCGTGAGCAGCAGTGCTTGCGCGGGATCCGCCACAAGGAGATCGGCGATCCGCTCGGTGAGCCGGACCGTCGCATTCATGTCCGCCGGGCGTCCCGCGAGCAATCGCGTCGCCGTCGTTCGGAGAAGGTCGAGCCCGGCGGCGTAGCTCTGCAGGAGGTCGGCCATCGTGCTCTCGGGCGTGTCGGGCTGCGTGCCCGGGCCGGCTCGGTTCACGCCGACGGTGACCAGCTCGTTCGTCGCCTCCGGCTCGCCGGAAAGGAGCCGCAGCACGGCGTCCATCTCGAGATCCGTCGGGTTCGGGAGGAACTCCAGCGAACGCACCCCCGCCTCGGCGAACGCGTGCGCGAGCCCGTAGAGCGTGAGCGACTCCCACGCGAGCAGCGTCGGTCCGAGGTAGAAGTTGCCGTCGGTGACGAACAGGACGGGATCACGCGGCCGTATCTCTCGAAGCTTGAGGACGAGCTCCTCCATGGCGCGCGCAGCCTCCATGCGCTTGGGATGGGCTCCCGGATACAGCGCGTAGACCTGCCGGCCCGAGGACATCGTCCGCAGCAGCTCTCGGACGACGAGGATCTCGGGATCGGCCGCTTGCGGCTCGTTCATCGCCCCTCCGCCGATGAACGCGCGAGTGCCCGGCGGATGAACCGGCGGAGACGCCACGGAAGGCGCGTGCCGCTCCCGCGGGCGATGAGCGGTTCCAGCGTCGTCCGTCCCTCGGGCCGCGCGGCGAGCCGCTCGAGCGCCTGGGTCCGAAGCGCGCGATCGGAGGATCCGCGGACGACCTCGGCGAGGCCCTCGGCGGCCTCCGGTCCCATCAAGGTTCCGAGCGAGCTCACGGCCTGAGAGCGCAGGTCGGGCTCTCCTTCGAGCGCCATCCGGACGAGGTAGGGAACCGCCTCAGGGCCTCCCGCCGACGCGATCGCGTCGGGAACCTCTCGGCGAACCTCCGGCGACGGATGCCGCGAGGCGTCGGCGAGCGATGGAAGCACGGATGCATTGCCCGCACTCCCGAGCAGCAGGACCGCATTCCGAACGACGAACCACCGCTCGTCAGAAAGCCTCGCGACGACTGGCTTGGTGTGCTCGGGGATGATGCGGCGCAGCGCGCCGAACAACAGCCCGCGCCGGTTCCGGTCCTGTTCGTCGCCGAGGAGGTCCAAGAGGGCCTCGACGCCATCGTCCCCGAACGGCCCGAGCAGGGTGGCCAGGTGGGGATGGTCCTCTGCGGCCTCCGCCGTCACCGCCTCGAGGACGACCTCCGGCGCGAGCGCACTACGGATGCACGCCGCGTAGAGCGCGGCGCGGTCCTCGGTCCCACCGAGCAGGGCCTCGCGGAGCGGATGAAGGAGCGACGCCACCTCGCGGTCGTCCCGCGCCCGCCTTGCGCGCCGCAACTCCTCGGCCCAGATGTCGAGCGCCTCACCCGTGCGCTCGAGATCCGTTTCCAGGGAGAGGTAGTCGGCGACCGCGAGCAGCTGAGCCGCGCGAAGTTCCGGGCCTCCGACCTCCGCTGCCGACTGCATCGATCGGAGGTCGTCGCGCTCGGTCGCGGTGAGGTAGTCCGAAAGCACTTCGAGAACCGACCCCCCGGCCGAAACCTGGCCCTCTTCGAGATCGATCCCGAGCTGCTCGAGCCCGGCGATGATCGTTCCGACGTCCTCGTGGCCCGCCTCGAGCGCCCGCGTGAGGTCCACGATGTCGACCTCGCGGATGCCGGAGGCAGCAAGGTCGCGGGCGAGCTCGACCGGGCTGCGCCGGCCGTCGCGCCCGACGTCCACCAGCGCGCGGGTGAGCTGGGAGGTGTTCATCGTGCCGATCAAACTGCCCGCGAGCGGATCGTCCCGAACGCGATCGACGAGCATCTCCAGCAGCGAGCGCCGGACGTCGTCGGGCAGGTCGGTCAGCATGTCGTGCGTGGCCGTGTGCAACTCGATCATCGGGCCGCCTCTGAGGGCGCCCTCCTCGAACACCTGCCGGAGCCGCGTGAGCAGCGTCTCGGCCTGGTCGCTCGGACTCCCGTGCAGGTCCTCGAGCATGAGCTCGGACGCGAGGACGTCCACGTCGAGCGGCACTTGGGAAGCCGGGAGCGTCTCCTCCACCGCGTGATCGGCGCCCTCGACGGTCCCGGGTCCGATCGCCGACAAGAAGACGGAGGCGACACCGCCCTCACGAAGCACGTTTTCGACGCCGCCGGCCTCCTCGAGATCGGGCAGCGACTGCGTGAGCGCCGTGAAGAGCTGTTCGAGCTCTGCTTCGGTGGGGGCCGAGATGACGGTCAGGCGTTCGACGCGACGTTCGAAGCACGCCAGGGCCAGACGTTGCACGTTCCCGTCATGGGACATCGGATGGCCTGCCAATACGAACCGGTCACCGCGGATCTCGACGTCCACCCGGCCGGCGGCGAGCGCCTCCTGGACGGCGAGTCCGATCCGTTCGACGGCCGGAGCGAACCCGGGCCGCTGAGGATTCTCCGGATACAGCCGGTACGTCGACAGGCCGAGCCACAGCTGTCGCAGCACCGCCGTGACCTGGCGCTCTCGGGCGACCCGCTCGGAGGTTTCCTGCGACGTGTCGGGGGGCGATGACCCGGGCTCGTTCATCATCGAACGCGCGCAGCATACGTCCCCGGTCGCGCCGCCTCGGGAGCGAGCACGCTGCGCGGCCGAGGCACGAGGCCGCATCGGCCTTCGAGGGAGCGGCGACCGGCTCTAGTGGAAGAGGCCGAACCGGGGCTCGACCTGCTGGGCCATGGCGGCGGCGGCCAGCGTGTTGCCGATCAGCCAGACGTCGGTGATCGGGCCGACGCCTCCGGGCACCGGCGTGATGGCCTCGGCCCTGGCGGCGACGCTCTCGAAGTCCAGGTCGCCGACCATCCTCGTCTTGCCCGTGGCCTCGTCCTTCACCGCATGGATCCCGACATCGATCGCGATGACGCCGTCGCGAACCATGTCCCCCGTCACGAGGGCGCGGACGCCCGCCGCGACGATCAGGATGTCCGCCTGCCGGGTGAACTCGGCCAGCCGGCCCGCGGCCGCGGTCTTGCTGTGACACGTGATGACCGTCGCGTCGCGCTGCAGGCCGAGCCATTGCGTGGGCTTGCCGACGCTGTTCGAACGCCCGACCACGACAAGCGTCCGCCCGGTGTAGTAGGTGGCCGGGTCGCCGCCTTCGGCGCGCACGTAGGAGTCGAGCAGGTAGAAGCAGGAGGCGGGCGTGGAGGGCAGGAAGCGGGGGCGCCCCTGCGCGAGGAGCCCCGCGTTCTGCGGGTGCACCGCCTCGATGTCCTTCGTCGGCTCAAGGGCGCTGTTCACCTCAGCCTCGGGGATGTGCGACGGGAGCGGTTGCAGCACCAAGATCCCGGTCACGCGCGGATCGGCGTTGAGCTTGCCGATCGTGGCGAGCACGTCCGCCGTCTCCGCATCCGCCGGCAGGCGCTCGGAGACGTACCGGTACTCGAGGCCCTCCGCGAGTCGTCGCACGTGTTTCTCGTACGCCTGCGCGTCGAAGGACTCCCCCACCATCACCGTGGCGAGGCCGGGCCGGACCGAGGACAGGCGAAGGATGCGGAGCTCGTCCTCGATCGTCGACCGGAGGCGATCCGCGATCGCCCGTCCATCGATCACCGTGGCAACCACACCGGACCTCCGTTCTCCGTCACGTGCGGCCCAGCCGTTTCATGAACTCGTCCTCGTCCACGATCTCGACGCCGGCCTGCTCGGCCTTCGCGAGCTTCGTTCCCGGGTTCTCTCCGGCGACGACGAAGCTCGTCTTCTTCGAGACGCTCGAGGCGACGCGCGCGCCCGCGGCCTGCGCCGCGGCCGTGGCCTCCTCGCGCGAGAGCGTGTCGAGACCGCCGGTGATGACGATCGTGCTCCCGGCGAGCGGCTGATCGCCCGACGGCGCCGGCGTCTCGTCCCGCATCCGCACCCCTGCGGCGCGAAGCTTCTCGATGAGCGCGCGGTTGTGCAGGTCCTGGAACCACTCATAGACGCTGCGGGCGATCTCGGGGCCGATCTCCTCGACGTCGTCGATCTGATCGGCCGAGGCGTCCATCAGCGCGTCGATCGAACCGAACGCCCTCGCGAGGACCTGCGCGACGTGCGTGCCGACGTGCGGGATGTTGAGCGCGACGAGCAGCCGCCACAGCGGTTTGTCCTTCGCCTTCTCGATCGAGGCGAGGAGGTTCGTGATCGACTTCTCGGCGAACCCTTCGAGCTGGGCGAGATCCTCGGCGGTCAGCGAGAAGATGTCCCCGGGATCCTTCACCGCCCCGCGGTCCAGCAGCTGGATCCCCGTCTTGTAGCCCAGACCCTCGATGTCGAGGCCACCGCGCGAAGCGAAGCTGAACAGCCACTCGATGTTCTGCGAGGGGCAGCCTCGCTTGTTGGGACAGCGCCAGTACGCCTCGCCCTCCCTCCGGACGAGCGCGGTTCCGCACGACGGGCACGTGGTCGGGAACTTCCACGGGCCCGTGCGCCTCCTCCCTTTCTTCAGAACGGGGCCGACCACCTCGGGGATCACGTCGCCGGCGCGGCGCACGATGACGATGTCCTTCTCGCGGACGTCCTTGCGACGAACCTCGTCCTCGTTGTGCAACGTCGCCGTCGAGATGGTCACGCCTCCCACCTGCACCGGCTCCAGGAACGCGAACGGCGTGACCATGCCGGTTCGTCCCGTGTGCACCCCGATCTCGTTCAGTCGGGTGGTGCGCTCCTCGGGGGGGAACTTGTACGCGATCGCCCATCGCGGGGCATGAGAGGTCGCACCGAGCTCCTGCTGCAGCGCGACCTGGTCGACCTTGATCACGACGCCATCGATCTCCCAGTCCACCGAGTGCCGGTCGCGTTCCCAGCGCTCGAGGTAAGCCTGGACGCCCGCAAGGTCCTCGTGCACCTCGCCGGTGGGCGCGACCGGCAGCCCCGCGGCACGGCTCCACTCCAGGAATCCCGAATGCGACCCGAACCGCACTCCCTCCGCGTAGCCGAACGAGTGCACCCACAACGAAAGGGGACGCGATGCGGAGACCTTCGGGTCCTTCTGCCGGAGCGAGCCCGCCGCGGCGTTCCGCGGGTTGGCGAAGACGCGCCCCTGTCCCGACTCGAGCAGCTGCTCGTTCAGGCGCTCGAACGCCTTCACGGGAAGGTAGATCTCGCCGCGCGCCTCCAGGTACGCGGGTGGATCCTTCATCAGCAGACGTCCGGGGACGCTTCGGACCGTTCGAACGTTCGCGGTGATGTCCTCGCCCACGCGGCCGTCCCCTCGGGTCGCCCCCTTCGTCAGGATCCCCTTCTCGTAGGTGAGCGCCACCGCGACGCCGTCGATCTTCAACTCGGACGAGTAGCGCGCCCCCTCACCGACCTCGCGCTCGACGCGCGCGGCCCACGCCTGGAGCTCGGAGGCCGTGAAGGCGTTGTCGAGCGAGAGCATCGGCGACCGGTGCTCGACGGGGGCGAACAGGTCCGCCGGCGTCATGCCGACGCGCTGCGTGGGGCTGTCGGGAACGACGAGCTCGGGGAAACGCTCCTCCAGCCACTTCAGCTCGTTCATGAGCTCGTCGTACTCGGCGTCGGAGATCTCGGGGTCGTCCAGGACGTGGTACCGGTACAGGTGATAGTTCAGACGCTCTCGGAGCTCCTCGACCCGGACCTTGGCGGCGGCGAGCTCCCGCTCGGCCTTGGTGGTGGTCGACTTGCCGGTCGTCGGCTTCTCCTTGACGGCTCGCGTCACGCCACGATCTCCACGCCGCCGGCGACGCCGATCCGCTCGCCCACCATGACGACGCCGCCCACCACGCCGGGAACCGCCTTGAGGTACGTGAGCGCGCCGGCGAACCCGTGCTCCTTCGGCACGATGGCCTGGACCCCGGCGGCCGCCGCGTCGGCGAGCATGCACGACTCGGCGAGCACGGCGAGGCCGTCGATCGGAGCCTCGCCCCGGCCGGCGACCATCGCGATGCCGATCCCGCGCTTGCTCGCCGG
>JBBDWS010000132.1:0-12265 GCA_040902755.1 Actinomycetota bacterium
GGGATCAGCATGTTGTCGATCCAGAGCAGAGCGCCGCTCTCGGGGAAGACGAACTCCATGTCGTAGCCGAGCCACACCTCCGAGTACAGCACGTCCCCCGACCACGCCATCCCCGCTGCCAGGTTCCCGTTCTGCAGCTCGGTGAGGTAGTCGTTGCCGTAGTACGCCCGGACGGTCCCCGACTCCTGCTGCATCCGGAGCCACGCCGCCGCCTCGCGCCACTCCTCGGGTCCGGAGGTCAACGGCTCGATCCCGAGGTTGATCATCACCCAGTCGGGCATGTCACCCTCGAGCATGCCCACGCTGCTCGTGCCGACCTTGTCCGGGTTCGCCAGGTCGTCCATCGTCGTCACGGCTCCGTTCACCATCTGCCGATTGACGCCGATCCCGGTGATCCCCGACTGCCACGCCATCCCGTGCGCGTTCCCCGGGTCGTGCGCGGGATCCTTCGCCCAGCTCGCGGCGTTCGCATCGAAATTCGGTCGGCGGTCCGGGTCCAGCGGATAGACCCAGTCGTTCGTCACCAGGGCGGTGAAGTACCTGCCGTTCGAGATCACGATGATGTCCCAGCCGGGGTTGTCGCCGCCCGCGAGGAGAGGCTGGATCGCACCGAAGAACTCCGCGTTGTCGTTGATCACGTCTCGGTATTCGACCGAGATGCCGGTCTCCTTCTCGAACTGCCGGAGGCTCGGGTTGAATACATTCCCGTCACTGTCCTTCGACTGATCGAGGTAGAAAGGCCAGTTGGCGAAGCTCAGGGTGTCGCCCGGTTCCCCTGAGTAGATCTGGTCGATGTCGAACCCCGTCTCGCCGTTCCCGTTGCCGTTGCCGTTGCCGCCACCTCCATCGCCCCCGCAGGCCGCCAGCAGCCCGGCGAGGCTGAATCCGGCGACGCCCACCCCCGCACCCCGCAACATGCTCCGCCGCGTGAGACGGCGTCGCAGGATCTCCTGCATGACGGCCGGGTCCACCATCGACGAATCTCGATCGCTCATCCCTCTTCCTCCTCGCCCAGATCTTCCTGCGGGCGCACGGCGAACGTGTGCTCCCATTGCCACGAAAGACGAACCCGCTCGCCGGGCCGCGGCGGCGGTTCGGCCCCAAGGTTCTGAACCCAGACCGTGAGCTCGTGCCCGCCCGGGCCTTCGACCCGGTACTGGTGGCTCACCCCGATATAGGTCGACATCCGGAGCAGGCCGGTCACGGCGTTCCATCCCGATGCCAACGCCGAGTCGTCCTCGGCGGCGATCGTGATCTTCTCCGGCCGCACGCCGACGAGCACGCTCACGCCCGGCTGGAACGGCGCTCGGTCCGACGGCAGATGGACCACGTCGCCGCCGGCGAGCAACACGGACGAGGTGCCGTTGCGCTGCTCCTTCAGCTCTCCCTCCAGCAGGTTGGACGCGCCGAGGAACGCGGCAACGAACTGTGTCGTCGGGTTCTCGTAGACATCCTCCGGTGGGCCGATCTGCTCGATCTTGCCCAGGCGCATGACGGCGAGACGATCCGACATCGTCATCGCCTCCTCCTGGTCGTGCGTGACGTAGATGAACGTGATCCCGACCTCTTGCTGGATGCGCTTCAGCTCGAGCTGCATCTGCTTGCGGAGCTTGAGGTCGAGCGCCCCCAGCGGCTCGTCGAGCAGGAGCACCTTCGGCGCGTTCACGAGGGCGCGGGCGAGGGCGACGCGTTGCTGTTGCCCGCCGGACATCTGGCCGGGCCGCCGCTTCTCGAACCCCTCGAGGTCGACCAGGCGCAGCGCCTCACCCACGCGGGTCTCGATGTCTCCGTCCTGCACTTTCGTCCTCCGCAGGCCGAAGGCCACGTTCTCGTAGACGTTCAGGTGTGGGAACAGGGCGTAGGACTGGAAGACCGTGTTCACGTTCCGTTTGTAGGGCGGGAGGTCGGTGACGTCCCTTCCCCCGAGGTAGATGGTGCCCCGCGTCGGCTCCTCGAAGCCGCCGATCATCCGAAGGGTCGTCGTCTTGCCGCATCCGGAGGGACCGAGCAGGCTGAAAAACTCGCCCTCGGCGATGTCGAGCGAGAGGTCGTCGACGGCGACCATCTCGCCGAAGTCCTTGGTCACACGTTCGAGCCGAACGTCGACCTCCGCCACCACGCCCCCTCGGGTCTCCACGCGGGATCCATCGGCGCTCGACGAGCACCGTTCGGTCGGTGATTATCCCGCACCGCAGGCCGGATTATCACCCACCTGTGCTCGCGGGCCGGCCTGGCCCGCTCGACGAGTTCCCCTGCACGAGTTGTACGCGGTGGACAACGGACCGGGACGACTCGGCCCCGGACTCGAAGGGTTGCCTCATGACACGTCCTCAGGCGCGGGCGGGGGCGGGTTGAGCTCCCTCCCACGGCGGCTCCCCGGCCGACGACGATCGCTCCGCCGGAGGGGGCGCGTCGGAGCGGTGGCTCCGTTGCCGAGGAGGCTCAGCCGATCGCTGCCTCGAGGCGACCGATCCCGGATCAGACGGGGAAGGACCGTGGCCACGAGGATGGCGCCCGCCACGATCGCGATGACGAGCTCGCCGCCGTCGATGAAAGCAACGGCGAGGGCGCAGCCTGAGATCAGCGCCGACCATAGGTACATGAGGAGCACCGCCTGCCGGTGAGAGTGTCCGATCTCCATCAACCGGTGATGGATGTGCTCTTTGTCGGCGTGCGAGATGCCGAGCCCTCGCCGCATCCGCCGGACGATCGCGAGCACCACGTCGAGCAGCGGCACGGCAAGCACCAGGAGCGGAACGGCGATCGGGATGGCGATCACGGCGAGGTCGCCCGGCAGGGGGCCCTCGGTATCCCGACCGATCCCCGAGATCGTCGCCAGGGCCATCAGGAGGCCGAGCAGCAGAGCTCCCGAATCGCCCATGAAGATCTTCGCCGGGTAGAAGTTCCAGGGTAGGAAGCCGACGGCCGCCCCGACCACGATCGCCGACAGGACGGCGGTCGTCGTGGCCTGCACCGGTTCCCCGGGATCGGGCCAGGCCATGTAGATGAAGAAGGCGGCCGCCGCGATCGCCACCATGCCGGCCGCGAGGCCGTCGAGCCCGTCGATGAGGTTCACCGCGTTCACCATGACAACGACCCAAAGGATCGTGAGCGGGACGGCGAGGTCGGCGGACAGGGACAGCACGCCCTGCCCGGGGAAGTACACGAACAGGAGCTGGACGCCGAGCAGGACCACGAGCCCGGCGACGAGTACCTGCCCGGCCAGTTTCCCGATCGCCGACACGCCTCGGGTGTCGTCTACGAAGCCGAGCATGACGATCGCCGTACCGGCGATGGCCGCGGCGTCGAGATCCGAGGTCGTGTCGTACAGCGTCCTCAGGAACGGCAGGAACCGGGCGGCGACCAAACCGGCGAGGACGCCCACATGGATCGCGAGCCCCCCGACCGTGGGCGTCGGCTTGGGATGCACTTTGCGATCCGACGGCCGGTCGATCCAGCCGATACGCAGCGCGAGTTGCCGAACGAGCGGCGTGGTCAGGAAGGTCACGCCCGCGCTCACGGCGAAGACAAGAAGGTAGCTCGCCAAGTCGGTCGATGCTACCGCGTGCTGGAGCGGCGGGCGGCCGGAGGACCAGCGCGAGCGCTCAAGCCGGGTAGACAGGGAAGCGGCTCATCAGCCCGGCGACCCGAGCGCGGCAAGACTCCTTCACGCGCTCGTCACCGGGATGTCGGAGCGCTTCACCGATGATGCTCGCCACCTCTTTCATCTCCGGCTCGTCCATCCCGATCGTCGCCGGGCCCGGCGTTCCGACACGGATCCCCGAGGGGTTCATCGGCGGCATCGGATCGAAGGGGATCCCGTTCTTGTTGATCGCGACGCCGATCTCGTCGCAGACGGCCTCCGCCTCCTTCCCGCCGATGCCGAGCGGCCGCAGATCGCACAGCGCGAGGTGCGAGTCCGTGCCACCCGAGACGATCCGGACGCCCTCGTCCGCCAGCCCCTGTGCGAGCGAGCGCGCCGTGCGCACCACACGAGCCGCGTAGTCCGCGAAGTCCGGACTCATCGCCTCCTTGAGGCACACGGCCTTCGCCGCGATGACGTGCTCGAGCGGACCTCCCTGCATCATCGGGAAGACGGCTTTGTCGATCGCTTTGGCGTGTTCCTCGGTGCTGAGCACGATGGCGCCTCGGGGTCCTCGCAAGGTCTTGTGCGTCGTGAAGGTGACGACGTCGGCGAACGGGACCGGGCTCGGATAGGCACCGCCGGCGCACAGCCCGATGAAATGGGAGGCATCCACCCACAGGATGGCCCCGACGTCGTCGGCGATGCTCCGGAAGGCGTTCCAGTCGATCAGGCGCGGATACGCCGTGTAGCCGGCAAGCACGATCTTCGGGCGATGTTCCTTCGCGAGGTCGCGGATCCGGTCGTAGTCAAGCTGCTCGGTCTCGCGGTCGACCTCGTAGCCGACGAAGTTGAACCACTTGCCCGACACGTTGACCGGGGAACCGTGCGTGAGGTGTCCCCCGTGGGCCAGGACCAGACCCAGGACCTTGTCCTCGGATCTCGGCTCCAGGAACGCGCCGAACACCGCCATGTTCGCCTGCGCGCCGGCGTGCGGCTGGACGTTCGCGTGATCGGCGCCGAACAGCTGCTTCGCCCGCTCGATGGTGAGGCGTTCGACCACGTCGACGAACTCACATCCTCCGTAGTACCGGCGGCCCGGATACCCCTCGGCGTACTTGTTGTTCATCGTCGAGGCCTGCGCGGCGAGAACCGCGGGGCTCGCGTAGTTCTCCGAGGCGATCAGACGCAGCGTCGATCGCTCGCGTCCCACCTCGTCGGCGATCGCGCGTGCGACCTCGGGATCGGTTTCCGTGAGCGAGTCCCAGTCGGCGACGAAGTCCTTCATCAGCGTTCTCCCCGTTCGATCTCGGCGACCTGTTCAAGCCTGCGCGCGTGGCGGCCACCCTCGAACGGCGTCGCCAGCCACAGCCGGACGATCTCCTTCGCCAGGGCCACTGCGACGATCCGTCCCCCCATGGCCAGCACGTTCGCGTCGTTGTGCCGGCGCGAGAGTTCGGCGAGGTACAGGTCGTTGCACAGCGCGGCCCTCGTCCCGCGGACCTTGTTCGCCGCAAGCTGCTCGCCCTGGCCGGAACCACCGAGCACGATGCCGCGATCGGCCCGTCCGTCGACCACCGCGCGGGCCGCCGCGGCGCAGAAGTCTGGGTAGTCCACCATCTCCTCCGAGTCGGTGCCGAGGTCCTCGACCTCGTGGCCTTCCTCCATCAGGAACGCCTTGAGCGCCTCCTTCAGGGGATACCCCGCGTGATCGCATCCCATCGCGATGCGCACGTTTCAGTCTCCTTCGGGCGCGGGCGCCGTCCGCGCTGGGGCGCGCCCGAACAAGCCGTCGGCGAGCCGCGCACACCAGGCATCGAGATCCCGCGCGACAGCACGGAAGGCTTCGGGCGGCATACCGAGGGGATCCGTGACATCCTCGTCACGCCTCCAGTCACGGATCGCACCGAAGCGGGATGCGTCGGCGGCGGACACTTGCGCCGCGAGGACGTCGTCGGGCCGGCCGCTCGGAGGAGCCTCGGGGAGATCCTCCAAAAGGCGAACGAGCTCCTTGAGCGTGAAGATCCTGCCCACGGTCCCCGGAAATAGGTGGGAAGCGGCGTCTCGGTGCTCGGTCGCCATCGCGAGAACGAGCGACACGTCTGAGACGTCCTGGGCCTCGAGATGCCTGGCTCGGTGGGCGGAGATGTCGATCCCCAGCTCCGCTGCTGCAGCGATCGAGCTCGGATCCGCAGCCGAGCCGACCCAGCCGGCGGTCCCGGCGGAGGCCACCGACGGCGCCGCGTCACCGAATCGCATCTGCAGGATCGAACGCAACATGCCTTCGGCGATCGGGGAACGGCACACGTTACCGGTGCACACGACGAGGATGGAGGCCATGGATGCGGGAGTCTACACCTCGTCCTTTCGCCCAAAGCCGTCCTGCATGACGTCGAGCGCCGAGAGGACTTCCTCCGTTGCGAGCGCTCCGACGCGAAGGAACCGGGGCTCCCCGTGCGCGAGATCGACGACGGTCGACGCCGCGCCCTCGAGCGGCGACGCATCGCACAGGTACACGGCGACGCGGTCGCCGAACACCTCCAGCACGCCGTCGCAGGTGGACGGCGTGGGCTTCCCGGAACGGTTCGCGCTCGTCACGGCGAGCGGTCCGGTGTGCGCGAGCACCGCGAGCGCGAGTGGGTGATGCGGCATCCGCACACCGATCGTCTCTTCGTCGCCGCCGAGCTCCCATCCGCGGCTCGTCTCGGTGCGAGGAAGCACCAGCGTGAGCGGCCCCGCCCAGAAGCGGCCGGCGAGTGCGGACGCGCGCTCGTCGAACTCGGCGATCGATCGAGCCGCCCCCAACGACGGAACCAGGACGGGAAGCTCCAGGTTCTCGGGTCTCCCCTTCAACGCGAACAGGCCCGCCGTGGCGGCCGGGTCGTCGGGGCGGGTCCCGACCCCGTAAACGGTGTCGGTGGGGAGCACGACGGCCTCGCCTCGAAGCGCGGCGTCGGCGGCCAGCTGCACGGGGCCGTTCAAGGGCGGAGGTCGAGCACGACGCGCTCCCGTTCGCAGGGGGTCACGGCCGGCGGGCGAGCACGACTCGGTCCCGACCGGCGAGATCGGGTTCGACGCGCACGTCCATGAAGGAGCGCGAGAGGGCGTCCGCCAGCACGCGACCCTGCGACGCTCCCGTCTCCACGGCCAGCACGCCGCCGTCCCGCAGCCAGCGGAGGGCCTCGGCCGCGAGGCGCTCGTAGACGTCAGGGCCGCCGAGGAGCGCGAGCTCGGGATCGGTCTTCACCTCCGGCGGGAGGTCCGCGTACTCGTCGGGTGTGAGGTACGGGGGGTTGCTCACGACGAGGTCGACCCACCCACGCAGCTCGTCCGGCATCGGTGCGAGAAGGTCGCCCTCGAGCACGTGCACGTCGAGGCCGAGCTTCTGCGCGTTCGACGCTGCGAGCTCGAGGGCCTCGGCCGAGCGGTCGGTCGCATACACCGTCGCGTCGGGACGCTCGTCCTTGACGGCGAGCGCGATCGCTCCCGTCCCCGTTCCCACGTCGACGACCACGGGATCCTCGATCCCGGCGACGGCGTCTAGCGCCAGCCCGACGAGGACCTCGGTTTCCGGTCGCGGGACGAAGACGCCGGGTCGAACTTCCACGACGATCCGTCGGAACCCCTGTTCGCCCGTGAGGTGCTGCAGCGGCGTTCCCGTGCATCGCTGGCAGATCGCGCGTCCGAACATGCGCGCCTCACGCGTGTCGAGTCCGTCGGTGCGCGAGTAGAGCCCGGCGCGGTCGGTGCCGAGCACGTGCATCATGAGCTGCTCCGCGCTCGTGCGAGGGCTCTCCACCCCGTGACGGTCGAGGTACTCGGTCGCACGCCGAAGGACGTCCGCGGGACGCACGGCTCATCCCCTCCCGTCGTCGGCGAGCTGAGCGGCGCGCTCGGCGGCCTCGAGGGCGTCGACGAACTCGTCGATGTCGCCGGCGAGCACGTCTTGCAGACGATGGGACGTGAGCTTCACCCGGTGATCGGTGACCCGGTTCTCCGGGAAGTTGTAGGTGCGGATCTTCTCGGCACGCTCGCCCGTTCCGACCTGGGACCGGCGGGCGGCCGCCTCCTTGGACGCCGCCTCCTCCTGTGCGCGAAGCAGCAGACGGGCACGCAGGTACCGCATCGCCTTCTCTCGGTTCTGCAGCTGCGATCGCTCCTCCTGGGTCGCGACCACGATGCCGGTCGGCTTGTGGGTGATCCGGACCGCGGAGTCGGTCGTGTTCACGCTCTGCCCTCCGGGGCCAGAGGATCGGTAGACGTCGATCTGCAGATCCTCCGGACGGATCTCGACCTCAACCTCCTCGGCCTCGGGCAGGACGGCGACGGTCGCGGTGGAGGTGTGGATCCGCCCCGAGGACTCCGTGACCGGGACCCGCTGGACGCGGTGACCTCCCGACTCGTGCTTCAACCGCGAGAACGCGCCCTTCCCGCGGACCTCGAGCACCACCTCCTTGAAGCCACCGAGATCCGAGGGCGAGGCGGACAGGACGTCCGTCTTCCATCGCCGGCGCTCGGCATAGTGGCGATACATCTCGAACAGCTCACCGGCCCACAGCGCGGCCTCGTCGCCTCCGGCCCCCGCACGGATCTCGACGACCACGTTCTTGTCGTCGTTCGGATCCTTCGTGACGAGGAGTTGCTCGAGCCTCGTCCGAAGGCCCGCCGCCCGTCCGTCGGCTGCGTCGGCTTCATCGCGCAGGAAGGCCGCCATCTCGGGGTCGGACTCGTCCTTCGCGAGCGCCCGCGCCTCCTCGGCCTGCCGCTGCGCCTCGCGGAGGTCCCGATATGGCACGACGATCTCCTGCAGCTCGGAGAACTCCTGGCCGAGACGGCGCATCCGGTCGTGGTCCGCGGCGAGCTCGGGCGAGGCCATCTCGGCCTGAACCTGCTCGTAGCGCGACTCGACCTCCGACAGGCGGTTCCCGATGTCCATGGGTCGATTATCCCGGCCCCGAGCGGGACGCGGTCGCCCATGAGGAACGAGTGGAGATCAGGAGGTCTGCGGATCGTCCTCGTCGGAATCCCACGAGAGATCGAGCGGCGGGATGTCCGGCATCTCCAGATGGATCGACTCGGCGCCTTCCCACAGCTCCTCGTACGAGGGATCGTCGAGACCGGCGAACACGTCGTCCGACGCGCCGGCCGCAAGGGCGGGGGGCTCATCCCCGGTCCGGACGTCGACGATCTCGAAAGCTGCCGACGAACTTTCCCCGGACGAGCCGGCCGGCAAGACCCATCCCCCATCGGTCGGCGAGGCGGCGATCTCCGGCATCACGATCGCGTCCTCGAGGTCACGCGCGACGCCGATCAGGCGCTCCTGCATCTGCGACAGCTGTCCCACGAGCGCCTCGCGGCGGGTCGCGAGCCCGGCGATCGTGCGATCGGCCTGTTCGCGCGCCTCGTGGACGGAGCGCTCGGCCTCCTCGCGCGCCTCCTCGGCATGGGTCTGTGCGTCGAGTCGGATCCGGTCGGCGTCCGTCCGCGCCTGTTCCAGCGCTCGCTCGGCGTCGCGGTTCGCCTCCGAGCGGGTCCGGTCGGCCACCTCGTCCGCCTCGCGGATCACCGACGCCACGCGCCGGGCGAGCTGTTCGTACGGATCGGGTTTCGGGGACGCGCCCGCGCGGACCGCGGATTCCGCGTCCAGACGCGCCTCGCGGATCATCGAGGCCATCAGGTCCACCTGGTCGGCGAGCTGGTCGAGATAGTCACGGACCTGGTCCGGGTCATAGCCCCGGCGGATCGTGACGAACTCGCGTCGCCGGATCTGCTCGGCGGACATGAGAACCGGTAGGTCGAGCTCGGTCGCGGACATGGGGAAGCCTCCTCGATCGCTCGGGGGAACCCCTCGACGCTACACGCGAGGATCTCGGATGCAAGCACCTCGGCGTGCGCGCTACGGTCTCGAAGGTTCGAAGGCCGAGCTCGGGTCAGGCTTCGGCGGCCTTCAGCTCCGCCTCGCGGCGGAGCACCTCGTTGAACGAGGCGATGGCCACCTCGATCTGGTCCCTGTCCGGCGGCTTCGTCGTGATCTTCTGCAGCCACAGTCCGGGCGTCATGACCGCCCGCATGAACCGGGAGTTCGGGAAGCGCGCGCCCAGGCGAAGGAGCTCGAACGCGATCCCCGCGATGATCGGGATGGCGATGATCCGCGAGGCGATCCGCCACCAGAGTCCCGGGTTCCCGAAGAGCGCGAAGACGAAGATCGTGATGACCATGACGAGCAGGAGGAAGTTCGTGCCACACCGTACGTGCAGCGTCGGATACCGATCGACCTTCTCGGGAACGAGGTCGTCCTCGTGCTCGAACGCCGCGATCGTCTTGTGCTCGGCGCCGTGATACGCGAACACACGCCGGATGTCCTTCGCCCGCCCGATCACCGCGAGGTAGCCGAGGAACAACCCGACACGGAACACGCCTTCTAGGACGTTGGTGAGGATGCTCGAGTCGATCGCCTTCCCGACCCAGCGGAACGTCGCCGCAGGAAGCACGATGAACAGCGCGAGGAAGATCACGGCCGCGAAGACGAACGACATTGCCATCTGACGCGACGTCAGCTGCTCGTCCTCGGGTGCCGACTCACGGGCCGAGATCGAGAGCGCGCGGAAGCCGATCGCGAGCGCCTGTCCGAGTGCGATCACTCCGCGCAGGAACGGCTTGCGCAGGATCGGGTGCCGCTTGGCCACCGATTCGATCTCGTGCGATTCGAGATGGACGTCGCCGGAGGGACGACGGACCGCGACGGCCCAGACGTCGCGGCCGCGCATCATCACGCCTTCGACGACCGCTTGGCCCCCGTAGTAGTGGGTCGGGTTCTTCGCCTCGCCGGCCATCGAGGCCCGGGTCAGGATTCTTCGGGCTCGGGCGCCGCGGCACCCTCGGTCGCCGGGAGTTCAGCCTCGGTCGCCGGGAGTTCAGCCTCGGGCGCCGGGGCAGCCTCAGGGGCCGGGGCAGCCTGAGGGACGGGGCGCGCAGCCGCGGGTGCCGCTCGTGGAGCCTCGCGCTCTCGCTCTGCCGCACGAGCGGTGGACTGCTCCTGCTGCTTCGCATAGCGGCGCTGGAAGCGCTCGACGCGACCGCCCGCATCGATCAGCTTCTGCTTGCCCGTGTAGAACGGGTGGCAGTTCGAGCAGATCTCCACGCGCAGCTCCGACTTCGTGCTCCGCGTCTGGAACGTGTTGCCGCAGGAGCAGTGGACCGTCGCGATCTTGTATTCGGGGTGGATGTCCTGCTTCATGTTTCTCCTCTTTCTCGGAGGCTTTTCGTTGTGGCTGCGACCGCAGCCACATCGGCCTCCGCGCCTATCGCGCTTCGCGCTACTTGAGGCGCCCGTGGTTGCACTACTTTCGGCGCCCGTATCTTGCCACCAGCTTACGAGGCCGGGGCCTTTGCGATCTCCTTCAGGAACTGCTCGTTGGACTTCGTCTGGCGGATCTTGTCGGTGAGCAGCTCGAGGGCCGCACCCGGCTCGAGCGCGTGAAGCACGCGGCGCAGGCGCCAGACCAGCGCGAGCTCCTCGGTCGGAAGGAGCAGCTCCTCCTTGCGGGTGCTCGAGGCTTCGACGTTGATCGCCGGGAACAGCCGCTTCTCGGCCATCGTGCGGTCGAGACGGATCTCCATGTTCCCGGTGCCCTTGAACTCCTCGAAGATCCCCTCGTCCATCCGCGAGCCGGTCTCGACGAGGGCGCTCGCGATGATCGTGAGCGAGCCACCTTCCTCGATGTTCCTCGCTGCGCCGAAGAAGCGACGCGGGGGGTAGAGCGCCGTCGAGTCGATCCCGCCCGACAGGATCTTGCCGGACGCCGGCGCGGCGAGGTTGTACGCACGAGCCAGCCGGGTGATCGAGTCCAGGATGATCGCGACGTCCTGACCCATCTCGGCCAGGCGCTTCGCGCGCTCGAGGACGAGCTCGGTCACCTGGATGTGCTGGTCCGGCGGCTTGTCGAACGTCGAGTAGACCACCTCGGCCGGCATGACCGTGCGCTGCCAGTCGGTCACTTCCTCGGGACGCTCGTCGACCAACAGGATGATCACGTGCGTGTCGGGGCTCGAGTTGATGATCCCGTTCGCGATGCTTTTGAGGACTGTGGTCTTCCCTGCCTTCGGCGGCGAGACGACCATCCCCCGCTGTCCCTTCCCGATGGGGGCGATCATGTCGATGATCCGGCCCGTCACGTCGGCGGGCCCGGTTTCGAGGCGGAAGCGATCGTGCGGGAACAGCGGCGTGAGCTTCTCGAACACGGGCCGCTGCTGCGCTTCCTGCGGATCGACGCCGTTCACCGTGTCGATCTGCAACAGCGCGAAGTACTTCTCGCTGTCCTTCGGCGCACGGACCTTGCCCGTCACGGTGTCGCCCTTGCGGAGCATGAACCGGCGCACCTGGGAGAGCGACACGTAGATGTCCTGCTGTCCCGGCAGGAAACCGGACGTCCGCAGGAACCCGTACCCCTCGGGCAGGACATCGAGGAGCCCGGTCGCCGTCGGGGCGGTCTGGATCTCCTCCTCGCGCATCTCGACCTCGCGAACACGGCGTTCCTCGCGCTGGCGACGGCGTTCCTCACGGGAGGGACGGCGGCGAGCGCCATCGCGCCCCGGCCCCTGGTCTCGCGCCGGGCCGCCGCCTGAGCGCTCCTGGCGGTCGAACCGCTCCGGCTGGGGTCGCTCGGATGGCCGTTCGTTCTG
>JBBDWS010000132.1:12365-33360 GCA_040902755.1 Actinomycetota bacterium
GATCGCTCGCTGCCAGATCGCTCGCGCATGTCCACGCGAGCGCCATCCTCTCCGTTCCCCCCGCGCTCTGCAGGTTCCTGGACGGAGGCCTCGGCTCCCGACGGCGCCTGTGCGCCGTTCGCGTGCGTGAGTATCCGGTCGATCAGGTCGGCTTTCTTCAGCCCCTTGTGACCTTCGATCCCGAGGTCAGACGCGATCTCGTGAAGCTCGGCCGCGACCTTTCCCTCGAGGGTGTTCTTCTCCATGGTGGCCACTCAGGCTCCTTTCTGCAGTTCCTCTTGCAGGCCTTTCCAGTCCTGGAGGAACTTGTCCAATCCGATATCGGTGAGCGGGTGCTTGACGAGTTGGGTGAAGACCGAGAACGGCATCGTGGCGATGTCGGCACCCGCCTCTGCGGCCTCGACGATGTGCATCGGGTGGCGCAGCGAAGCCGCCAGCACGTTGGTCTCATATCCCTGAACGTCGTAGATCCGGCAGATGTTCCGGAGCACTTCCATCCCGTCGGCGGCGACGTCGTCCAGCCGGCCGAGGAACGGGGAGACGATGTATGCGCCGATCTCCGCGGCCAGAATCGCCTGGGCCGGCGAGAACACCAGCGTGACGTTCACCTTGGTCCCCTCGTCAGTCAGCCGCTTGCCGACGCTGAGACCGTTCGGGGTCATCGGAACCTTGACGACCGCATTGGGCGCCATCTGCGCCAGCTCGACCCCCTGCTGGTACATCGGCTCGACCTCGAGCTCCGTCGTCTCGAGCGAGATCGGACCGTCGACCTCCGACAGGATCTCCTTCCAGATCCGCGCCGGATCGTCGGCCTCCTTCGCGACCAGCGAGGGGTTGGTCGTCACGCCGCCGAGGACACCCCACCGGTTGATCTCACGGATCTCCTCGATGCTGGCGGTGTCCAGGAACAGCTTCACGAGCTTCCCCCTTCGCTTGCGAGACCGACACGGGTTCCGCCCCCGACTCGCTCGGTCGCACGTTCCATGACGAGGTCGATGACCGACGACAGCGAGCGGTCGAAGTTGTAGTTCGGAACCACCGGCACGCCGTGGCTCAATGCCTGACTCTTGATGTAGCGCTGGACGCGCCGGATGTTGTCGAACGAGTCGAGGTAGTGGGACGCCGGCCGCCCGGCGTGGTCGGATGCGCGCACCGAGAAGTGCCTGCGGTGAACGTCCTCCTCCTCGACCGTGAGGATCACCGGCACGGCGAGGACCCGGTCTTCCCACGCCGCGGGATCCAGGAACCCGGGCACGATGTGCGCCCCTTCGATGATCAAGCTCGTCCCCTCCATCGCGGCACGGTCCAACAGCGCGTGCACGCCGACCGCAACCGCGGCCGTCTGCTCGCGGAAGCCCACGATCACCGCGTCGCGCGTGGGCGGCTCTCGGAGCACCGAGCCGGCATCGAACGACGACGTGTGAAGGGCGGGCATCAGCTCTCGAGAGAACAGCGCCCGCATCACCTCGCGGATCGCGTCGGTGGCGACGACCCGGACGATCCCGAGGCGTGTCGCCAGCTGCGTGGCGATCGTCGACTTCCCGACGCCCGTCGTCCCTCCGATCATGACGACGATCGGAACCTCGAGGTCCTCGACCTGCCGCCAGCGCCGGTAGTTCTCCGCGTACCGCTCGCCGGCGAGCTCTTCGATCACGGTGAGCGTGAGCTCGGCGAGCTCGTGGCTCGAGATCGACGGGGTGGCGCGCTCGATCAGTCGCTCCTCGACGGCCTCCGCGACCTGATACGCACGGTACGGCGAGAGTCCCGTCACCATGACCTCGGACGCCTGCAGGCCCTTGGAGTAGGGGAGCCCCGTCAACTCGTCCTCGATCAGGATCTGGGGGCTCTTCTGTTCCTTCCGGCTCTCTGGCCGGCTCTCTGGCCGGCTCTCGGGCCGGGTCTGTTGATCCATCTCGCTTCGATCTCTCGGTGGGTTCCCTGCGCTCATCTGCGGCTCTTCCGCTCTCTCGCGAGCTCGATCGTTTCCCTCAGCGCCGTGCCGAGGTCGGGCTCCCCTTCGAGCGCGAACGCCCGGTTGTCGACGAACACGACCTGCGCGCCTCGGGCCAGGGCCCGGTCGCAGGCCACGTCGACCGCCGCGGCCTTCAGCTCCGTGAGGAGCACGTCGTATCCGGGGGCGCCGTCCATCTCACTCGCCAGCTCCGTCCGGTCCGCGAGACGGGCGCTCCAACCCACGACGCGGCACCCATTGTTCTGCTCGAGGGATCCAGCTTGCCTCGCGGCAACCTCCCCCGGTGCCGTCGTGGTGAAGAACACGTCCTTGCCCTCGACATCGCCGAGCGGTTGTGGATGGAAGTCCGTAACGATGAGCCGGGCATCACCGCTCAATCGCCTGACATGGGACCTGAGGGCAGGGAGGTTCTCGAGCCCGGCTGGGCTGTCAGCCATGGTAACAACCACCAGGTCCGATAGCAATAGTCGAAGGGGGCCCAGGTACCCCGCTAGGGACTCCTCGGGGACCCCGGCAGGGACCACGAGGATCCCGGCGTCCCAGGGTACGGGCGGAACGGCCGAGCCGCTCCCCTCGAGCACTACGACGCCGGGACCCATGCTCACCGCGAGCTCGGCCGCCTCCCGCACGTTCGTCGCGACGGGCCGGCCCGCGAGACCGCCCCCCGCTCGACGGGCCCCGATCGTGGTGACACCGGTCGTGACGGCATCCTCCAGGTAGTCCGAGGCCGCGTGATCCCCCCGGCGCACGAGGTCGAGGAGGAACTCCACGGTGACCGTCCCCGCTCTGGCCACCTGGGGTTCGTTCGGTCCCCCGCGCCCCATCGCGACGATGACCGGGTCGAGTCCCATCGCCGCCGCGGTCCGGGCGACCTCGCCACCGAGCGCGGTCTTGCCGGTGCGCTTGCCGGTGCCGATCACGGCCACCGTCGGCACGTCCAGCGGCGGCCCGTCGATCGGTGGGTCAAGACGGAAGTCGCCCCCGAGATACGAGAGGCCGCGAGCGAGGCAGACCGAGGCCAGCTCCATGCGCTCGCGGTACCCGAGGATGGGTTCGTCGGACATGTCGAGCACCGCCTCCAGTCCCAGGGGACGAAGCTCGTCGATCGCCGCAGCGAGCGCGGCCATGGGGTCATCTTCACCTCGTCGGAGCGGGATGCCGAGGTCCATGGCATCGCCGGATCGGATCTTCTCGATCCCACCGACCATCAGCGCGGCGACGGCATCGAGTCCCTTCGCGCGGGCGGTCTCGATCCCCCAGCGCGTTACCGCGGGGTAGTGCTCGCCGTCGACGAGAACGAGGACCTTCACGACGCCTCCGTGGTCGTGCGGACGGGAACGGCCGGATGGAACCCGGGCCTACTCTCCTCGGGGGCCTACGCTGGCCTCCGGCTCGCTCTTCGAGACCTTCGAACCCCCATCGCCTTGCTGCACGCCCGCTGCCGGCGTCCGCTGCTGCACGGGCGGCTCCAAGATGCGCTGGAACTGCTCGCCCGTCGTGATCGAGAAGTGCGCGAAGACGCTGCCTCCGCCGAAGGGATACTTCCGCGTGATCCGCACGCGATCGCCCTCGAACTCGAGCACGTTGTAGCAGGGCTTCGTGTACCCGCGCACGCGGAGCGAGGAGACTGTGCCCGCGTTCGCGACGTACAGATCTTCCAGACGCCACACGTACGGCACGTGCTTGTGACCGGACAGGACGATGTTCACGCCGGCGCTGATCAGGACCTCCAGCAGGTCGCCTGCATCCATCACGGTGCTGCGCTCGCGGCCGGTCCCGGGGATCGGGAGCAGGTGGTGGTGCAAGACGAAGACCTTGAGGTCCGCGGGCTCGTCGAACTGCTCGCGGATCCACCCGTACCGCTCGCGCCCGACCTGACCCTCGTTGATATCGGGCTCGCTCGAGTCGACGCCGACGATCCGCACCCGGCCGATGTCGGCCCGCCAGTGGCGTTCCCCGATGAGCTCCTCGAAGTGCAGGTAGCCGACGTTGCGCGCGTCGTGGTTGCCCGGCACGGTGTAGATGGGAGCCTGGATCCGCTGTGCGTACGCGACCCAGTTTTTGTACTCCTGCCGGTAGCCCTCGTTCGTCAGGTCGCCGCTGCAGATGACGACGTCGGGGTTCAGCTCGTTGAGCTCAACGATCACGCGGTTCATCAGGTTCGGCACGAAGTAGGGCGAGCCGACGTGAGGATCGGAGATGTGGGCGATCGTCACCAATGTGGTGCAAGTCTAGCGTCGCGGGCAGGCTCACAGCCGGGCGTGAGCATGGGACGATGGCGCCCGTTTGAACGGACTCGACCTCCTCCTGCTCGTCCTCCTCGCGGTGGCGGGGTCATCCGGGTACCGGCGTGGGCTCGCGCTGCAGGCGCTCAGCTTCGGGGGCCTGCTCGTCGGACTCGTGGCCGGCGCCCTCCTCGCCCCCGTCGTGGCGGGCCTCGTCGAGAGCCCCGCGGCCGAGGCGGCTGCGGCCGCCGTGACGCTGATCGCCCTCGCTGGAGCCGGGAATGCCGCCGGATGGCTCCTCGGCGCCAGGCTGCGGGAACGCGCTCATGCCAAAGGCCTCGCCCATGCGGACGCCGTCGGAGGTTCGGTCACCGCGGTAATCGCGTCGCTTCTCGCGATCTGGTTCATCGCGCTCAACCTCGTGAACGGCCCGTTCACCGGCGTCGCGGAGGAGATCCGGGGCTCGGCGATCGTGCGCACCCTCAACGCCACGCTGCCCGAGCCACCGTCCCTGCTGTCACAGGTCCGCCAGTTCTTCAACCGGTTCGGGTTCCCCGACGTGTTCACTGGCGCCCCTCCACTCCCGGCCGCCCCGGTCCGGCCACCGACGGACGAGGAGGCTCGCGCCGCATTCGAGGCGGCCGCCGGAAGCACGGTGCGCATCGTGGGCGAGGGCTGCGGTTACCTGCAGGAGGGCTCCGGTTTCGTGGCCGCCGAGGGCTACATCGTGACGAACGCCCACGTGGTGGCCGGCGTCGACGAGCCGCACGTCCAGTCGCCGAACCGTGACCAGTCGGCCACGACGGTGCTGTTCGATCCCGACCTGGATCTCGCGGTGCTGCTCATCCCGCAGTCGCCCGGCCCGGCACTGTCGTTCGTCGATTCCGACCGCGGCGACGCCGGCGCCCTGCTCGGGTATCCCGGGGGTGGAGCGCTCGATGCCAGGCCCGCCGCGGTGCTCCGCTCGTTCGATGCCGTGGGCCGCGACATCTACGGCCGAGGCGAGGCGGAGCGATCGGTCCTGGAACTGCAGGCCGAGGTTCGGCCGGGGAACTCGGGAGGGCCGTTCGTGCTCGCGAACGGGACGGTCGGAGGCGTGGTCTTCGCCGCATCGACCACCGACGACGAGGTCGGCTACGCGATCGCGGCGAGTGAGGTCGCCCCGAGGGTCCAGGAGGTCGTCGGGACCTCTCGCGAGGTGGACACCGGACCCTGCGTCTAGACCGTCCACCGCGTCGGACGGTGAGGGCCGTGTCGGCCGGATGGACCACCAGCCGGCTCCACTCGGGCGAGGCCATCCGGTCACAACGTTCCAGCGAACCTGAACTAGGCGCTCGGCGCTTCCGATATCGCAGGCATGCGCCGCACTCGCCGCATCCTGATCACGGCCGTCCTCACCGCCTTCGCGCTCTCGCCGTTGGAGATCGGCTCCATCGTCTCCGGTGCTCGCGCGATGGCGTTCCCGGATGCGGGCCACGCGATCGCGGGTCCGATCGTCCTCACGCCGGGGATGCCCCTCGAGGTGGGCGCGCAGCCGCCTCGTCCCGAGCGGACGCGCCACCTCCTCGTCGAGATCGAGCGGGCATTGCCGATCACCGTTCGGCCCGGCGACGGGCGAGCGCTCGGGACGATGCCGGCCGGCTCGCGCTACTACACCGTCCCAACCGTCGCCTGGGTGCGGCACCTCTCACGGGACCTCCGCTACGGCCTCGTCGACGTGCCCTACGTTGCCGGCGGAGCACAGGGCTGGATCCGGCTCCGCGGACTGTCGACCTCGCACACGGGCATCCGCGTCGAGGCGGACCTGTCCGAGCATCGCATCACCGTTCGCCGCGGCGGCGACGTGTTGTTCCGCGCCCCCGCCGCCACCGGCGCGCCTGCCTCTCCCACCCCGACGGGCCGCTATTTCGTGACCGATCGCATTCCTTTCCCCGCCGGGAGCTCGCTCGGAACGTTCGCGTTCGGCATCTCGGGGATCCAGCCGCGACTGCCTGCCGGCTGGTCGGGAGGGGATCAGCTCGCGATCCACGGCACGAACGCGCCGTGGTCCATCGGACGCTCGGCGAGCGCGGGATGCCTTCGGGTTTCCGAGCAGACCCTGGACCGGCTGATGCCCTTGCTCCGGCTCGGCACGCCGGTCGTCATCCATCCCTAAGAACCGTCGAAGACGGAACGGCCGAGCTCGACGCCTATTCCTCCATCACCACGCGTACGTCGCCCTCGCGCGAGAGCAGCGAGAACGACGTGATCTCGCCCTCGCGCCGGAACACCAAGCTGATCCGGCTCTCCCCGACCGCGAGGTTCCGCACCTCGACGGTGTTCAGCCACGTCGGAAGGTGGGGAAGGTTCACCGTCAGCAGGTTCTGGTGCGCGCGGGCCGAGATCCCGAGCATCGCCTGGAGCATCAGGTACGGCGATCCCGCCGCCCAAGCCTGCGGCGAGCACGCGATCGGATAGCTCACCGGACGGTTCGGCGTCCGGCGGGTGAACCCGCAGAACAGCTCGGGCAGGCGCAGGTAGTCGGCCTGGACCGCCGCGTCGAACAGCGCCGTCGCAACCCGGTTCGTGGACCGGGCGAACTTGTACCGCTTGAGTCCCGCGGCGATCAGGGCGTTGTCGTGCGGCCACACGGACCCGTTGTGGTAGCTCATGGGGTTGTAGGCGGCCGCCGCCTTGCTCATCGTCCGGATCCCCCACCCGGAGAACATGTCGGGCGAGAGCAGGCGCTTGGCGAGCGGCTGGGCCTTGTCGTCGTCGACGATCCCGCAGTACAGGGCGTGCCCGGGATTGGACGTGATGCTCCGGACCTGCCGCTTGTCGCCGTCGAGCGCCTCCGCGAAGAACTTCTCGTCCTCCATCCAGAAGGCTTCGTTGAAACGACGCTTGAGCTCCCGCGCGCTGTCCTCCAGTCGCTGGGCGTCATCGGGGCGGCCGAGTGCGCGGTACACGTCGGCCATCCGCTCCTTCGCGAGGAATGCGTACGCCTGCACCTCGGCGAGCGCGATCGGGGGCTCCGCCAGCCGGCCGTCCGCGTGGACGACCGAGTCGTGCGAGTCCTTCCAGCCCTGGTTCCTCATCCCACGAGCGGACCGCGCCCGGTACTCGACGAACCCGTCGCCGTCCAGATCGCCGTAGCGGTCGATCCACTCCAGGGCGGCCTCTGCGGCGGGAAGCAGCTTCTCGGCGAACGCGAGGTCGCCGGTCCAACGGAAGTGCTGCGCGTACAAGATCACGAACCACGGCGTCGCGTCGACCGAGCCGTAGTACGGCGTGTGCGGGATGATCCCCGCCCGCGCGAGCTCGCCCTGCCGGATCTCGTGCAGGATCTTGCCGGGCTCCTCGTCGCGCCAGTCGTCGACGACCGTCCCCTGCTTGGCGGCCAGGAGCTCGAGCGCGTCCCGCGCCGGCCGCGTGTTCACCATGAGGAGCTGGTGCGAGGCGATCAGCGCGTCGCGGCCGAACACCGTCACGTACCACGGGATGCCGGCCGCGAGCACGGCGCCGTCGTCCGTGTGCGTGTACAGAGCGCGGAGGTCGCGCAGGCTCCGGTTGAGCAGCTCGTTGAACAGCTCGTTGTCGGTGACGACCTGCGTCGACTCGCGCTCCCACTCCTCGTAGGAACGCCGGAGCTCGTGGACGGCGTGGTCGAAGTCGACCGAGGACGCCCGGCCGCCCTCGATGATCGGATCGATCGAGGAGCCGATCAGCTTGGTCTGGTACGGGCCGAGGTGCATCCGGAACACCGCCGTCGCGGCCAGACCGTCGACGTCGACCCGGTCCGGGCGGGACCCGAACTCGATCCGAGTCATCCGCCGGACTTGGTCGCGCCCGAGATACGAGAACTCGATCATGCCCTCCTCGATCACCGGCGGCTCCGGAGGGTGGGTCGGTTCCCGCGTCATCCCCCGCACCTCGAAGATGTCCGCGAAGTCGGCGGCGTAACGGAACTCGAGGTCGATCGAGACCGGGAACGGGTTGTAGTTCTTCACCCGGACCCGTTCGAACAACCGACCGCTGATCGCGCGGATCCGGCGGATGTTCAGGGTCTGCTGCGGAACGGTCAGGATCTCGCCGTCGTACAGGTCGGGATTCGTCAGGTCGACGTGCGACATGTATCCCCGCTCGGACGAGGAGGACAGCAGGACCGGGTCGCGGCCGTTGATCGTCAGCCGGAAGTGCGAGAGGAACCGCGTGTCCTTGGAGTACAACCCGAGCCCGTAGTTCCCACCGTGGTCGAGGTTGCCCTCGAGGTCCGAGTACAGGAACGCGTCGTCTTCCTTGACCGCGAGCGTCTTGCTCGCGAGGTCGGTGACGAGGACGGGGGTCGTCCCGAGCTCGGTCCGTTCGGAACCCGGACGCGCATCATCATCCGGGGGACCCGTGTCCAACCGTTGCGGATCACCACTCATGGGGTCCGCCCGAGTCTAGGTTCGGCGTCAACGGCGTTCAATGTCATCGCTCACACCATCGTCGCAGGAGTCGCCCGAAGTTAGGGCGAAGCTTCGGGCTCGGATACCTCGACGCCCGTTGCGCGCACCGGCACCCGCAGGACACGCCATCCCTCGCCGGGATCGGGGACCGGGTACCGGTCCCGCTCGAAGGCAAGCAGCGCCGGCCCGCTCCCGGAGACACACACCGTAACGTTGCCCGCCTGCAGCCGGTCGAACACCTCCCGTACATCGGGAAGGAGGGCGAGCCGCGCGTCCTGGTGGATCCGGTCCCGCATGGCCAGGCGGAGGTGGTCCGGGTCGCGCAGGAGACGGGCGACGGTGAGTGCCGCGTGCCCGATGTTGAAGACGGCGACGTCGCGAGAGACGGTCTCGGGAAGTGCCGCTCGGGCGTCCTGTGTCGAAAGACGCACCCGGTCGGGGATCAGCAGCACCGGACGCACGCCGGTGTGGGGCTGGAGCCGCTCGACGTCCTCCCCGGCAACGACGGTGAAACCCCCGAACACGGCAGCGGCCGCGTTGTCCGCATGTCCCTCGAGCTCCGACGCGACGCGGAACGTCGTCTCCAGATGGTGGTGTCCGTCTGCGATATCGAGCAGCGCGTACGCCAGGGCGATGCCCGCCACCGCGGCGGCGGCGCTCGAGCCCAGTCCGCGAGCGAGGGGGATCCGGTTCAGCCCGTGCAGGTGATGGGGCGGAAGTCGATGCGGCCGGGTCTGCACCGCCAGCGCCTCCACGTGGCGCATCGCACGGCTCACCATGTCGGTGCCGTCGGTCGGGAGCTCGTCCGCGCCCTCGCCCTCCCAGCTGACGCCGGGCTCGGCATCGGTGTCGACCGTGACCTCGTTGCACAGGTCGAGCGCGAGACCGAAACAGTCGAAGCCCGGCCCGAGGTTCGCCGACGTCGCCGGGACGCGTGCGGTTAGCTTCATGTCGTCCTCGTTCCCCCTCCGGCGCCGCGCGCCTTCGCGGTCAGAGACCGAGCTCCGTCGCGACGGCGTGCGGGTCCGCCGGCACCGACGGCGGGTGGGCGGCCCCGGTGATCGCCCACTCGGGATCCTTCAGACCGTGTCCGGTGAGGACGCAGACCACGGTCGCGCCCTTCGGCAGGTCGCCGCGCTCGGCCAACTGCAGCAGCCCCGCGACGCTCGCCGCGGAGGCGGGCTCCGCGAACAATCCCTCGTGGGCTACCTTCCGGTACGCCGAGAGGATCTCGCGGTCGGTGACCGCGAGGATGGCGCCCTCGGACTCCTTCGCCGCCGCCACCGCCTTGTCCCAGGACGCCGGATTCCCGATCCGGATCGCCGTCGCGATCGTCTGCGGGTCTTTCACCGGAGCTCCGGAAACGATCGGCGCGGCGCCGGCGGCCTGGAACCCGAACAGCCGGGGAGGCTCGTGGATGATCCCGTCGGCCAGGTACTCCGAGTACCCCATCCAGTGACTGGAGATGTTCCCGGCGTTGCCCACGGGGACGAGGTGCAGATCGGGAGCGCGACCGAGCGCGTCGACGACCTCGAACGCGAGCGTCTTCTGTCCCTGGAGCCGGTACGGGTTCACCGAGTTCACGAGCGTGACCGGGTAGTGGGCGGCGAGATCCTGCGCGAGCTCGAGCGCCTCGTCGAAGTTGCCCTGCACCTCGAGGACGCGGGCGCCGTGGACCAGCGTGCCCGCCATCTTGCCGAGCGCGACCTTCCCCTTCGGGACCAGGACCGCGCACGTGATCCCCGCCTTCGCCGCGTAGGCGGCCGCGCTCGCGCTCGTGTTCCCGGTCGACGCGCACACGACGGCCTTCGAGCCCTCCTCGAGCGCCTTGCTGATGGCGAGCGTCATGCCCCGGTCCTTGAACGAGGCCGTGGGGTTCGCGCCCTCGTACTTGAGCCAGACCTCGCACCCGGTCGACTGCGAGAGCGGTTCGGAGCGCACCAGGGGCGTGCCGCCTTCGCACAGGGTCACGACCGGTGTCGCGTCGCCCACCGGCAAGCGGTCGCGGTACTCCTCGATGACGCCGCGCCAAAGCGTTGCCGTCACGGCTCCTCGGCCTCCACACGGAGCACGCTGCGGACCTCTTCGACCCCCGCCACCGCCTCGAGCTCGGACACCGCCTGTTGGAACGCGCCCTCCTGCGCCCGGTGCGTAACGAACACGAGCTGCGCGTCCGCGCCGATCCCCTCTTGCCACACGCTCTTGATCGATACCTCGTTGCGGCCGAGCGCGCCGGCGATCTCGGCGAGCACGCCCGGGCGGTCTTCGACGCGCAGCAGGATGTAGTACTGCCCCGTCATCTCGGCCATCGGCCGGATCGTTCGCTCGTAGAAGCACGTGCACCCGACACCGCGGCCGCCGGCGATCAGGTTCCGCGCGACGGCGATCAGGTCGCCGACGACCGCGGTTGCCGTCGGGTCGCCGCCGGCGCCGCGGCCGTAGAACATCAGCTCGCCCACCCTCGGGCCCTCGACGAACACCGCGTTGAACGCATCGCGGACGCTGGCGAGCGGATGGGCCGCGGGGATCATGGCCGGATGGACACGGACGGCGATCCGCTCCTCCTCGTCCATCTCGGCGATCGCGAGGAGCTTCACGACGTAGCCGAGCCGCCGGGCGTACTCGATGTCCTCGGGGCTCACGCGCGAGATCCCCTCGCGGTAGACGTCGTCGGCGACGACGCGCGCGTTGAAGGCGATCGACGCGAGGATCGCGCACTTGGCAGCCGCGTCGTGCCCGTCGACGTCGGCCGACGGGTCCGCCTCCGCGTAGCCCAGGGCCTGCGCCTCGAGCAGGACGTCGTCGAACCCTCGGCCCTCCTCCGACATCTTCGTGAGGATGAAGTTCGTCGTGCCGTTCACGATGCCCGTCACCCGGCGGAGCCGTTCGCCGGCGAGCGATTCCTTCAACGGCCGGATGAGCGGGATGCCGCCTCCCACCGCCGCCTCGAAGTACAGGTCCAGACCCTTGGCATCCGACGCGTCGAACAGATCCCGGCCCCGGGTCGCGAGGAGCTCCTTGTTCGCGGTCACGACGGGCTTGTCCCGATCGAACGCGCCTTTGATGAGCTCGCCCGCGGGCTCCACGCCTCCGAGCAACTCGCAGACGATGTCGACGTCCGGGTCGTCGATCACCTCGTGTGGGTCGGTCACGAACCGCGATGGATCGAGCGGGACGTCCCGCGGCTTCGCCGGATCTCGAACGGCGACCTTCGCGACCTCGAGGCGGCATCCGGCTCGCCGGGCGATGTCGTCGCGATGCTCGTCGAGCAGGCGGATGACGGCCGCACCCACGTTGCCGCAGCCGAGCATCCCGACCTTCATGACCCGCTCGCTCATCGCTCCCGCTCTTCCGCCCCGCTCTTGGCCCCGCCCGTCACCTCCGGCATCGGCTCCGGCCCCAGCCAGAACGCCATCAGTATCTCGTCCTCGTAACCGTAGGACTTCTTCGAGTGGCGGACGAGCCTGCCCTCCTGGACGAAGCCGAACCGGCGGTAGAGGGCGATCGCCCCGTCATTGCTCGGGTAGACGCTCAGCTCGATGCGCTCGACGCCGTACGTGCGGGCCCAACGAAGAGCCTCCTCGAGAAGAGCCGACCCGACACCTCGACGCCGATGCGTCGAGACGACGAGCATGTCGAGCGTCGCGACGTGATGGGTCACCGGATGGTCGTCCCGGCGGATCGAGATGCTCCCCACCACCCGGTCGTCGTCGAGCGCGAGCAGGTGCGCGGCGTTCTCGTGCCACGATCGCCGGAAACGCTTCCGGAACAGGCGGTGGCTGTGCGTGACGGCCTCGGTCCGGATGGAGCGCTTCTCGGCCGCTACCCCTCGATAAGCATCGAGGAACGAGCGCGCATCCCGGGGGCGTGCGGGACGGATCCGGAGCTCCCGGGTCACCCGCCCCGCTCCATCGACTCCGGCGCCGAGACGCCGAGGAGACCGAGGAGGTTGGCGGTCACCAGCTTCGTCGCGGTGCAGAGCCACAGCCGAGCCTGGGTCAGCTCGGCGTCCTCCGACAGCACCGGGCACTCGGTGTAGAAGCGGTGGAACCTCGCCGCCAGGTCCTGCGCGGCGTGCGTGAGCCGATGCGGAGCGCGGAGCTCGGCGGCCGTGTGGATCTGAGCAGGCACGTCGGCGATCACGCGGAGCAGATCGAGCTCGGTCTCGTGCGTCAACAAGGCAAGATCGACCTCGTCGACGGGTCGAAGGCCGACCCCGCGCTCGGCCGCCGTGCGCAGGATCGAAGCGATCCGCGCGTGGCCGTATTGCACGTAATAGACGGGATTGTCCATCGATTGGAGCTTCACGGCCTCGATGTCGAAGTTCATCGTGGAGTCGTTGCTGAACATCAACAGATGGAACCGTGCCGCGTCGGCGCCGACCTCGTCGATCAGCTGATCGAGCGTGATGAAGTCGCCCGCGCGCTTGCTCATCGCCACGGGCTCGCCGCCGCGCAGGAACGAGACCCACTGATAGATGACGATCTCGACGGCGGAGGGGTCGTAGCCGAGCGCCTGCGCGGCTCCCCGGACCCGGACGACGTCCCCGTGGTGGTCGGCGCCCCAGACGTAGACGAGGTGGTCGAACCCGCGCGAGAACTTGTCGATCAGATACGCGCAGTCGGCGGCGAAGTACGTGTGCCGGCCGTCGGAGCGGATGAGCACGCGGTCCTTGTCGTCGCCGAAGGCGGTCGAGCGGAACCACATCGCGCCCTCGTCCTCATAGGCGAGCCCGGCCGTGGTGAGGCGTTCCACGGCCTCGGCCACCTCGCCGCGCTCGACGAGCACGCTCTCGGACGTGAAGACGTCGAAGCGGACGCCGAAGCGGTCGAGCGTCGCGCGGATCCACTCGAGGACACGCTTCACGCCTTCCTCGCGCAGCCGGACCATCCGCTCCTCCAGCGGGAGTTCCGCGAGGCCCGGTCCCTCGTCCTCCAGGATGGCTCTGGCCAGCTCGGTGATGTAGTCGCCGTGGTACCCGTCCTCCGGCACCGGCGCCTCGTGGCCGAGCAGGGACAGGTACCGCGCCTCGACGCTGGCGCCGAACCGGTCCATCTGTCCGCCGGCGTCGTTGAAGTAGAACTCGCGCTCCACGTCCCACCCGGTGAACTCGAGGAGCCGCGCGAGCGCATCCCCAAGGGCCGCGTTCCGCGCATGGCCGATGTGGAGCGGCCCCGTGGGGTTCGCGCTCACGAACTCGACCTGCGCCCGCCGGCCGCTCGGCTCGGCCCGACCGTACGCGGCGCCCCGCTCGACCGTCTCCCGCAGCGCAGCGTGGAGCCAGGCGTCGGTCACCCTGAAGTTGATGAAGCCCGGCCCCGCCACCTCGGCGGACTCCACGAGGTCCAACGGCGGGAGGTTGCGGACGATCAGTTCGGCGACCTCGCGCGGCGGCATCCCGACGCGCTTGGCGAGTGAGAGCGGAAGGCTCGTCGCGAAGTCGCCGTGCTCCTTCTGGCGTGGCTTCTCGAGCTTGATCTCGAGCTGCAAACCATCGGGCAGGAGCCCCGCCGCGACGACGGCCGAACGAAGCAGCTCGGCGAGACGCTCCTCGATCATCGCCGGGGACGCCGGTCAGGCATCCGCCCGGGCGATCGCCCGGCGAACCATCTCGACGAGGTCGGCGGGTTCGAAGGGCTTCGTGACGTGGGCGTGCACCTCGGCAGCGTAACGGTCGTCCGATGCGCCGTCGCGGTCGGTGCCGGAAAGGACCAGCAGGGGTGTCTCGGTCAGACCCGGCAACGACCGAAGCTGCGTCACGAGCTCGCGGCCGTCGATGTCCGGCAGGCCGAGGTCGAGCACCACGGCGTCGGGGGTCTCCGCGGTCGCGGCGGCGACCGCCTGGGCGCCGTTCAGGGCCGTACGGACCGAGAACCCCGCAGCCACGAAATTGACCTCGAGCATCCGCACCAAGATCGCCTCGTCGTCGACGAGCAACACGAGCGGCGACCGATCTGTCACACACCGAGCATAAGCGTCCGTTCGTCGCGGCGGACCCGATTGCTAGACTCCCGCCGTCCGCCCTCGTAGCTCAGCGGATAGAGCACCGGCCTCCGGAGCCGGGGGCGCAGGTTCGAGTCCTGCCGAGGGCACACTTCCGAGGGCACGCTGCCGGGGCAACGTACAACCCAGGCTCCTGTCAGTTCGTAGGACCGATCTCGCGAAGCCGGAACTCGTCGACCGTCCCCACACGCGGGTTGAGGTATCGGCCGAGACTGAACGCCACGGTCCGGCGCGGAGGCGACGAACACCGCATCATGGCTCGGACGCCGCCGCATGACGCTCTGGGGACACTTCACCTCCCCGTTGCAGGACGCGCGCCGCTCCGATCACCTCCAGCCGCACCGCGGCACCTACCTCGAGCTCTGGATGGGAACCCATCAGGCGCACATCGAGTTCCGCCCCCTCGCCGAGGGTGCATCGGAGGAGCTGATCGTGGCCATAGAATTCGATGTCCACGATGCGTGCCTGTCCCGCCGGGTCCGGCAACGCACGCAGAGATTCCGGCGGCACGAGGACTTCCGCGGCACCGTCCGGGGCGTCGGACACATGGAGCTCGCCGAGCGCCGTCATCGCGGTCCCACGAGTGATCTGGGCTGGGAGGAGATTGGTCTGGCCCAGCAACCTGGCCACCACTGAGTCGACGGGATCTGCATACACCTCGTACGGCGTTCCCAAGCGCCGGATCCGTCCGGCGATCATCACCGCCAGCCGGTCGCCGATCGACAACGCCTCCTCCTGGTCGTGTGTCACGAACACCGCGGTCGTGCCGGTCGAGCGGAGCACGCGGCGAACCTCCGAGCGGACCTCGGCCCGGAGCTGCGCGTCGAGATTGGAGAACGGCTCATCGAGCAGCAACACTTCGGGCGAGGGGGCGAGCGCGCGAGCGAGCGCCACGCGCTGCTGCTGCCCGCCGGAGAGCTCGTTGGGCATCCTGTCCTCGAGCCCGGTGAGGCGGGCCAGCTCGAGCAGTTCCCCCACACGAGCCCGCGTCTGGCCGTCGAGCCCGAACGCGACGTTGCCCCGGACGTCCAGGTGCGGGAACAGCGCCCAATCCTGGAAGACCATGCCGACACGACGCCGCTCCGGCGGCACCCAGGTCTGAGGGCCCGCCACGGTGCGCCCGGCCACTTCCACAGTCCCGGCATCGGGCCGCTCGAGGCCAGCGATGAGGCGGAGCGCGGTGGTCTTGCCACAGCCGCTCGGTCCAAGCAGACACAGGAGCTCACCGTCATCCACTTCGAGCTCGAGGCCGTCGACGGCCACGACGTCGCCGAAGCCCTTCGTGAGGCGGGAGCACCGGAGCACCAGGTTCGGCATCAGTCCCCCCGGATCTCCTCGACACCGACCCGGCGAGCGAGCGCCGCGAGCGGTACTGCGGAGACCAGCACGAGCAGCAGCGCCGGCACGGCCGCGCGCGAGTACAGCCCGGCCGATGCAGACGTCCATATCCTGGTCGCGAGCGTCTCGAAGCCGGTGGGGCGGAGCAGCAACGTCGCCGGAAGCTCCTTCATCGCGGTTAGGAATACCAGGGCCATCCCGGCTGCCGCCGGCCGCGAGAGGAGCGGGAGGACCACCCGCACGAACACGGCCCCCGGCCCGCGCCCGAGCGTGCGCCCCACCTCTTCGACACGCGGGCTCAGCTGCAGCAGGCCCGACTTCAGCGGCTCTGCAACCTGCGGCAGGAACAGCACGACGTAGGCCGCGATCACGAGCGGCAGGGACTGGTACACGGCCGGTGCATACCTCGCCGCGAAGAAGACGAAGGCGAGCGCGACGACGAGCCCCGGGAGCGCGTACCCGGCGTACGCGACGCGCTCGACCGAGTTGGCCCCCCTGCCCGGGTAGCGCGCGGCAAGGGCCGCGACCGGCAGGGCCAGCAGCGCCGCCGCAACGGCGCCGGTGGCCGAGACGAGCACCGAATTCCCCGCGGCGCCCACGGTGAGGTTGAATGCGATCCCCGACCCTACCCCGCGGACGAGAAGGTAGAGGAGGACGCCAAACGGCAGGACCAGCGCGAGCCCGACGACCGCCGCCGACAGCACCAGGGCTCCCCAGCGCCAGCGCCCGAGCGGCACCGCGGGGAGCTCCCGGGCCGCACCGGCGCCCGTCCGGAAGTAGCGGGCACGGCCCCGGAAGCGCTGCTCGGCGACCAGGATCGCGAGCGCGATCGCGACGAGCATGAGCGACAGGATCGCCGCCGGGGTTCGGTCGAACGCGGCCCGGTACTGGAGGTAGATCGCCTGCGTGAACGTCGGGAAGCGCATGAGCGAGACCGCACCGAAGTCGTGCAGCGTGTAGAGCGCGACGAGCAAACCTCCGGCGGCGATCGCCGGTCGCAGCAGCGGCAGGGTGACGCGCCGGAAGACCTCGCTTCGCGAATGCCCGAGGGTCCGTGCGGCTTCCTCGAGCGAGCTGTCCAGGCCACGGATCGCGGCGGCGGACACCAGGTACACGTAGGGGTAGGTGAACAGGGTGAGCGCGAGATAGGCGCCCGGGAACCCGCCGATGTCGGGCAGGCGGTCGACGCCGAGCGGCTCAAGCCAGCTCTGCACCAGGCCCTTGGGGCCGAGCGCCGCGAGGAGCGCGAAGGCGCCCACGTAGCTGGGGATGGCGAGTGGCAGCGCGTACAGGACCGCCCACACCCTCCGGTACGGGAAGTCGCTTCGCACCGCAAGCCAGGCGAACGCCACCCCGATCATGCCGGCCGTCGCCGTCACTGCCGCCGCAAGGCCGACCGTTCGCAGCGCGAGCCAGACGGTCCGGGACCGAAGGATCAGGTCCCAGCTCCCCTCCGAGGCCCCGGCCGCCCGGATCGCCAGGTAGGTCACGGGCAGCCCGACCAGCGCACACACGAGGAGCGCGGCGGCGGCGAGCCCAGCCGGCACGCGCCGCCTCGGCCGAGCGATGCTGGCCATGGCTGCGCCCTCGCCCGCTCGGGGGCTCGAGATCACACCATCCCGACGTCGGCGAGCAGCCGAAGCGCCCCCGGCAGCGCGGGACCGAGATCGGAGAGATCCACCTGGCCCTCGGGCCCCACGAACCGGCTGAGCGCAAGGAGGTCCACCGAAGGCTCGTAGCCCGGGGCGACCGGGTATTCCCACGTCTCGGTTCCGACCCAACTCTGACCTGCATCGCCGGTGAGGTAGTCGATGAACCTCCCGGCGGCATCGGCGTTCTCGGCGCTGTCCAAGATCCCGACCCCGGACGTGTTCACGAACGAGCCCGGGTCGCCGGACTCGAAGAAGTGGTTCGCGATCGGAAGCGATCCGTCCTCGGCTTCGACCTCGAACTTGTAGTAGTGGTTCACGAGCCCGAGCTCGATCTCACCGGCAGCCACGGCCCTGGTGGTGGCCCCGTTGTCCTCGTAGAAACGGACGCCGTTCGCCATGAGCCCCTCGAGCCAGTCGCGGGTGGGACCCTCGCCGATCGTGAGCGTCATCGCGGCCACGTGCGCCTGGAACGACGAGTTCGTCGGGGGTAGACCGACCCTTCCCTCCCATCGCGCGTCGGTGAGGTCCAGGATCGAGGTCGGCAGGTCGGAGGGGTCGAGGACCTCGGTGTTGTAGACGGCCACACGGCCTCGTCCCGATGTCCCGACCCACAGACCCTCCGGGGAGCGGAAGCGCTCCTCGACCCGGTTCAGCGTCTCCGGGTCGATCTCCGCGAACAGCCCGGCCTCGGCGACGGCTCCAAGGGAGCCCGCGTCTTGTGAGAAGAACACGTCGGCCGGCGACGAATCGCCCTCCTCGACGAGCGTGGCGGCGAGCTCGGCCGAGTCGCCGTAGCGGACGTCGACCTGGACGCCCGTGTCAGTTTCGAACTGCTCGAACAGCGATGCCACGAACTCCTCTTCGCGGCCGCTGTAGACGGTGAGCGAGGCCCCTTCATCGGGCGATCCGGTCGCTCCGCCGTCATCGCCGCAGGACGCCGCGACGAGCGCCAGCGCGGCCCCGAGCCCCAAGAGGATACCGATCCGACGAATCCGCTCCATCTCCGCCTCCTCGAATTCCGACCTTCCGAGTCGGAAACTCTAGGCTTAGATGTGTCGAAGTGTCAAAGGTATCGAGCATATCGCTACGATGCCCCCATGCCCGGATCCCGAATACGTCCCGCCAGCACCGCTCGTACCGTGCGGATCGAGACGGTCAAGCACTACGTCGAGACCATCTTCTACATCCGCTACGAGGAGGGACGGGTTCGGCCGGGGCGGCTCGCCGATTGGCTGGGGGTGAGCGCGCCTACCGTCACGGTCACCCTCCAGCGCCTGGCGCGCGACGGCTGGGTGAAGATCGGGGCCAACCGGAGCGTGTCGCTCACCTCGAAGGGAGACACTCTTGCCTCTGCGATCGTGCGTGTCCATCGCCTGCTTGAGCGATGGTTGACGGACGTGCTCGGCATGGACTGGGCCGCGGCCGACCAGGAGGCGCAGCTCCTTGCTCCAGGCATGTCGGAGCGGGTCGCCGACCGACTGGACGAGTTGCTCGGTCACCCCGCCACCTGCCCTCACGGCAACCTGATCCCCGGCCGGGAGCCGCCCTACGGTGAGCTCATCGCATTAGCGGACCTCGAGCCGGCCGTGCCCGCCACCGTCCAGCGTGTCTCCGAGGTCGCCGAACACGACGCCCCCGAGCTCTTGCGGGAACTTGACGCATACGGCTTGGTGACGGGGGCCCGGATCACGGTCACCGACGCCGACCGAAGCGTCCAAGCGGTTCCCGTGGAAGTCGGCGGCAAGACGAGGCCCATCGGCACAGGCGTCGCACGCCTCATCTGGGTTGAGCCGGAGCCACCGACCCTCACGCCAGGAAAGCCGGCGAGCGCCAAGGAGCGCGCCATGGCAATCGAGCGCCGTTCCTCGCGGTGAGTCCTCGAGACCGAGCACATCGCCTTCTCAGAACGGCGACGGAGGTGTAGCCGCCGACGGCTGTGACACGCCTCCGGGTTGGATCGTCGGCGAGTGTGACAGTTGGCTTCGCCATGGCGATGGCCAGGCTACGGATGAGGAGAGTGAATGGGGAGGAATCGTGGGATATCGCCCCGCAATCGCTTGGAGGGGTCACGCCACGCCTCGTCGGCAACGGCTCCTGCTCCGCTGGCGGGCGGATCGCAGTCGGATACCGACGGGCTCCCTGTCTCTGTGATAACCATCGCGTCGAATCGTCGCGTGACGGGCACTCAAATGGGCACATGCCCTTCTACCTGCGGACATCCTTCGACTACTTGTCCAGTTGGGTGTACCCGCATCCCGGCCGTGCGCGCGGAGACGACGACGTCCAGCATCGCGCTGCTATCGTTCGCAGCCGATGAACGCCGAGGGGCTCCGCGCTGCGATCTCGGAAGACATGTCGCGCAACGTCGACGATCTCTCGCGTCTGGTGCGGATCCCATCCATCGCGTTCCCCGACTTCGACGGGGCGCCCGTACGGGCCTCCGCCGAGGCCACGGGTGAGATCCTCGAGACGTCCGGGTTCGGCGGCGTGCGGCTCATCGAGCTGCCCGACGGCATCGAGCATCCAGCGGTGTTCGGCGAGGTCCGCGGGCCGGCGGGCGCGCCGACGGTCCTTCTGTATGCGCATCACGACGTGCAGCCAGAAGGTCCCCGCGAGCAGTGGACGAGCCCGCCCTTCGAGCCAGAGGTCCGTGAGGGGCGCCTGTACGGACGGGGAAGCTCCGACGACAAGTGCGGCATCGTGATGCACGCGGCCGCGCTACGAGCCTGGGGCGGCGCACCCCCGGTGACCCTCAAGGTGATCGTAGAAGGCGAGGAGGAGGCGAGCACCGCCCACCTGCCCTTCCTCATCGAGGGCAACCAGGACCTGCTCGCGGCCGACGTCATCTCGGTCGCCGACGGCGGGAACTGGCGAACGGGCGTTCCCGCGCTCGAGACCAGCATCCGCGGCGTCGTCGATTGTCGCGTGACGGTGCGCGTCCTCGATCTCGCCGTGCACTCCGGCTCGTTCGGTGGAGCGATCCCCGATGCCCTGTCCGCGCTGGCCCGGATCCTGGCGACTTTGCACGACGAGCAGGGGAACGTGGCGATCGCGGGGCTCACGACCTCGCGCTGGGACGGCGTTCAGATCAGCGAGGACGAGCTGCGCGAGGAGCTCCCCCTCCGGCCCGGCGTCCAGCTCATCGGCACGGGGCCGATCTCGGAGCGGCTGTGGACCCGGCCAGCGGTCTCCGTCCTGGGCATCGACGCGCCGCGGGTCCGCGAGGCCTCCAACCAGCTCGTTCCCGTCGCCAGCGCCAAGGTGAGCCTTCGGATCCCGCCGGAAGAGGATCCTCCGAGGGCGCGCGGCCTGCTCGCCCAGCACCTGGCCGAGCACGCTCCTTGGGGCGTCGAGGTCTCGGTGGAGGAGGGTGAC
>JBBDWS010000132.1:33460-40754 GCA_040902755.1 Actinomycetota bacterium
GCACCTGGCCGAGCACGCTCCTTGGGGCGTCGAGGTCTCGGTGGAGGAGGGTGACGCGGGGCAGGGGCTGCGCCTGCGTAGCGACGGGCCCGCCTTCGCGGCGATGGGTCGTGCGATGGCGCAGGCGTACGGCCGCGAGCCGGTCGAGATCGGATCGGGTGGGTCCGTCCCACTCGTCCCCATGCTGGCCCGAGCCCTGCCCGACGCCGAGATCCTGATCCACGGTGCCTCCGACGAGAAGAGCCAGTACCACTCGGTCGACGAAAGCGTCGATCTCGGCGACTTCGAGCGCTCGATCCTGGCCGAGGCCGTCCTGTTCCGTGAGCTCGCAACGAGCTGACGGTTCGGGGGCTGCTACGGTGGAGCGCGTGGACGAACCCGCCATGCCACCGCCGTCCGTCGGGCAGGCCGAGCCCGTCGCGCAGGCCGAGCCGGTCGGGCAAGCCGAGCCGGTCCAGCTAGCGGAGCCGCCACAGGAATCGATCACCCAGCCGGCGAAGCTGCTCCGGATCGCGAGTATGGTCCGCGAGCTCCTGGAGGAGACGCGCCAGGCCTCGCTCGACGAACCCGGCCGCCTGCGGCTGCGCGAGATCTACGGCCGCTCCGTGAAAGAGCTGGCCGAGGTCCTGTCGCCGGACCTGCGCGATGAGCTCGAGTCCCTCATGCCCCCGATGGAGAGCGTTCCGTCGAACGCGGAGATCCGCGTCGCCCAGGCCCAGCTGGTCGGCTGGCTCGAAGGGCTGTTCCACGGGATCCAGGCCGCCCTGTTCGCGCAGCAGGCAGCTGCCAGAGCGCAGTTCGAGGAGCTCCGTCGCCGCGGCCTGCCGAGCGGCACGGATCCCCACGGACAGCCCGATGCCCGCGGGCAGTACCTCTAGAAACCTCGGACGAAGCGCCAACTGGCCCGCCACGCGGGCAGACCGGTGCAGCTCCTTCCTCGATCGTCTCCGCAGTCCACGGTCGGCATCCGCCACAGCGAGAGCGCCGCGAGGAACTCCACGTCCCCGCACCGGCCGAACCGGAGCGTATCGACGAGGTCGGCGAAGTCCCGGAGCCGGCGACGGATGAGCGCGCACGCGCGGCCGTTGCTCGGTGCGCCGCCGTACCAGAGCGAGGTCTCCGCCTGCACCTTCGCGGTCAGGCTCCACCGCATCCACCTGAGCATGCAGTTGGGATGGGGCGCGTCCGCCGCAAGCATCCACGTGTCGGCCCACCCGGTGATCCCTTCGGCCGGCACGATGGCGCCGACCGAGCGCTTGTTGAGCTCGAGAAGGCTGAGGACGATCGGCCAGCCCGTCCCGACGACGACCTCGCGCTCGCCGAACGCGTCGACCGCGTCGGTGAACAGGCTCCAGTACAGACCGACCCGCGAGTCCAGATCTCGCAGGAGCGCCGTCGCGGCGTCGAGCTGGGAGGGCGACAGCGAGAACGGATCCTCGATGCCGAGCTCCGGACTGTGCGCCGCCAGGTACAGCGCGGCGTCCGCGATGGTCATCGGCGAGTCGAGCATCGCGATCCGCCCTGCGTACGGGGTGTCCGCCTCGTACACCACGCCCCAGCTCCTCGGCTCGGGACGCACGCGCTCCTGGTCGAACACGAGCAGGTTCGGCCCGTAGAGTGCCGGGACGCCGAAGACGTTCCCATTCACCACGTAGTGACCGGCGTTGTCCTCGCGGAGCGGCTGCAGGACCTGAGGCCACGAGGGGAACAGCGCCGGGTCGACCGCGGCAACCTCCCTCGCGAAGATCAACTCCCCCGCCGCATCGCCCGGGACCGACGCGCCGTCGTAGGGCGAGTCCTCCCGCGTGAGCAGCGTCACCATCTCCTGTCCGGAGTCCACGTACCGAACCTGGACGTCGCATCCGGTCGTTTCCTCGAACGGCGTTACCCAGTCGAACTCGGGGTCGCTCGAGCCATCCTCGACGTAGCCGGCCAGCGCGAGCAGGCTCAGTTCCCCCTCGCCGTCGCCGATCTCGTCCCGGACCTCGACCGGCTGGACGGGCTCGGGTTCGGGCTCGTCGGTGGTGCACGCGGCCCCGACCAGGAACACCGCCACGGGAACGACGAGGGCTCGGGTGCGACGCATCCCGTCCAAGGCTACAGGCGCGCGCGCTTCGGGCCCGAGTTCGAGCTCACCGCGTGCGGTCTTGCGACATGGTCGTTGCGGGGTCACGTGTAAGGATCTGGGCTACCAGGATCGGGACGAAGGTGATCGCGATCACCAGTATCGCAACCACGTTCGTAACGGGTCGCTGACGCGGCCGGAAGAGCGACTGGAAGATCCAAATCGGCAGTGTCTTCTGTTGACCCGCCGTGAATGTGGTCACGATGATCTCATCGAACGACAGCGCGAACGCGAGGATCGCGCCGGCCAGGAGCGCCGTGGCGATGTTCGGCAGGACGATGTAGCGGAACGTCTGGATCCCGGTGGCACCGAGATCCGCCGAAGCCTCGACGATGAACGGGGAGCTCCGTCGCAGCCGCGCGACCACGTTGTTGTAGACGATCACGACACAGAACGTCGCGTGCGCGACCGCGATCGTCCACATGCTGAGGTCGACGCCGGCGAGGACGATCGAGGACCTGAGCGCGATGCCCGTGACGATGCCCGGCAGCGCGATCGGTAACAGGACGATGAAGCTGATCGCGTCCCGTCCAAAGAACTTCGTCCGCGCCACGGCGGCGGCCAGCAGGCTGCCGAGGACGAGCGCGACGGCGGTCGCCACGGCGGCCACCGAGAGGGACAGCCGGAGGGCAGCCCAGATCTCCGGATTGCGGAACGCCGTCCCGAACCACTCGGTCGTGAGGCCCGGCGGCGGGAACCGGAAGCCGGCGGACTGGGTGGTGAACGCGTAGACGAAGATGATCGTCAGTGGGAAGTACAGGAACGCCATGACGCCTGCGGACGCCAGCCGCAGCCCCAGCCCGGCGCGCCGCCGTCCCGCGCTCACAACGCCTCGAATGCGCCGAGCCTGCGCGCCGTCAGCAGGTAGAAGGTCATGATCACCATCGGGACGACGGTGAACGCGGCGGCGAGTGGCAGGTTTCCCGCCACGCCCTGCTGGGTGTAGACCTGGGTTCCGATGAAGAAGGCGGACGATCCGAAGAATGTCGGGATGATGAAGTCGCCGAGCGTCAGCGAGAACGTGAAGATCGATCCGGCGATCAGCCCGGGCAGCGCGAGCGGGAACACCACACGGCGGAACGTCAGTTGCGGTGGCGCCCCGAGGTCCGACGAGGCCTCCAGGTAGGAGGGAGGGACGCGCTCCAGCGCCGCGACAAGCGGCAGGATCATGAACGGCAGCCACAGGTACACGAACACGGAGAGCATCCCGAGGTAGGACTGGACGATGGAAGGCCCCCCGACGACCGGGACGTCCAGCAGCGCTCGCATCACGCCGTCGAGGCCGACCTTGTCGAGCGCCCAGAAGAGGATGCCTTCCCCGGCAAGTATCTGCCGCCACGCGAGCGCGCGCACCAGGTAGCTCGACCACAGCGGCATCAGCACGCCGATGTACAGGACGGTTTTCATCGCTGGCGAGGCGTACCGGACCATGTAGTACGCGAGCGGGAACGCCAGGAGGCCGCAGACGACGGTCACCGCCGCCGCCATCAGTGTCGTCCGAAGGATGATGTCGACGTTCGAGGCGGTGAAGAGCTCCTGGTACGTGCCGAAGCCGAAGTCGCGGACGACCAGCCCCGTGAACTCCTCGAGCCGGTAGAAGCTGTAGACGACGAGGGCCGCGAGCGAGCCGAGGTAGACGACGCCGAACCAGACGATGCCGGGCAGCAGCAGCAGCAGCAGCTTGAGCCGAACGTGGCGATAGAAGAACGCTCCGGCCCTGCGCGGGGGGGAGGCCGGCGCCCGGGGCACCTCCGCGACGACCGCCACGCGTTCTCCTCCGGGTCTCGATGAGGCGAGCAGGTGGGACCCGCGGGCGGCGGGCCCCACCCAGCTCTCCGGTCAGCGCTGCGACATCGCCGGGCGGATCAACGCCCGCCGATCACGGCCACGTAGTTCGTGACCCATTCGTGATACGGAACGCACTCGGTGGCATCGTCGTCGTCGTAGCAGTCCGCCTCCGGCGTCTTCCAGAACTCGATCTGGTCGAAGTTGTCGACGCCGTTGACCTGGCATCCCTCCGGACCCAGGAGCTCGTTGCCGTCGCACGCGGACAGGACCGCCGGAACCGAGCCGAACCATGACGCCAGGTCGCCTTGAACCTTGGGGTTCAGCGACCAATCGAGCCACATGTAGGCGCAGTTCGGGTTCGGCGCGTCGACGTGCATCATCGTCGTGTCGGCCCACCCGGTGGCACCCTCCTCGGGGATGACGCTCTTGAACGCCGGGTCCTCGGCCGCGAGCACGTTGACCTGGAACGGCCAGGAGGAGCTGGCCGCCACGCCCTCATTCAGGAAGTCGTCGATCTGGATGAACGCGTCGTGCCAGTAGCGTCCCACCAGCTCGCGCTGCTGACGCAACAGATCGAGCGAGGCATCGAACTGCTCACGCGTGAGCGCGTACGGATCGGTGATCCCGAGATCGGGCTGCGTCGCTCGCAGGTACAGGGCGGCATCGGCGATGTAGATCGCACCGTCGTAAGCCTGCACCCGGCCGGCGTTGCTCTCCCCGTCGGGGAGCGTCTGCTCCTCGAAAACGACGCCCCACGTGGTGGGCGCCTGTCCTTGGAACGCTTCGTCGTCATACATCAGCACGTTCGACCCCCACTGGTACGGCGCGCCGTAGTGCTCGGCCGTCCCGTCCCCGTCGGCGTCGACGGTATGCCAGGGCGCATCCCGGAGGCGTTCGTCGACCGTGCCGTACGAGGGGATGAGGTCGAGGTTGACCTCCTGTACCGTGCCGCCGGCGATCAGCCGGAGACTGGCGTCGCCCGAGGCGGTGACGAGGTCGAACTGCCCACCGCCCTCCTGCATCAAGGCGACCATCTCGTCGGAGGTCCCCGCCGTCTTCACGTTCACCTGGCAGCCGGTGTCCGACTCGAACTGCGTCACCCAGTCGTAGTTCGGGTCGGTCGCCCCCTCCTCGATGTAGCCGGCCCAGGCGATGATGTTCACTTGCCCCTCGGCCTCGCCGATCTCGGTCGGCACGCCGTTGCCCCCTCCACCACCGTCCGCTCCGTCATCGCCGCATGCGGTCGCGACGATCGCGAGCGCAGACGAGATGGCGAGCAGGCGAAAGAACTTCGTCATGCGCCCCCCTCCCCCGGGTCCTGCGACCCATCCGAACCGGCGGCCTGTTCGACCGCCCGGTTGTTCGCCCTGCTCCATGTGAGCCTCACGGGGCGCTCTCTCACCTGGAGCGCCTCCATCGACGACGTCGTCAGGTTCTGCTGCATCACCACCAGGTCACCACCGACGTCCAGCTCGACGATGTACCGGGTGACCGCGCCCAGGTATACGACGTCGCGCACACGTCCGGTTGCCGTGCACCGGTCGGCGTTCACCGGCGCGTCGATCTCGACCATGGCGATCTTCTCGGGCCGGATCGTGAAGGGCTGGGGATCTCCGGTCACGGCGCGTGCCGCTTCGCCGGCGAGCACGTTCGAGGTCCCTACGAACCCCGCGACGAACCCGGTGGCCGGGCGCTCGTAGACCTCGGCGGGAGTACCGATCTGCTCGACCCGCCCGCGATTGAAGACGGCGAGGCGATCGCTCATCGTGAGCGCCTCATCCTGGTCGTGCGTCACGTAGATGAACGTGAGACCCACCTGCTGCTGAATCCCTTTCAGCTCGATCTGCATCGCCTGCCGCAGCTTGAGGTCGAGCGCGCCGAGCGGCTCGTCGAGCAGGAGCACCTTGGGCCGGTTCACGAGCGCTCTCGCCAGGGCGACGCGCTGGCGCTGACCACCCGACAGCTGAGACGGTTTGCGGTCGCCGAACCCCGTGAGCTGCACCATCTCGAGTGCGTCGGCAACGCGGGCGCGCCGCTCGCCCCCGGGAACCTTCTTGACCTTCAGGCCGTACTCGACATTCTGCTCGACCGTCATATGCGGGAACAGCGCGTAGTCCTGGAAGACCGTGTTGACGTCACGCTCGTAGGGTGCAAGGCCTGTGACGTCCTCTCCGCCGAGCTCGATCCGCCCTTCGGTCGGAGCCTCGAACCCGGCGATCAGCCGCAGACACGTGGTCTTGCCCGAGCCCGACGGCCCGAGCATCGAGAAGAACTCGCCTTCCCGAACCTCCAGGTCGACACCGTCCACCGCCATGACGTCGCCGAACCGCTTGCGGACCGAGGTGAGCCGGACCGCGACATCGGCGTCCGCGACGGTCCGGGCGTGCTCGATCTGAACCTCGGGCTGCGCCAATATGCCTCCGTGAAGGGTGATCACGCTCGGAACGGCGCAATCTTGAACGGGAAACAGTCCCCCGGCAACCCATCGTCCTGTCGAGCCGGTGCCCCGTGGGTTCGCCGATGCGGCGCGTCCTCGCGGCAGGCAGGAACCGATCAGCGGGGCCGGGCGTGGTCGAGCCGGCGCGCGCCGAGCGCCGTCGCGAGGCCCGAGGTGAGCTCGCCCACGACGCCAGGGCCCCGGTAGATCAGGGCCGTGTAGATCTGCACGGTGCTCGCACCCGCATCCAGACAGGCGAGCGCGTCCGCGGCGGAAGACACGCCCCCGCACGCGGTCACCGGCACCGCGCGTCCGGTCGCCGCGACGACCTCCGACACGATCTCCGGTGTCCGATCGAACAGCGCCCGCCCCGAAAGCCCTCCCTGACTGGTCGAAAGCCTGGGCTCGCGGACCGACCGAGTGTTCGAGCAGGTGAGACCGTCGGCTCCTCCCTCGACCGCGATCCGGGCGAGCGAGAGGACCACCTCCCGTTCGACGTCCGTTCGGAACGGCGGCAGCTTCACGAACAGCGGGGTGGAGCGTCGCCCTCCGAGCTCGCGGAGCAGCGTGGCGAGGTGCGCCTCGTTGTCCCGGTCCCGTCCCCACGAGACGTTGGGGCAGCTGGCGTTGAGCTCGAACCCGTCGACGTAAGGCTCGAGCAGGCCGTGCGTCTGGACCAGATCCTCGACGGCCTCGTCGGCCACGCTGGCCAGGCGCGGCGACGTCCGCAGGGGCGTCGCGAGATGGCGCGCTGCGTCCTCAGCGCCCGGGTTCGGAAGGCCCATCGCGTTCGTCATCGATCCGCGATCGGGGTAGCGGACGATCCGGGGCCTGGGGTTCCCGCGCCTCGGACGTCGGGTGAACGTGCCCCCGACGACGTACCCGAAGCCGAGCCGGCCGAGCGAGGCGAGGTGCCTGCCCGACTTGTCGAAGCCGGCCGCCAG
>JBBDWS010000132.1:40854-44163 GCA_040902755.1 Actinomycetota bacterium
CGAGCCGGCCGAGCGAGGCGAGGTGCCTGCCCGACTTGTCGAAGCCGGCCGCCAGTCCGATAGGGTTCGCGAGGTCGAGACCGGCGAGCGACGTCTGCAGGACCGGATCTCGAGATGCACCACCGAGCCGTTCCCACGGAAGAGGAAAGCCGAGGAGGCGCTGAGCGAAACGGTGGGCGGCTTCCGGCGGAAGCGCGAAGAAGGCCGGTTTCGCGACCATCCGGTACCAGACCATCGGCGACCTATGCTACGCGCGATGTCCGACACGGGGTCCGCGAGGTCCGGCGACGACGCGTCCGATCTCGGGGCCGGCGACCTGGCGAACCGCTTGCTCGCAGCCTCCGAGCTGCACGGCGACTTCCTGCTCTCCTCGGGGCTGCGATCCTCGGTCTACTTCGACAAGTTCCGGTTCCTGACCGAGCCGGAGCTGCTGCGCGCGACGGCTCACGCGGTGGCCGGCGTCGTGCCCGACGGCGTCACGCACCTTGCCGCGCCGGAGGGAGCGGCCACCCTGCTCGTGGCGGCCGTCGCGCTCGAGACCGGACTTCCCCTCGCGGTGGTCCGCAAGGAGCCGAAGGCCTACGGAACGATGTCGCGCGTCGAGGGTCAGGCCCCCGCGGGCGCCGAGGTCGCCCTGATCGAGGACGTTTCCACGACCGGACACCAGGTCCTGAAGGCCGCGAAGGCGCTCGAAGCGGAGGGCTGCCGGATCGGGATCATCGTCCTGGCGATCGACCGAGGAGGCGCTGCGCACCTTCGGGATGCGGGCTACCGGGTGAAGTCGGTCGTCGAGGTGCAACCGGCGGACTGAACTCGCCCGCCGCGCTCCGGCTCAGCCGGCGCCGATCGGCCGGTCCGTGAGCACGGCCGGCATCTCGCACCGCCAGACCTGCAGAGTCCACAGCAGACGGCTGCCGCGCGCATGTAGATGGAGGATGCCCTCCTTCATCATGCGAGCGACCGCCTTGGACTTGGCAACGACCTCGGGCAACGGGAACTCGCGCTCCAGGAGCGATTGGAGGTTCGCGGCGCCGAAGATCCGTCGGGCGACCTCCAGGATGAGACCCTCCGCCTGGATCGTCCCCGTGGGCAGGTAGAGCCGGCCACCGGGGCGAAGGCACCCGTGGTAATGAAGGCTCTCGAGCATCGCGGCGGGAAGTTCGGCCCCGGTCGGACCTCCGGCACGGCCGTCCGGGAACCATCCCGAAACCGCCGCGATCTCGTCCGGGATGCCGGACACGTCGCCGATCACCACGTCCGCTTGGATCCCTCGGACGGGCTCGAACAGGTCGCCGACCCGGAACTCGACCCGGTCCTCGAGCCCCAGGAGCGTCGCGTTCCTTTGGGCTACCTCGATCGCCGCCGGCGAGAGGTCGACGCCGTACACGCGCCCGGCCCCGAGCCTGGCGGCAACGAAGGAGAGCACGCCGCTGCCGCATCCGACATCGATCACGGTGTCTCCGGGCTGGATCTCGAGCGCCTCCGCCAAGGTCCGGCTGGTATAGCTCGGCGCGAAGACCCCGGTGTCCACCTCGATCGTGAAGGGCCCGGTACGGCCCTTCCATTCCATCTGGTTCGCGATCTCGGGGCTCATCGTGCTCCATGGTGCGGGTTCGGGAAGGGAACAGTCAACCTGCTCACGCCTCCGGGTGCTCGAACACAGCGTTGTCTCCCGGGATAACCTTGCCGGTCTCGATCTCGGCGGCAAGGGTCTCGGCGGCTCCCGCGACCCGCTCGGTGTCGACCGCGTGGTGGCCGCTCGGGTATCGGCGGACGCGGCCGGCACCACGGAGCAGCAGCCGGATCGCGCCGTGGGCGTTCCCCCTCATCAGATGGGTGTAGCCCGCCCCGAGTTGCGACAGGCCCTTGAAGAACTCCGCGTCCTCGGTGTCCCGCGACTGCTTCCAGGCGGTCTCCCAGGCCTCGTGCGCCGGGAAGTACCGGCCCGCCGCGAGGTGTTCGCGCGCCAGGCGGTGGTTCTCCTCCCGCGTCAACGAGTCGTAGTCCTCGAGCCGGAGCGTGTTCTCGGCACCCCAGGGCTGGGGACGGCCCAGATCGTCCCGCGGCCGCTCCGGCTTGTTGCGCTTCTCGGTCGGCTTCCCGGCCTTGCCCCGGGCCTCTTCCGGCATGCGCCCATCGTAGCCGCGCGTTGCTGGCACCACCCGATGACGGCCGATACGCTGGCCGATATGGATCCGGCCGGCGTTCCGGAGGAGCTCTCGTCGCTCGCCGACGCGCAGGCACGAGGCGCCGAGGAAGTCGGCAGCCCTCATCCCGATCCCGAGCGAGATCGCATGCCCGCGTGGATCCCACGGCTGCTGCTCCTGGTCGTCCTGACCGCTTTCGCCGCGTATGCGGCGTTCTCGCTGATCCGCCGGTTGCGCGACCTCGTCCTGTGGATCGTCGCCGCGCTGTTCCTCTCGTTCGCGCTGGAGCCGGCGGTGAACTGGCTCGTGGCGAGGGGGTGGCGGAGAGGAGCGGCGACGGCGGTCGTCCTGTTCGGGCTTGGATTGCTGGTGCTGATGATGATCGCCCTCATGGTTCCGCTCGTCATCGACCAGGTGCAGGAGCTCATCGATCGTCTCCCCGACCTGCTCGCGCAGGCGAGCGTCTACACCGAGCGCTGGTTCAACGTCGAGCTCACCGGCCGGAAGATCCTCGACGACATCGCGAACGCCCAGACGGACATCCGCGCGATCGCGGCGAACCTGGCCTCTGTCGGCGCGTTCATCATCGGGCTCCTGTTCCAGCTCCTCACGATCGGGCTGTTCACGTTCTACTTCGTGGCCGACGGTCCGAGGTTCCGCCGCGCCGTGTGCTCGATGCTCCCCCCACGCCGCCAGCGCGACATCCTCGCCGCCTGGGACATCGCGATCGACAAGACCGGTGGCTACCTGTACTCGCGTCTGCTGCTCGCCGTGTTCAACTCGGCCATCACCTTCGTCGTGCTGCAGTGGCTCGGGGTCCCCTTCGCGGTCCCCCTCGCGCTGTGGCAGGGCCTGGTGTCCCAGTTCATCCCCGTGGTCGGGACCTACATCGCCGCCGCCGTGCCACTCGTCGTCGCGCTCCTTGAGGATCCGTGGTCGGCGGCGATCTTCCTCGGTTTCGTCCTCGTCTATCAGCAGATCGAGAACTACCTCCTCGCCCCTCGGATCACCGCCCGGACGATGCAGCTCCATCCCGCGGTCGCGTTCGGCGCCGCCCTCGCCGGCGGTTCGATCAGCGGCCTGCTCGGAGCGTTCATGGCCCTGCCCGCGGCGGCGGTCATCCAGGCGACGGTCTCGAGCTACCTGACGCGTCACGAGGTCG
>JBBDWS010000132.1:44263-73211 GCA_040902755.1 Actinomycetota bacterium
GCGGCGGCGGTCATCCAGGCGACGGTCTCGAGCTACCTGACGCGTCACGAGGTCGTCGAGTCCGAGCTCACGCGGGACGAGCTCCCTACCTACGTCGAGAGCGAGGCTAGCGGCGAGAAGGCCGAAGGCGTCCTGGGAAGGCTCAAGTCTCGGTGGCGCCGAAACGAAGACGATCGACAGATCGGCGGCTGAAGGGGACGCTCCGCTTGGTTCGTGTCGTTCCCGGGGTCGGCGTAGAGTAGCGCCCCTCGACGGTCGGGGACGACGGCTCGTCGGACCAGGAAAGGAACGCGCCATGCCGCCGACGGTGTCCATCTCCGATCCCGACGACCTGTGCATCGCCACGATCCGCACCCTGTGCATCGACGCCGTCCAGCAGGCGAACTCCGGCCACCCCGGCACCCCGATGGCGATGGCGCCGGTCGTCTACACGTTGTGGCAGCGGTTCCTGCGGTTCGACCCCGACGACCCGATCTGGCCGAACCGGGACCGGTTCGTCCTGTCGATGGGACACGCATCGACGTTGCTGTACTCGATGCTGCATCTGTCCAAAGTGAAGGCCGTGAACCCCGCCTACGAGACGCTCGGCGAGCTGTCGGTCAAGCTCGACGACCTTCGGGCGTTCCGCCAGCTGGACTCGAAGGCGCCGGGGCACCCGGAGTACCGATGGACCTCCGGGATCGAGACCACGACCGGCCCCCTCGGGCAGGGCATCGCGACTTCGGTCGGGATGGCCATCGCCTCGCGCTGGCTGGCCGAGCGATACGACCGCCCCGGCTTCCCGCTGTTCGACTTCGATGTGTACGCGCTCGCCGGAGACGGCTGCATGATGGAGGGCGTCTCGTCCGAGGCGGCGTCGCTGGCCGGGCACCTGCGGCTTTCGAACATGTGCTGGATCTACGACAACAACCACATCACGATAGAGGGGCACACCTCGCTCGCGTTCACCGAGGACGTCGCAACCAGGTTCATCGGCTACGGCTGGAACGTGACTCGCGTTGGCGACGCGAACGATCTCGAGATGCTCACGCGGGCGTTCGACACCTTCCGCGCCGAAAGCGAGCGGCCGACGCTCGTGATCGTCGACAGCCACATCGCCTACGGGTCACCGACCAAGCAGGACACCCACGGCGCGCACGGCGAGCCGCTCGGTGAAGAAGAGGTTCGGCTCACCAAGCGCGCGTACGGATGGCCCGAGCAGGAGACCTTCCTCGTTCCCGAGGGCGTCGACGAGCATTTCGAGAAGGGCATCCGAACGCGCGGCAAGCAGCTGCGCGACGCGTGGTTCGAGATGTTCGCCGCGTACGAAACCCAGCACCCCGACCTGGGCGAAGAGATCCGGCGCATGCAGAGGCGGCAGCTTCCCGATGGGTGGGACCGGGCCATCCCGACGTTCGAACCCGACGAGAAGGGGCTCGCCGGACGCGACGCGTCCGCCAAGGTGCAGAACGCGATCGCAACGCGCGTGCCGTGGCTGATCGGGGGCTCCGCCGACCTGTCGCCTTCCACGAAGACGCGACTGACCTTCGACGACGCGGGGGACGTCGGACCCGGGGCGCTCGGCGGGCGGAACCTTCACTTCGGGATCCGCGAGCACGCGATGGCCTCGATCCTGAACGGCCTCTCGCTGTCGAAGCTCCGACCGTTCGGCTCGGGGTTCCTGATCTTCTCGGACTACGCGCGGGGGGCGATCCGGCTGTCGGCACTCATGGAGATCCCCGTCATCCACGTTTTCACCCACGACTCGATCGGCGTGGGCGAGGACGGGCCGACGCACCAGCCCGTGGAGCAGCTGGCCTCGCTCCGGGCGATGCCGGGCCTCATCGTGCTTCGGCCCGGGGACGCGAACGAGATCGCGGAGGCCTGGCGCCTGATCATGGAGCTGCAACACGAGCCCGTGGCGCTGATCCTGTCCCGGCAGCCGATGCCGACGCTCGACCGCACGCGCTACGCGCCGGCCGAAGGCGTCCGCCGAGGTGGCTACGTCCTCGCCGATGCGGACGGCGCTCCCGAAGCTATCCTGATCGCGACCGGGAGCGAGGTGGCGCTCGCCGTCGGCGCGCACGAGCGCCTGGTCGCCGACGGCGTCCGCGCACGCGTCGTGAGCATGCCGTCCTGGGAGCTGTTCGAGAGCCAGCCGCAGGGGTACCGCGACGAAGTCCTTCCGCCCGACGTGACGGCCCGCATCGCGATCGAGCAGGCGTCGACCCTCGGGTGGCACCGTTACGTCGGCTTGGACGGCGCCGTGATCGGCATGGACACGTTCGGGGCGTCGGCGCCGCTCAAGGCGCTGCAGACGAAGTTCGGCTTCACTCCCGATGCAGTGGTCGCGGCCACCAAGGCCGCCGTGGAGCGCGCCCGCTGACGTACGCTGGGGACGTGGACCCCGGTTCCTCGCTCCCGGAAGAAGATCGCGTCACGAAGTCGCGCGTCGACGTGCTGTCCTCGTTCGCGCGCCGGATGCGCCGCCGGCGGATCGTGCCCCATCCCGGCCCGACCGACGATAAGCAGCACACCGAACAGCGCGCCGGCGGCAAGTCCGGCGCGCTGCGCGCCGCCATCTTCGGCGTGAACGACGGGCTCGTCTCGAACCTTTCGCTGATCTTCGGCGTCGCCGGCGCCGGCGTCTCGAACAAGGTCGTGATCCTCGCGGGCGTCGCCGGCATGCTGGCCGGCGCGTTCTCGATGGCCGCCGGCGAGTACATCTCGGTGCGCGTGCAGCGCGAGGTGTTCGAGCGGCTGATCCACCTGGAGGCGCACGAGATCTGGACGGAACCGGAGGAGGAACGGGCCGAGCTGGCGGAGCTCTACATTCGCAAGGGACTCTCCCGCGAGCTGGCCGACCGCCTCTCGGAGGAGATCATGAAGGATCCGGCGCTCGCGCTCGACACGCATGCGCGAGAGGAGCTCGGGCTGGATCCGGACGAGGGACTCGGCTCGCCCGAAGCCGCCGCCGCATCCTCGTTCACGACGTTCTCGGTCGGCGCGTTCGTCCCCCTCCTCCCATTCCTGTTCGGATCGGGCGCGGCAGCCGTCGCGGTCTCCGCGGGGCTCGCGGGCACCGCGCTATTCGGGGTCGGGGCGGCGATGACCTACCTGACGGGTCGCAGCCCGCTGCTCTCGGGCGCCCGCATGCTGCTGATCGGAGCGGGGGCGGCGGCGATCACGTATCTGGTCGGAACGCTCCTCAGCGCCAGCGTCGGCATCTAGTCACCCACCGTTCGAGCCTCACTCGAGCGCCGACGCCGCGGCGCGATCGGCGAGGACGAGCTGCCGTGCGGCTCGGACCCGGCCCGCCGGGATCGAGGGGTCCGCGGCGAGCAGCAGCCGCAGGACGGCCGCCTTGTCCTTGCCCGTGACGAGCCACAACACGAACGGCTGTCGATCGAGCAATGGGTAGGTGAACGTCATGCGCCGCCGCCGTCGGTACTCACCGGTCAGGGCGACGTCGCGGTCGACCACGTCCAGCACGGGATCCCCCGGGACGAGCGAGGCCGTGTGCCCGTCGTCGCCGAGCCCAAGGTGCACCAGATCGAACCGGTCGGGCTGCGACGCCGCGTAGCGGGCGGCCGCCGCTTCCAGATCGTCGTCGGTGACGGGCATCGGCCGGACCGCGCTCCGCGCATCCGGCGGCAGGTTCTCGAGGAGTCCCGTCAGGTTCCGGTCGGGGTGGCCGTCGGGCGCCACGCGTTCGTCGACCTGCCAGATCCCCGTCTGCTTCCACGGCGCGTCGCGGGTCGCGAGGTCGGCGAACATCAGGGACGGGCTGCGACCACCGCTCACCGCCAGCGCGAAGGCACCACGCTCTTCGACCGCGGACCGCGCCGTCTCGTCGACGACCTCCGCCGCGCGACGAGCCGCGGCCTCGGCGTCGGGCATCACCTCGAGCTCGTAGAGACCGGCCATCACGCTTCGGCCGGCTCGCTCCCGGCCCCGATCAGCTCCTCGAGCGCCCCCCAGAGCGATTCGTATCGCCGGTCGCCGAGCTCGCGACGAGCCCGCGCTTCGACGGCCGCCACGGCCCGCCGGGCCTCGGCGACGTACCGCCGCCCCCGAGCCGTGAGCCGGACGACCTTGGCACGCGAGTCCTCGGGGTCGGGGACGCGACGGACGTAGCCTCGGGTCTCCAGGTCGTCGACGAGCAGCATCATCCCCTGCTTCGTCATCCGGGCGCGCCGGGCGAGGTCGGTGAGCCGGGTCCCCCAACGCCGATCGATGTGCATGAAAACCGCCGCGTGGCCAGGTCGCGCGTCCGGGAACCCGCGTTCGTCGAGGCTCGCGACGACCTCCGCGCCGAGCGTACGCGAGGCTTCCAGCAGCAGGCGAGGCAGGTCCGGCTCCCCCATGGCATCCATCGTCGCCTTGACCGGGACCTCCGTCAACATGATTGACCTCTCTGCGGGCGGTACGCTCGGTCGGTGGAGGTTCGCGAGATCCGGCCAGACGAGTACGACGAGGCGGGGCGCATCACGGCGCTCTCCTACCGCGAGTTCGTGCTGCCCGGCGAGACCTCATGGGAGGAGTACCTCGATGAGATCGCCGACGTGGCGGGACGGGCCGGCCGATCGCTGGTCCTGGTCGCGGCCGAGGATGGCCGCATCCTCGGAAGCGCCACCCTGGAGCTCGGCGAGCGGATCGATGACGACGACCCGCCGCTCTCGGCCGACGAGGCGCACATCCGCATGCTCGGCGTGCATCCGGACGCGCGCGGACGCGGGGTGGCGAGCGCGCTGATCGAGGCCTGCTTCGATCAGGCGCGGCGGGCGGGCCGGTCGAGGATGACGCTCCACACCACGATGCGCATGCCGATCGCGCAGGGCATGTACGAACGGATGGGGTTCCGGCGGCTCGACGACCGGGCCTTCCCCGACGGCTTCGTCCTGCTGACGTTCGAGAAAGCGATCCCGCCCGGCTGAGCGCGAGTCAGCCACTGGCCGTACGGACGACCTCGCCGGTCGCCAGGATGACGCCGTCCTCACACTCGGCCTGGATCAGGCCGCTGCGGAACTGCTGCTCGTAGAGCCGCGCATACAAGCCGCCGCGCTCGAGCAGCTCCGTGTGGGTGCCGCGCTCGACGATCCGGCCGCGGTTCACCACGAAGATCACGTCGGCGCTCAGGATCGTCGAGAGACGGTGGGCGATCGCGATCGTCGTGCGCCCCTTCATCAGCGGCTCGAGCGCCGCCTGCACCAGCCGCTCCGACGTCGTGTCGAGCGAGGAGGTGGCCTCGTCCAGGATCAGGATGCGCGGATCCTTGAGGAGGACCCGTGCGATGGCGAGGCGCTGCTTCTCCCCACCGGAGAGCTTGTAGCCCCGCTCCCCGACGACCGTGTCGTACCCCTCGGGGAGCTCCGCGATCCGGTCGTGGATGTTGGCCGCGCGTGCGGCCGCCTCGAGCTCGTTCTGCGAGGCGTCCGGCTTCCCGTACAACAGGTTCCGACGGATCGTCGTGTGGAACAGGTAGGTCTCCTGCGTGACGACTCCGATGGCATCGCCGATCGATTCGAGCGCCATCTTGCGCACGTCGAGCCCGTCGATCTCGATCGCCCCTTCCCGCACGTCGTACAGGCGAGGGACCAGGTAGGTGATCGTCGTCTTGCCGGCCCCGGACGGGCCGACGAGGGCCGCCAGCTGCCCGGGCCGGATCTCCATCGAGACGTTCTCGAGCGTCCATTCGCGTCGTACGACGTCCCGGGCGGCGAGGTCCGGCGGCGAGACCGGCGTCGCGCCCTCCTCCGGCGGAGAGTCGTAGCGGAACCAGACGTCTCGGAACGCCACGCTTCCGCGGACCTCGGCCGGTTCGACGTGCACCGCGTCGGGCGCGTCCCGGATCTCCTGAGGCAGGTCCAGGTACTCGAAGATCCGGTCGAAGAGCGCGAGCGAGGAATGCACCTCGGTCGAGACCTGCAGCATCGACCCGATCGGGAAGAACAGCCGGGATTGCAAGGTGGTGAACGCGACGATGTCGCCCGCCGTGAGCGAGCCTGCGCCGTCGCTCAGCACCCACCCTGCCACCAGGTACACGAGCGCCGGCGTGATCGAGAAGAACGTCCCGACGACCGCGAAGAACGAGCGGCCGATCATCGTCTGGCGGATCTGCAAACCGGTCAGACGTTGGTTCTCGTCCTGGAACCGATCCACCTCGTACCGCTGGCGCCCGAACGCCTTCGACAGCAGGATCCCCGAGACAGAGAGCGTCTCCTCGGTAACCGCCGTCAGATCCGCGAGCGTCCTCGCGGTGCTTGTGGCGACCTCGCGCCGCGCCCGGCCGACCTTCACCGTCAGCCACAGGAAGAACGGCATCAGCGCGAGTGAGAGCGCCGTGAGCTGCCACGACAGGATCGTCATCGCGATCAACGTGCTCGCGATCACGACGACGCTCGACAAGATGTTGGACGTCGTATCCGTGACGACGCTCTGCACCCCGCCGACGTCGTTGGCCAGGCGCGACTGGATCTCGCCGGTCCGGGTGGTGGTGAAGAACCTGAGCGGCATGGACTGCAGGTGCGAGTAGAGCCGGCTCCGCAGGTCCTGCATCACGCGGAGACCGACCAGGTTCGCGAGGTAGGTCTGACCGATCCCGATGATCCCGGTCACGATCGGGATCGCGATCATCAGCCCGACGTACCGGTACAGGAGGTCCAGGTCCGGGCACGGGACTCCTCCGCACGTACCCGGCGGGTTCCCGAACAGCGCGTTGTCGAACACCGCCTTGATGAGCAGCGGGTTCACGACGCCGAGACCGGACGTGATCACGATCGCGAGGCCGACGAGCGCGACCTTCCCACGGTAGGGACGGAACGTGGCGATCACGCGCCGCACCGTGTGCTTGGCGATGGGGCGATCGTCCTCCTCGTGGGGGACGCGGAACATCCGGCCGTGACCTCGCATGCCTCAAGGATAAGGGCCGCACCCGGATGCGATATTCCCGGACTAGGCTGTCCGCGTGGACGCGTCGCTGCAGCTCGCGTTGCTCGGTTGAGCGTCGCTCGCCGCACTACTCGGCTTCGGCGTCGTGGTCGGCATGGGTGCGTACGTGGTGGCGACGTTCGGCGCTGCCTTGGTCCTCGTCATCCTCGATCTCGACCGGATCCCGGTGCTCCGGAGGATCCGAGCGCAGGCCGAGGCCGCCGGGCCGACGCAGCGATCTCGGGAGTCGGACCCGCCTCCCGAGGCCCCCTGAGCCCGGCGAGCTCGCCGGCGCGTTCGAGCACCGCATCGAGCATCTCGGGCGTGAGCTTGCCGGTGGCGGTGTTGCGTTGGCTCGGGTGGTACGACCCGAGGAGCGTGAACGGACCGACCGCCACCTCGGCCCCGTGCGAGAACGCGGGTTTCGGGCGGCGTCGGTGGCCAAGGCTCGCGAGCGAGCGGAGGCCACCGTTCCACGCGTACTCGCCGAGCGCGACGATCACGCCCAGCTCGTGGAGCGCGGCCATCTCGCGTTCGAGGAACGGCAGGCAGGTGTCGCGCTCCACCGTCGTCGGCCGGTTCTTCGGCGGCGCGCAACGGTTCACCGCGCCGATGTACGTCGAAAGCAGACGCAGGCCGTCTCCGCGACCGGTCGACGTCGCCTGGCTCGACAGGCCCGTCCGGTGCATGGACGGATACAGGAAGGCTCCCGAAGGATCGCCCGTGAAGGTCCGTCCGGTCCGGTTCCCGCCGTGCGCGGCGGGCGCGAGGCCGATGACGAGGATCCGCGCGGCGGGGTCGCCGAAACCGGGCACCGGGCGTCCCCAGTACTCCTCGTCGGCGTAGCGCTTGACCTTCTCGCGAGCCACGCGCTCGCGCCACTCGACCAACCGTGGACATGCGCGGCACGCGACGATGTCGGCGCTGACGAGCTCGAGCTCTCGGCGAGCCATCGATCGATGCTACGGCCGCTGCGGCGTTGCGCTTGGGGGCGTTCGGCGTCGAAGATCGCGGAAGCGTTCGGCCGCGTCGCCGAAGGCGTCGAGGGGAGCCATCAAGTCGCCGACGAGGCCGATCAGCCCCTCGAATCCCTCCGGAGCGGTCGCCGAGAGGCGCGCCCCCTCCGCTCGCTCGATGGCCTCGTCGAGACCCTCGCTCGCACGGGTCCAGGCGTCCTGCACGTCCGGGATGCGCCATGTCTCCATCCCCGCACGAACCTGCCGGAGGCCCTCCTCGAACTCGAGCAGCGTCTCGGCCAGCGGCCGCCCCGGAAGACGCGTTCCGGGGACGGAGGCGAGGAGCGCCGACTTGGCGCGCTCGAGCTCGGGAAGCAGCTTGTGAAATGCTCGATGGCTGGCTTCGAGGACCGGGGGCAGCTTCCGTCTCTGGAAGAACACGCAGATCTCTAATCCCGGCCGAGAGCGGCGAGCGCCATCGCCGGGTCGTTCGAGGCGATCGCGTCGACCCCCCGGTCCAGGAGCGCCCGCACGCGGTCGGGGTCGTCCACGGTCCAGGTTCCGACGCGAAGTCCCGCCGCATGCGCGTCCTCGACGAACGCGTCCCCGGCCGCCAGCAGAGAGGTCACACCCGGCAGCACCATCTCGTGCCCCTCCTGCCGAGCGTGCGCGAGCGCGTCCCGCGGCAACACGGGCTCCGTCGTGAGGAAGCCCGTGGGCACGTCGGGGGCGATGGACCGGGACGCGCCGATCGAACGCGGGTTGAACGAGATCAGCAGCACCGGCCCGTCGAAGCCGCGGCGCTCGATCTCGGCGTGCGTCACCTCGACGAGGGTCTCCCCGTCGTCCTGGAAGCCCGGCTCCCCCGGGAGGTTCTTGAGCTCGATCGCCACCGCCGCCCTCCCGCTCAGCAGGTCGAGCACGTCGCCGAGCGTCGGGATCCGTTCGGGCGCATCGGACGAGCCGGCGTTCAGCGCCGCGAGCTCGGTCGAGGTCAGCTCGTGGACGGCCCCCATCCCGTCGGTCGTTCGCTCTACCCCGAGGTCGTGCATCACGACGGCGACGCCGTCGCGAGACAGACGAACGTCGAACTCGATGATGCGGGCGCCGAGCCGGACCGCCTCCTCGAAGGACGACAAGGTGTTCTCCGGCATCGTCGAGGACGCACCACGGTGGGCGACGATCGCGGGGAAGGCGTCAGAACGGAAACCGTGATCCCGCATCGCACGATCCCTCACAAGGCTCCTTCTCAGACGAGGCTCGACGGGCAGACGTGGTTCACGGGACAGATCTCGCACTTGGGTCGGCGGGCGACGCAGACCTTGCGTCCGTGGTCGATCAGGACGTACGTGAAGTCGAACCACCGCTCCTTCGGGATGAGCCGCATCAGGTCCTGCTCGATCTTGTCCGGGTCCGACTGCTGCGTGAACCCCAGTCGATTCGAGACGCGCTTCACGTGGGTGTCGACGGCGATCCCGACCACCCTGCTGTAGGCGTTCCCGAGAACGATGTTCGCCGTCTTGCGCGCGACACCGCGGAGCGTGATGAGGTCCTCCATCGTGTCGGGGACCTTGCCGTCGTAGACCTCGACGATCCGGCGGCAGGCCTCCCGGATCGAGGTCGCCTTCTGGTTGAAGAAGCCCGTCGGCTTGATGTCGCGCTTCAGCTCGTCCTCCGGGACCCGAAGGTAGTCCTCGCAGGTCCGGTACTTCGCGAACAGGGTCTCGGTCACCTCGTTCACCTTCTCGTCGGTGCACTGCGCCGAAAGGATCGTGGCGACGAGCATCTCGAGCGGGTTCGAGAAATGCAGGGCCACCTTCGCGGCCGGGTAGGTCCCCAAGAGGATGCGTATCGTCTCGGGTACCCGTTCCTCGATGGGATCGTCCCGCGTCGGGCGGCGCTTCGTCACCCCAGCTCCTTCACTCCGCGAACGGCAGCACGAGCTCGAACGCGTCGCCGTCGCGGTACATGTCCCATTCACCGTCTTGCAGGACGTGGATGGCCTGCCGGCCGATCACCCGCCACGCCATGCCGTCGCCGACGATCGCGGTGTCCTCGTCCAGCCCGAGGAACGTCTGACCGGGGGCGACCGACCCGACGATGAAGGCGCTCGCGCCCGGCACCCACGTATCGACGATGTCCCAGTGGGGGCCGAACACCGTGTTCCGCACGAACCCGATCCCAGGTGCCCAGACCCGGTCGAGGTCGGCGGCGTCGCTGTCGAACGTCATCTCGGTCAGGTAGGCGATCCCCGCGCTGCAGCCCGCGTACGGCAGCCCATCGCGCATCGCCGTCGTGAGCGCGCCCCAGAACGGCGTGGCGCGCACGATGTCGGCGAGCCGCGCGGGGTTCCCGCCCGAAAAGAAGATCAGCGCGGCGTCGTCCAGCTTGGCCACGACCTCCTCGCGGTGGGCGTCCTCGCGCGTCTTGAGCGAGAGCACCTCCGCCGGGACGCCGAGCGCCGCATAGTGCTCGAGCCCCTTGGCTCCCCACGCGGAGAAGGAGGCGTCCCCTTCATGTGCGGCCGCGGTGGGAACCACCAGGGCGAGCCCTCCCGGGTTGCGGGAGCGCTCGAGGAGCCACCGCTCGACCGGCTCGGACCAGGGGTCGAACTCCCCCGAGCCGAGGAGGGCCAACGCCAGTGGTTCGGTCACGGATGCTTCTCGCCCAGACGGAAGGCCTCGGCGGACATCTGCCGCCACCAGACCTCTTCCCCGACCGCCTCGAAGATGCCTCCGACCTGACTGACGTGCTCGAGGATCGCCTTCACCTTCAGCGCATTGATCTCGGGTGGCAGCCGGTAGTCGATCGAGAGGTTCTCCTCGGGCGTGATCACCGGGGTGCCAGGACGGAACACGTTGAACGGCTCCCAGATGGGGAGGAACTCGTCCGCCCACTCCTGTGTGACCGTCGCGTAATGGACCGTCGAGCCGGGCTTGCCCGCCTCGTGCAGCGCCCGCGTCGCCCACATGGAGATGTCTTTGTGCGCGGCGTGATCGGTCATGCCGTCCGGACCGAACGTGAGGATCGTGTCCGGCTGGATCTCCGCGACGAGGTCGCGGACACGCTCGTACCCCTTCTCGTTCTCGGGCAGACCCGTGTCCATATCGACGTCGGGAAGGTCGAGCCACACGTGCTCCTTCACGCCGAGGATCGCGAGGCACCGCTCGAGCTCCGCGGTTCGGACCTTCCCCATCGTCTCGGAGGGCCAGGTCTCCTCGTCCATCGAACCGCCTTCACCCCGGGTCGCGGTGACGCAGACGACGCGGGAGCCGTTCCGAACCGCACGAGCCATGAGTCCGGCCGTTAGGTAGGCCTCGTCGTCGGGGTGGGCCCAAACCCCGAGGATCGTCCCCAGTTCGTCCACTGTCCTTCCTCCCGGGTCGCGAGAGACCGAATCCTAGCCGCGTCCCAAAAAGGAGAGCGGCCCCCGGGAACCGGGGGCCGCCCGAAACCCGCGCGAGGGAGGGGGCGCGGGCGATCAGGTTCGGTCGGTGCGAAGCCGCTTGCCGCGATGGTTCGGAAACACGACCTCGGCGTGCTGCCAGCATCGGTCGGTCGTGTTGTAGACCGACAGGCGCGTCCGGCAGCCGGCGTGCGAGCAGAGCCGATCCGGCGACCCGGGACTCGAGGGCTGCGGCAGATGGCCCGGTCGCGTTCCCTTGGTCACGGCATCGTCCTCCGCCGGTGATTCGACGCAACCTCTAGGCGGGTTCGAACGCGCTCCGGAGGGGAGCTCGCACGCGGGGGAGGCGGTCGGGCGGTCGGCTGCCTACCGGGCCGGGCGGTGTGGGTCCGACGCCTCGACCATGGAGCGGATCCGTTCGATCAGCTCGGCGGGAACCTCGTCGCACCCACACTTGGCGCGAAGCATCTGCTTCAGCCGGCGCTGGAACTCGGAGTGCCCGCTGCAGGGGGAGCACTCCCCCAGGTGCCGCTCGATCTCCACGCGCTCGAACCCCACGAGCTCCCCGTCGAGGTAGAGCTCGATCTGGCGTAACGCGTGCTCGCAATCAATCGGTGACAAGTCCACGCTCCCGTACCGTTTGCCACAACGCCTTCTGGAGGGCTTTCCTTCCCCGATGGAGCCGGGACATCACGGTCCCGATCGGGATGCCCAGGATCTCGGCGATCTCCTTGTAGCTGAAACCCTCGACGTCGGCCAGCAGAACCGCCATCCGGAAGTTCTCCGGCAGGTCCTCGAGGGCCTGCTGCACGTCCTCGTCGGGGATCCTCTCGAGCACCTCCGTCTCGGCCGAAGCCTCCACGCCTGATTCCCCGAGCTTGTCGTACAGGTACCAGTCCTCGACCTCGCCGTCCTGGACGGTGACCGGCTCGCGCTGCTTCTTGCGGTACGAGTTGATGAAGGTGTTCGTCAGGATCCGGTACATCCACGCCCGTATGTTCGTGCCCTCCTGGAAACCGCCGAACCCTCGGTACGCGCGCAGGTACGTCTCCTGCACGAGGTCGTCGGCATCCTGCGGATTTCGGGTCAGGCGCAGTGCGGCCCCGTACAGACTGGGAAGCAGCGGGAGCACGTCCCGCTCGAACCGCTCGCGCAGCGCGGCGTCCTGCGGCGGCGCCGCCTGACTACTCGCCATCGCGATCGCTCCCCATCGTGGCCTTCAGTACCTCCCGCGGCCGGTCGAGCCGGGCCGCCAGTATCCCGCATCCCGGCCGCCCGCCACGGCGGTCCGTCGGATGCGCGGACAGACCCCTGCCTGTCGTCTCCGAACGGGGGTGGGAAGATGGAACGAATCCATGGCGAACAACAACGAGCGGCGCGGCCGCTGGCAGGGTTTCGATCTCGGCGGAGGCTCATCAGGCGAGCCCCGGCGCGTGCGCACGTCCCCGTTCGTTTGGATCCTCGGTTTCCTCGTGATCCTCGTGCTGTTCAACTACCTCGCGTCACCGCGGCCGGAGAGGGTCGACTACTCGGTGTTCCTCGATCACGTCCAGAGCGGGCAGATCGTCGGGACACTCGAGATCTCGCAGACGTCCGTCGCCGGCCAGTTCCGCGGTCCCGACGGCGATCCCTTGGACTTCACGACGACGATCCCGCCGATCCTGCAGGGGACATCGACGCTCACGGAGCTCCTGGATGAGAACGGCGTCGAGTACACGGGCGTCACCCCGAGCGCGTTCTCGAGCATCCTGATCGGTTGGGTGGTACCGCTCCTGCTCTTCGGGCTCTTGTGGTTCTTCCTCGTGCGGCGGATGAGCGGCGCACAGACTGGCGCCGCCTTGAACCTCGGCCGCAACAAGGTCCGGATCTATGACCGCAAGGAGTTGAAAACGACCTTCGCCGACGTCGCGGGCGTCGACGAGGCGAAGGAGGAGCTGAAGGAGATCGTCGAGTTCCTGAGCAATCCGAAGAAGTACCAGCGCCTGGGCGGTCGCATCCCCAAGGGCGTCCTGCTCCTGGGTCCCCCCGGATGCGGCAAGACGCTCCTGGCCCGTGCCGTCGCGGGCGAGGCGAACGTGCCCTTCTTCTTCATGAGCGGTTCGGAGTTCGTGGAGATGTTCGTGGGGCTCGGCGCGGCGCGGGTGCGCGAGCTGTTCCAGCAGGCGAAGGAGAAGGCGCCGGCGCTGGTCTTCCTCGACGAGATCGACACGATCGGCAAGGGCCGCGCCGGCGCGATGGGTGCGGGCTTCGGCGCGCACGACGAACGGGAGCAAACGCTGAACCAGCTCCTCGTCGAGATGGACGGCTTCGACGCGAGCAAGGGCGTCATCATCATGGCGGCCACGAACCGCCCGGACGTCCTGGATCCCGCGCTCGTCCGGCCGGGGCGGTTCGACCGGCAGGTCGTGGTCGACCAGCCCGACCTCAAGGGTCGCGAGGAGATCTTGAAGGTGCACGTCCGGGGTGTGGCGCTCGACCCGGACGTCGACCTTCGGATCCTCGCCTCGCGCACCCCCGGTTTCACGGGCGCCGACCTGGCGAACGTCGTGAACGAGGCGGCCCTGCTCGCTGCCCGCAAGGAGAAGGACGCCGTCACGATGGTCGAGCTCGAAGAGGCGATCGATCGCACGGTGGCCGGGTTGGAGCGCAAGAGTCGCGTGATGTCCGAGAAGGACAAGGAGCGCGTCGCCGTCCACGAGATGGGTCATGCGCTGGTCGCGCTCACCGCGCCAACCTCAGATCCCGTGCACCGGGTCTCGATCATCCCCCGTGGCGCCGCCGCGCTCGGCATGACGATGCAGCGGCCACTCGAGGACCGCTACCTGTTGACCGAACCGGAGCTGAAGGATCGCCTGGCCGTCCTGCTCGGGGGCCGCACCGCAGAGGAGATCGTATTCGACAAGGTGGTCTCCACGGGGGCGCAGAACGACCTCGAGCGCGCCACGGAGATCTCGCGCGCGATGGTCGCCGAGTACGGCATGAGCCCGAAGATCGGTCCTCGTTCGTTCGGCAAGGATGGATTCCGCGGCGGCGGGATGCTGTTCCCCGGGTCATCGCCCGAGCTCTCGGACGAGCTCGCCTCTCTCATCGACGACGAGGTCTCGCGACTCGTGAATGAAGCGCACGATCGGGCGACCGAGGCCCTCACGAAGCACCGTCCCTTCCTCGAACAGATGTCCAAGATCCTGTTCCAGACCGAAGTGATCGACGGCACCGATCTGCTGGCCTACTTCGACGGGACGAAGCCGATCCCGTCCGAGGAGGAGCTCCGTCAGGATGTCGCCGGGAACGGGCAAAGGGGTTCGGCGGAGGAGACTCCCGCCGGCCCCGACATCGTCCTGCAGCCCCCCGCTTAAGGGCGAGGCGCGTCGGGCTCGACGAGCAGGTCGGATCGATCGCGGAAGCGCTCGAGGAACCGGTAGTAGTTCCGCTTGGACAGCCGATCCCGTTCGGGCGGCGGGGTTTCGGCCCACATCCGGTGGACATGCCTGGCGACCGGCACGTCGATCACCCGCGCCCGGAACCCGGCGTCCTTCAGCCGGAAGGAGAGCTCGATGTCGGCCGTCCGATACCAGCGGAATTTCTCATCGAACAGCCCGACGTCACGAAGCACGTCGCGACGGAACGCCATCAGATACCCCTCGACCGCATCGACGTCCCGGTCCCGACCGACCCCGTCGCTCTCGTGGAACTCGTGGAGATCGCGGGTCGAGATGCCGAACGGCCCGCTCACCCCGACGATGGGGTCGGCCAGCGTCGCCTCGATCGGTCCGAAGACGTCGCCCTGCGGCTCCACCGACCCGTCGACCACGAGCACGACCCGACCTCGGGACCGTTTGATGCCTGCGTTCCGCGCGGTGGCCCAGCCGGTCCCGCGTTCCAGTGAGAGGACTTCGACGTCGTCGCCGTAGGCGTTCGGTGGCGTCTCCGTGAGATCGACGACGACGTACTGCACGGCCCGCGCCCCTGCGTTCGCCTGGAACGCAGAGACCGCGCGGACCACGTCCTCGGGCCATCCCTCGACGACCCAGTGCACGCTGACGTCCGCGGTGGGCGCATCCTCGAGCACGCTCTCGATGCGGCCGGGGCTCAGACGTTCCGTGTCGGGCGCTTCGACCGCCACGGGTTCGAGCTCGGGGCCCTGCGGGCCGTCGGTCACCCGGTAGCCGAGCTGAGCGATCCGTTCGCGAAGCGCGTCGGCGCCCTCGAAGTCCTTCGCGCTGCGTCGCTCGTCGCGCTCGGCCGCAAGACGGCGGATCTCGTCGGGGATCTCAGGCATCGCGATCGGACCTTCGCAGGTCGAGGGCGGCCCCGTCCCAGCCGCAGGGCGGCCGGAGGCGACGGGCTAGACCGGCTCCTTGGTGACCGCGCGGAGACGTCCCGCGACTGCCTCGAGCGTCTTCAGCGCGATCGACGGATGCTCCATCAGCAGGCCTCGGAACACCCATCCGGTGATCCCTACCAGGCGAACCGGCGTGAGGGCCGTGACCGTCGCCGTGCGTGGTCCGCCGTCCAGGAGGGCCACCTCGCCGAAGAAGTCCCCGGGCCCAAGCTTGGCCTTGGTCTTGCCGCCGATCGAGACCTTGCATTGCCCCTCGAGGATCAGGAACAGGCCCACGCCGCGCTCGCCCTCGCGCGCGATGACGGTCCCCTCTCGATGGGAGACCTCCTTGGCTGCGCGGCCGATGATCGTGAGCTCGCGCTTGGTGCATTCGGAGAAGATCGGCACCTGGGCGAGCCGCGACGTCGCGTCCTGCTGGGTCACCTGTAGTCCCCTCCTCCTTCCGCGCTTCCGTCCGCGCTTCCGCGTGCTCCGCCGGCCGGCGTTCCGCTCGGCGCGATGGGCACCGTATCCTACCCGGGCTCCCGCGAGCGGCGCGAGTAGGATGCGGCGGTGAGCGAACGGCGGAGGATCGCGGCGATCGTGCTCCTGTTCCTCATCGGATTCGGGCTCATCGCGCTCGCGAGCAGCCTCGCAGCGACTTGGCCTCTCCTGCTGACTCCGCTGCCCTACGCCACCATCGCTTGGATCGTCGTTCACGCGGACGAGGACGCCGGGACGCGCGGAACGGCTGAAACGCACTAGCCCGGGGTACGACGAAGGGGCGCCTTGCGGCGCCCCTTCCTGCGTTCGTCGCGGGGACGGGATTTGAACCCGTGACCTCTGGGTTATGAGCCCAGCGAGCTACCGGACTGCTCCACCCCGCACGACGATGCTACCGGAGACCGCTTCGCTCCGACAAGGCCCAGCCCACGCGGACGGCGGCCCGCATCCCGTACGCGTAGTGCCCGGGGAGATGGCAGCCGATGATGAGCTCGCCCGGCTCGGTGAACGTGTAGGTCGTCGTCGCGGTCTCGCCCGCGGGAACCGTCATCTCGCCCGGCCGCGGCGGGTGGTAGGCCTCCGTGCCGCGCTCGTGCGCGAGCTGCACACCCTCATCTCCCACGATGAACTCGTGATCGATGGGATCCGCGTTCTCGACGACGAACGTCACCGTCGTCCCGGCGTCGAACTCGAACGCCTCGGGGTGGAAACGGGAGTAGTGGAGACGGACCTGGACGGTCTGCTCGCTCGGCTCCTCGCCGCTCGCCGGGGCGCACGCGGCGAGGGTGACGGCGAGCAGGCCCGCCGCCACCACTCGACGCAGGTTCATGATCAGATCGCCGGCCGGTGGAACCGCCGGCGCTCGAGCGTGCCGACGAATCCGAGCAGCGCCAGCATGGCCGCCGCGACCCACAGCGCGGTGCCGAACGGTCCGATGCCCTCGTCGCCTCCGCGTGTCGCCGCCGGAAGGCCGGCCGCTCGGGGCGACGGCTGCCCGGCACCGCTCGCATCGATCGCGAGGTCGTACGTGAGGTCTCCCGCTCGGGAGTCCAGACGCAGGTAGGTGAGCCACATGCCGCTCCGCGGCAGCCAGTTCATCCCCTTGTCGGACCTGAGGTCCGTGAGCAGCGACGAGGACGCCGGCTCGCTCCGCTCGAGGACGAGCCCCGGCGAGGTTCCCGTGCCCTCCAGGAACGCCGCGGACGACGGCGCGACGGCGCCGGGCAGGATGGCCGGGACGAGATCGGTCAGCAGGTACACGTCGGCCTCGATGGGCGCGTCGGCGGTGGCGCCGAGCCCCAGGATCCGCAGCGGCACCCACGGGTTCGTCGTCGGGATGACGACGTGCAGCGGTGTGCCGTCGCCGACGTCGAGCCCCTGCTCCGCGGCGCGACTCGCGTCGAACCGCACGGCCATGAAGATGGGGCTGCGCTCGGCGTAGAAGTCGAGCACCTCGGGAGCGTCGGGCGGGAGGAAGAACCCGTGCTCTCGCGCCCAGTTGCCGACGGCGGTACCTCCGCCCTGCAACACGACGATGTCGAGCGCGTCGATCTTGGTCTTGAGGAGCACCACCGCACGGTCCTCTGCGAGCGATGCACCCGCGGCAGCGAACAGGGCCTGCTCCGGCTGCGGCTGTGTCTCCTGCACGAGACGCTGGAGCGTCCATTCGCCGCCTCGGATCACCTTGGAGGGAACGCCGGGCAACGGGATGATCGAGCCGAACTCGCCCTTCCCGCCGGCGAACTCGAACGACGTGACGTAGTGCTCGACGCCGCGGTGATAGGCGGCCATCGTGGTGGTGCGAACGAGCGTCACCGTGCCGTTCGAGTTGACCAGACCACCGCACGCGAGCGCGGAGCCGGTGAACAGGAGCAGGGACGCCAGCGTTGCGGTGAGGCCGAGCAGCGTTCGCCGGAGCATCCGGGACCTCCCAGCGGTCGGGGGCGAGCGATGGGGCTTGGACGACTCGCCGTCGGGGATGGGTTCCCCGGAACCGCTACGGAGTCGGGCTGGGGCTCGGGCTGCCGGTCGGCCCGTCGCCGCCGATCAGCGCCTGCGCCCGTTCGATGGCCGCCTGCGCCAGCTCGATCTGGGTTTGGTACGTCGCAAGGTCACCGGCTCGAAGCGCCTCGTCCGCGAGCGTGAAGTGCTGGGCGGCCTCTTGGAGGAGCGCCTGCACCTGCTCGTCGACCGTGCCGGTCGGCGGCGGCTGCGGCTCCCCGTCGTCCGGTGGAGGCACGACCACCTCGCCGAGGGCGTCCGTCAGGGCCTGCGACAGCGTGCTGCCGATCCCGATCGCGTCGCCGTTCACGACGATGACGCGACGCAGCTCGGGGATCGAGTTCTCCTGGGCAGATTGCACGTACACGGGTTGCACGTAGAGCAGAGAATCCTCGATCGGCATGACCAGGAAGTCGCCGAAGCGAACCCTCGAGCCCGATTGGTCCAAGAGCGTGCGCTCGCTGGCGAACTCGGAGTCCGCGTTGATCCGCGCGAAGATCTGCGTCGGGCCGTCCACGTTGCGGCCCGAGGGGAACTCGTAGCTGATCATCTCGCCGTAGGCGTCTCCCGGGTCAGACTTCGCGGCGAGCCACGCGACCATGTTCTGCCGGCCGGCGGGCGTGAACGGGAGGATAAGCGAGAAGGTCTCCTCCGACTCCCCGGGAAGTCGCATCAGCACGTAGTACGGGCGCATGAGCGCGCCGGGGTCTCCCCCATCGCCGTCCTGCAATGTCTCCGCCGGATCCAGCGGGATCGCCCAGAAGTCCTGTCGACCGTAGAACACATCTACGTCGGTGACGTGATAGTTCGTGAACTGGGCCGCCTGCACCTGGAACAGGTTCTCCGGATAGCGGAAATGGTCTTGGAGCTCCAGCGGAGCCTCCTCCATCGGCCTGAAAAGAGCCGGGAACGTCTTCTCCCACACCTGAACGATCGGATCGTCCGGCTCCGAGACGAAGTAGTCCATGGTGCCGTTGTAGGCGTCGACGACGACCTTGACCGAGTTCCGGATGTAGTTCGCCGACCCCGAGAGGCTTGGGAACGTCCGTGGGTCCGGCTGCGTGGCCGCGTCGTCCAAGATCACGGGCTGCGAATAGGGATACTGGTCCGTCATCGTGTACGCATCCCAGATCCACACGAGGCGTCCGTCGACGATCGCGGAGTACGGGTCCGAGTCGAATTGTAGGAACGGCGCGGCCTTCGGCACGCGCTGCTGGATGTCCCGGTAGAGCATGATGCGGCTTTCCCCGCGTACGAGGTCGGAGATCAGCAGGTTCACGTCCCGGAACCGCCATGCGAACAACGCTCGCTGGAGCAATCCCCCGATCGGGATGCCTCCCCGCCCCGTGTAGTTGAACGACTGCTGCTCCTGGTCGTCCTCGGCCGTCCCCTGGTAGTCGAGCTCCTCGACACCGGAGTTCACGACGACGAACGGCACGTCCATGCCCTCGCCGTAGTAGACCCGTTGTCCGTTGCCCTCGAGGACCGGCTCGCCGACCGGCGGGATGTCGCGGAGTGCGAAGAGCGGCTGCCCCTCCGGAGTCGCCGTATTGACCTGTGAGGCCACGGCGCCGAAGCCGTGAGTGTAGACCAGGTGCTGGTTCTGCCACGTCCCGCCGCCCGGGATCTGGCTCTGAGCCACCTCGCGCGCGGAGATCATCACGAGACGTCGCTCATCGCCGATCGTGTACCGGTCGACATCGATGTCATGGAACTCGTAGTAGGCGCGGATCCGCTGGAGGGCTTGGTAGTTCTGGATCAGGATGCTCGGCCGCCACAGTCGGATGTTCTGGATCGACGTCTGGTTCGCCTCGATCTCCTCGGCCGTGACGCCGCCGGCCACAAGACGCGACTGCGACTGGATCCGGTCCAGGGCGAAAGCGCTCCGCGTCGCTTCGATGTTGTGCTCGATGAACGGCTGCTCGCGCTGGAACTCCTGCGGACCCACCCGGAATCGCTGCACGAACGCCGGGTACGCGGCCCCGGCGGTGATGGATACGAGGGCGAGCAGACCCACCGCGATCACCGGCAACGCCCATCCACGCAGCCGGATGTTCACCAGGAACAGAGCGCCGCACGCGATCGCGATGAACACCAGGATGCGGAGCGCAGGCAGATGGGCGTTCACGTCCGTGTAGGAGGCGCCCGCGACGACGCCCCGCGGAGAGGTCAGCAGATCGAACTGGCCGAGGTAGTAGCCCCACGCCTTCGTCAGCATGATGAGGCCCAGCAGGACCGAAAGGTGGGCCTTGACCTGTGGCGTCACCTTCTCGGCGAAGGCCACAGCGTTCGGCCGGATGCCGCCCCAAAGGTAATGCGCAAGAGCGGTGAGGAGCAGCACGCCGACGAGCGCCGAGAACAGCCATCCCTGAAGGAACTCCAGCCACGGCAGCGAGAAGACGTAGAAAGCGGGATCGCGGCCGAACAGCGGTTCGGGACTCTTGAACGTAACCCCCGAGGAGTTCTGCCACAGCAAGAAGATCCTCCACTGCGCGGACACACCGAGGCCGACGAAGAACGCGATCACCGCGGCGAACACCGGCAGGAGCCACCAGGCATACGGCTCGAACTGCATCCGGTACCGCTCGACGATCTCTTCCTCCGGTGTCAGTGCGCGGTACCGGGGAGTGATCCGCCGCACGATCCACAGGTTGACGTACAGGAGCACGAAGAACGCGATCCCGAACACCAGCCCCAGCACGACCTTGGTCCGGAACACCTTCCAGAAGACCTGCGAGTACCCGACCTCGCGGAACCACAGGACGTCGACGAAGAACCCGGAAAGCGCGGTGGCGGCAACCACGACCCCGGCGAGGACGGCGAGGGCGATGAACGCCAGCCTGCGGCGACCGGAGGATGCTGCTGCTGCTGCCGGGATGCGAGTGACCATGCCTCTCATCGGGTCGGGGCCGGGCTCAGGGTATCACCGGCCATCCGGAACCGAGTCGTCGCGTCAGTCGTTGCCCTGCAGGTACGCGAGGGCCTCACCGAAGGTCTCGACCGGCACCAGCTCGATCTCTGACTCGCCCGCGGAGCGCGCCTCCTCGACGTTCGACATGGGAAGCATGAGCACGGATGCGCCCGCGTTCTCCGCCGCGACGACCTTGTCGGCGGCGCCGCCGATCGGATAGACCGTGCCGTCGATGCCGAGCTGTCCGGTGCTGGCGATCGTCCGCCCACCGGTCAGGTCGCCGGGAGTGAGGAGGTCGTACAGCGCGAGCGCCCACGCGAGGCCGGCAGACGGGCCGCCGATCGACCCGCTTTGGATGCGAACGTCGAACGGGAAGCTCTCGATCATCGAGACGCCGACCAGCGGTCGCTCGCTACCGCCGCACGGCTCGCGGACCAGCGACACCGTCTCGGGTTCGCCGTCCACCGTCACGTCGAACGTGAGCCGCGCTCCCGACGCCGTGGATCGGATCGTGCGGCGAGCGTCCCCCACGTCACCGACCTCGGTCCCGTCGATCGCCCGAACGATGTCTCCGGGGAACAGCTCCCCGTCGGCCGCGCATCCTCCGACCACGCTCTCGATCAGGACGCCGTCGCCGTGCTCCCGAGGGTAGTCCGTGAGCTCCTCCAGCACGACGAACGCGGCGTCGAGCTTGCTCTGGTCCATCTGTGAGATCGACCGCTCGCGTTCCTGCTCGGCGGTCTCGCCCGGGGCGAAGAGGTCGGATCGCGGAACCACCGACACGACCGGATCCAACCACGCGACGATCACTCCGTAGGCCGTGAGCTGATCGAAGCGAACGGAGGTGAGCACGAAGCTTCCCTCGGACTCGTAGCGCGGGCGATCGTCGAACTGGATGAGCGGCTGCACGGCCTTCGCAGGCCCGGGGCCGATCGAGTAGTAGGGCAGGTAGATCGTCACCGCCGCGAGCGCGGCGGCGAGCGGCACGACCAGCCAGACCCGGCGTGGGAAACGCATGGCCCCGATGGTACGTGCTGGTTTCCGGGGAACCGGTCGGGGTAGGCTGCGGTCGGATACGCGTTGGCTTACTTCATCGTCGTCGTGCTGTCCGTCCTCGTCGGAAGCGGCGTCTATGCGGCCACGCTCCGGGCCGGGCGAGAAGGGGCCGTCGCAGTCGGGTTCGAGGGGCGTTCGACGCCTGAGTCCTCCGGCGACGCCGACGTCCCCGCTGCCGGCCCCGGCTACACGTACCTGCGCGTCGGGGTCCGCGGGCCGTCATGGCAAGACCGGGTCGTGGGGTTCGTCGGCCTCCTGGTCCTGCTCGGCGTGTCGTCCGTGACGCTCGCGTTCGGGATCTACCAGCTCGGCCACATCCTCAACCTCACGATCGAGAACTTCTTCACGAAGTGACGCGAGGTCACGAGACCTCGGGCGTGATGTCGCGGAGCTCTCGGACGAGCATCTCCGACAGTTGTTCGTCGTTTCGAAGACGACCCTCGAGGTTGTACGCGCCCGCGAACGCGGCAAGCGCGATCCGCGTGGGATCGTCCAGGACGCCCGTCGGGGGATCCGAGTAGATCCCCCGCGCGGTGAGCCTGCGCTGGATCTCCTGCACGAGCTCAGGAGTCGCCGGCAGGAGCGGGTCGTTTCGCACCAGGACCTCTCGGTCGTACACCGCGAACACACGGGCCAGCTCCGTGACGGCCTGCGGATGTTCGTCGACCCGAACGTCGACGTATCGATCGCTGCGACCCTCGTAACCTCCGCCCTCGCGCACGACCAGCAGAGCCGCGGATTGACGCCCACGTCGATCGCCGCCGGAGTCGTCACCGGCCTGGAGCGCCGCGAGCAGCCGATCGACGAGGTCGCCCGTCGTTCCGGTGAACGCGCCGCCCATCGCGGCTACGACATTCGCGCCGACGAGGATGTTCCCCTGGCAGGCGAACCCAGGCCCCGTCGAACCGCCCGCCCATTCCAGGCAGTCCTGTCCGGTGAACGTCGCCGGGAGCCCCTGCCCGTCGACGATGCCCAATTGGCGGTCGGCCCGGCCCTCGTCGCCGTGGATCAGCTGAGCGAGGACCTCGGGCGCCGGCGAGCCGGACTCCATCAGGTCCAGTCCCTGCGGACCGAAGTCGGTGTTCGCCCACGCCTGTGTCGCGACGGCTCCGACGCCGGCCCTCGCATACGGCACCACGGCGCCGACGGCCAGGAACTTCGACGCGACCGCCACGCCCCAGTCGCCGGCGTCGGTGTCGGCGGCCACGATCGAGAACGTCACCGGCGCCTGACCAGTTGGAACGAGCTGCGGTAGTCGTCGAGGTGCTCGAGCATCGCACCGGCGCCGATCACGACGGTTTCCAGGGGCCGTTCGGTGAGATGGACCGGAACCTCGCACTCCTGTGACAGGAGCAGGTCGAGCCCGCGCAGCAGCCCGCCTCCGCCCGTCAGGAACATCCCCGTCTGGAGCACGTCGTGGGTGAGCTCGGACGGGCCCTCGGCGAGCGCTCGTCGCGCGGCCTCCACGATCTTGCCGATCGGAGCGGAGATCGCCTGACGGATCTCGTCCTCGCTCAGCCGGATATCGATGGGGGCGCCGGAGCTGAGCTCGCGGCCGGTGACGACTGCGACCGCTCCGCGGGGCACCGGGAACGCCGAGCCGATCGCGATCTTGATCTCCTCGGCCGCCTTCTCGCCGACCGCGACGCCGTACGACCCCCGGACGTGTTCCTGGATCGCCGCGTCGAGGTCGAACCCTCCCACCCGGATGGACAGGCCCGAGACGACGCCTCCCATCGAGACGATGGCAAGCTCCGTCGTTCCGCCACCGATGTCGACGATGAGGTTCCCGACGGGTTCGTGGATCGGGAGCCCCGCCCCGATCGCGGCGGCCAGTGGCTGCTCGACGAGGACGACACCCTTGCCGCCGGCGAAGCGCACGGCCTCGTCCACCGCCCGGCGCTCGACCTCCGAGCTCTCGCTGGCGATGCAGGTCAGGACCCGGGGCCTGGGGAACCGCGAGACGCCGACGCGGCGAAGGACGAACTCGATCATCCGCTGTGTGATGTCGAACTCGGTCATCACGCCATGCCGGAGCGGGCGCACGGCGACGACGTTGCCCGAGCGGCCGCCGACCATCCGCCAAGCCTCCTCGCCCATCGCTTCGACACTGCCGGTCGTTGCATTCATCGCGACGACGGTCGGCTCGTCGAACACGATGCCCTCGCCCTGACGGTAGACGAGCGTGTTCGCGGTTCCGAGATCGATCGCGAGGTCGCGCGCCACTCAAGGGCTCCCGTCGGGGACGACCGACACACGGGAGGCTCCGCCCGACACGGATGTCACGACCCCATCACCCACTCGGACTCGCCCGAGACCAAGTGCTCCTTCTTCCAGATGGGAACGTCGTGCTTCAGCCGTTCGATCGCGTGGCGGCACGCTTCGAACGCCTCAGCCCGGTGCGCCGCGCTGACCGCGATCGCAACGGATGTCTCGCCGACCGCGAGCTCGCCGAAGCGGTGGAGCAGGGCGACCTTGCGCAGCGGCCATCGCTCGAAGAGCTCGTCGGCGAGCTCCTCCAGGCGAGCGACCGCGAGCTCCTCCCAGGCCTCGTAGCTCAGCGCCGTCACCTCTCCCGCTTCCGAACGGTCACGGACGGTACCGAGGAAGACGCACGTTCCGCCCGCACCGGGGTCGCCGACGAAGTCGATCGCCTCCCCGGCTCCGATCTCCGCAGCAGTGACGCGGACGAGCAGGTCCTCACGCACGCGGCTCATCCTAGCGACCGCCGTAGGATGGTCGGCGTGAGCCAGACGCCCGAGGAGAACCCGTTCAGCGTTCCGATGGGCGACATCTGGAACGACGTCCCTCTGTTCCGCGAGATCCAGCGGGTGCTGCTCTCCTCGAGCGGCCCCGTGAACTGGGAGCTCGCGCGGCAGGTCGGGATCGCCGCGGCCTCGTGGGGCGCGGGCGACACAGCGCCGACCGCTGAGGACCAGCGGACGTTCGAAGAGGCCGTTCGCGTGGCCGAGCTGCAGGTTGGCGCGTTCACCGGCCTCGAGCCGCCCGGCGATCTCCCGAAGGTTCAGGCCGTTCGCCGCGGGCAGTGGGTGCAGCAGAACCTCGAGGGATTGCGCGACGTCCTCGAGCCCGCTGCGGCGAAGATCGGCGAGGCCGTCGCGCGAGCGCAGCGCGAGGGGCCCCCCGACGCATCGCCGGATGCTCAGGGCGCGCCGATGCCGGGAATGACGCAGCTGCTCGGCCAGCTCTCGCCCCTCTTGCTCGGCGCACAGGTCGGCAGCGTCCTCGGCGGGCTCGGTCAGCAGGTCCTCGGCCAGTACGACATCGCCGTGCCGAGGGCCGAGGGCTCCGCCGCGCTCCTGTTCGTCGTGCCGAACATCGCGCAGTTCGAGAAGGATTGGAGCCTCGACGCCACCGAGTTCCGCACCTGGATCGCGATCCACGAGGTCACCCACCGGTTCGAGTTCGCGAGGCCGTGGGCGCTCGCGCGCTTCCGCGAGCTGCTGAACGACTACACGTCGACGCTGCAGCTGGACGTCGAGGGGTTGCAGCGACGGCTCGAGACACTCGACCCGTCGAACCCAGAGGCGATGCAGGAGATGCTCGGCTCCGGCGAGGGGCTGTTCGGCGCCGTGCTCGACGATGAGCAGCGCCTGAAGCTGAACCGGATCCAGGCGTTCATGAGCGCCGCCGAGGGCTACGGCGACCACGTGATGCACGCGCTCGGCTCGCAGCTCCTTTCCTCGTACTCGCGGATCGAGGAGGCGATGCGGCGCTATCGCGAGACCGAGGAAACAGACCCGGTCCTCGAGCGGCTGCTCGGGATCGAGGTCAAGCGGGAGCAGTATCGGATGGGCAAGGCGTTCTGCGACACGGTGGTCGAGCTCACGGACGAGCTCACCCTCACCCGGATGTGGGATTCGGCCGACGCCATGCCGTCACTCCCGGAGATCGAGGAGCCGCGCCTCTGGCTCGCACGGAGCGCCTGACGGCCGTCGACGACTGACGGCGGTCACCCGACGCGAGTCGGCGTGACCCCGCGGTCCTTCGTTATCCTTCGCCGCGATGGCCGTCGGCGAGCTCGTCTTCGCGAACGTGGTGGACGACCGGGTCTGGGCTGCCGAGCGTGAGCGCGGAGCACCGGGCATCTACCTCCTGGGCTCGCCCGGACTGGCCCTCCCGTTCCGCATCTCCCGGGCCTGGAAGGTGCCCACGGGACTGGTGACCGAGGAGGTCCATTTCTACGGTCCGTCGGGCCGCCTCGTGCACCGGTGGGGCCCGGAGGTCCGCCGGATGCTGGGCAGCATGGACCTGACCGTCGCGGTCGACCGCATCGAGGACGCGGTGTTCGACGAGACGGGCCAGTACCTCGTCTCGTTCGTGCTCGACGGCGACATCGTCGGGGAGATCGAGGTCCCGGTCTACGTCCAGACCGCCCCGGCGAAGCTGCCGAAGGAGGTCGAAGAGGGCTTCCGCAAGTCCGACGTCGTCTGGGTGGGGGTCGAGGTGAACGGGGTTCGCAGGATGGTGCCCGCGTGGTTCGCCTACAAGAACGGGAAGGTCTACGTCCTTTCGAAACGCGAGCCGGGGCCGGAGGAGCAGACGGTCCCGGGACTGCCGAACGCGCCGGACCTCCTGATGGTGACCCGGCGGAAGGGGCGCGAGACCGCCCTCGGCGAGTACCACGCCGCCGTGCGCCTGCTCGAAGGGGCGGAGTGGGAGGAGGCCGCGAAGGCGCTCGTCGACCGGCGCCGCAGCCGCCCCGGCCCGCCCGCCGACGCGCTGAACCGTTGGCGCGGCACGTGCGACATCGCGGAGCTGACGCCGGTCGTCGGCTGAGTTGCTCTAGTCGGCGCGGTTCATCACGCGGCCGAGCGCCTTCGCGAGCAGCTCGAGCTCCCGGCCGAGATCGAGCATCTCGTCGGGCGTCAGGGCCTGCGGACCGTCGCAGAGCGCGCTCTCCGGATCGGGGTGCACGTCGATCATGACGGCGTCGGCGCCGGCGGCGATCGCCGCGCGCGCCATCGGCGCCACGAGCTGGCGCTTCCCCACGGCATGCGAGGGGTCCACGATGACCGGAAGATGGGATTCGGCCTGGGCGACGGCCATCCCGGCGAGGTCGAGCGTGTTGCGCGTCGACGGCTCGAACGTGCGGATCCCGCGCTCGCACAGGATGATCTCCGAGTTCCCACGCTGTGCGACGTACTCGGCCGCCTGGAGCCACTCGTCGATCGTCATCGCGAGCCCGCGCTTCAGCATCACCGGCTTGCGAGCGAGCCCGACCTCCTTGAGGAGCTCGAAGTTCTGCGCGTTCCGCGTGCCGACGCGGATGCAGTCGGCAACCTCGGCGACGTGCTCGACCTGTGAGACGTCGACGACCTCGACGACGATCGGCAGGCCCGTCTGGCTGCGGCACTCCCGGAGGATGTCAAGGCCGCGCTCGCCTAATCCCTGGAACGAGTAGGGCGAGGTCCGCGGCTTGTAGACGTCGCCGCGCAGGATGGTAGCGCCGGCGGCCTTCGCGGCCTTCGTCGAGATGAGCGCCTGCTCGTCGCTCTCGACGGCGCACGGCCCCGCGATGATCGTGAAACTTCCGCGGCCGACGGGGGTGGCCCCGACGTTCACGGTCGTGGGCACCGGGTGCAGGTCCGCGGCCACCATCTTGTACGGCTTGCCGATCTGGATGACGTGGTCGACGCCCGGCATCTGCTTCCAGTCGAAGGCCTGGAATCGCTCCGTGTCGCCGACGAGGCCGATGATGGTGTGGACGGTGCCGTGCGAGACGAACGCCTCACCTCCGGCCGCGCGGACGCGTTCGGCGACGGCCTCGATATCGGCCTGTGTCGCCTCCCGTCTCATCACCACAACCATCGGTGTGCCTCCGTTCCTTGGGACCACCCGAGAGACGAAGAACCCCGGGCTCCGGGCCCGGGGTCGTCTTCTGCCTTGCGGCTCAGGCGACTACGCCGGGCCCGGCCCGCCGTAGAACCACCCGAAACCGAAGGATGCCTGCATCGGACCGCCATGGTGCCAGCGAACGGCAGCCCTGGCAACCACCACGAGGCGGACGGGCAACCACCACGAGGCGGCCTGGCACGCTCGATCGCGCACGGGCGAGCCTCGACCCCCGAGGGTTACGATGCGCGGCGTGTCCGTCACGGTCGTCGATCACCCGCTCGCCGGGCACCTTCTGACGCAGCTGCGGGACCAGGACACGGCGCCGCCCGTGTTCCGAACGCTGGCCAAACGCCTCGCCCTGGCGCTCGCGCTCGAAGCCATCCGCGACATGCCCACGACCGAGGTCGAGGTGCAGGGCCCCCTCGAGCGCGCGAAGGGGCGGGTCCTCGGCGACCTCGTCGCCGTTCCGATCCTGCGTGCCGGTCTCGGGATGCTCGAGGCGGTCACCGAGCTGTTCCCCGAGGTGGCAGTCGGCTACATCGGGCTCGAACGCGACGAGGCGTCCCTTCAACCGCAGTCGTACTACCGGAAGCTTCCCCAGGTCGCCGGACGGCACGTCCTGGTCCTGGACCCGATGCTCGCGACGGGCGGATCGGGTTCGGCGGCAACCGCCGCCGTGCGCGAGGGCAGTCCGGCCTCGATCCGGTTCGTCTGCGTCGTGTCGGCACCGGAGGGCATCGCGAAGATGGAGGCCGACCACCCGGACGTGCCGATCTTCACCGCCGCCGTCGACCGGCAGTTGAACGAGCACGGCTACATCCTGCCGGGGCTGGGCGACTTCGGCGATCGGTTATTCGGGACCGAGTGACGGTCTACAGTCCGCCGCCGCCTTCGTAGGCCCTTCCCGCTGCGGCCGGCGGCCGCACCCGCCCGACGAAGCCCGCGATCGCGACGATGGTGACGACATACGGGATCATCCGGATGAACTGGGGCGGGAGCGCCGAGATGACCGGTGCGTCGTTGAG
>JBBDWS010000133.1:0-1983 GCA_040902755.1 Actinomycetota bacterium
CTCGTCGACGTGATCTCGGTCCACCTCGTGCCCGTGCTGTTCGGGACCGGGACGCGGATGTTCGAGGACGACGGCGTCGACGAGCACGTCACGCTCGAGCTCGTCGAGGTGACCGGGAGCCCGCACGCCACGCACCTGCGCTACCACGTCGTCCGCGACGGCTGAGGGATCCCCAACGTCGCGCCAATCGAGCCGCGCTAGCGTGCATCGACACCACGGCGTCGTGCAGCGGCCGGCCCGAAGGGCTACGGTCCAACCGGGAATGGAGGGTGAAGCGTGCTGAAGGAAGTCACGTGCATGTGCGGCTGGCAGACGCGCGGGACCGAGGACGAGGTCGTCGCGGCGATCCAGGACCACGGCGACGAGGTCCACGGTCGCCGTCCGTCGCGCGAGGAGATCCTCGCGCTCGCGGTGGACCTCGCCGGCCCGGCCGAGGATGCCGAGACCGCCTGACCGCGATCCGCTCGTCGACCTCCACGGCCCGCTGACGAGCGTCGCCTGGTCGTCGGCGTTCGTCGCCCAGAGCCTCGAGGTCCTGTTCGTCTACCTGGGCGCCGACGGCGGCCACCACCTGCGCCCGATCCACGCCGACACGCTCCGGATCGGATGGCCGCCGGACCGCAAGCCCGGCGAGCTCGTGATGGAGTCCGTCGGACGGTTCGGGCTTCAGCCGCTGCTGGTCCACTCGACCTCGTGGCGTCACGAGGACGGCCGGCTGATCCTCACGTACGTGGTCGCCGTCGAGGCGCCCGACGACCTCAGCCACTACATCGCCGACGAGCCCGTGCTCCGAGCCGATCTCGCACGGGGCGACGCCTTCGGTCCGCCGCCGGACATCGGCGTCGCGCAGGTGCTCGAGCACGCGTTCCGTCACCTGTCGTGGCTCGTCAAGGACGACGCGGTCGTCGGGGACCGGCTCGCGACGTGGGTCGCGTTCCTCGATGGTTACGAGCCGGAGCCGTTCCGCGCCTTCGGTCCCCCGACCTGACCCGCCGATCCGCCAGGTGCTGTAACTGATGGGCGCTAGTGCAGGTACGGGTCGGGCCGCCCCGACGCCAGCACGTCTCGGAGCCGCGCCACGATCTGGCCCCACGTGAAGCTCACGCTCGCGTACTCGTACTCCGGCTGATCGGCCGGCCAGCCGGTGTGCGAGAACATCACCCGCGTCCCGGGACCGTCCGGGTTGGGAGCCATCGTCCACCGGACCTGCGTGCCGTCCCAGTACGGGAAGTCGCCGACGCACGTCCACGCGACCTCGCTCCCGGGCTCGAGCCGGTCGATCCGCATCCGGATGTCCATCGGCGCCTTCTCGAACCCGAACCTCGCGATCGAGCCGATCTCGCTGCGCGCGTCGACGTCCGGCGTCCAGAACGACTTCAGGCCGCTCTCCGTCGACACCACGTCGAACACGGCCTTCGGCTCGGCGTCGACGTCGACGGCGAACATGATCTCCCTTCCCATGGCGCACCTCCGATCCGACTTCCCTCGGATGATATTTAAGGGAATCCTTCAGGATGATGTCAAGCCGAAGGTCGTGCTTAAATGACGTAGGTGGAGCAGCGGACGCTCGACGCGATCGCGAGTCCGAGACGGCGGGAGATCCTCCGCCTCGTATGGGACCGCGAGCTCTCGGCGGGCGAGATCGCCTCGCACTTCGACGTCAGCTGGCCCGCGGTCTCCCAGAACCTCAACGTCCTGCGGCGGGCGGGACTCGTGAGCGAACGGCGGGACGGGCGCCGGCGCCTCTACCGGGCGGAACCGAAGGCGCTCGGGCCCCTGGCCACGGCTCTCCGCGAGATGTGGCGAACCGACCTCCGGGCGCTGAAAAACGAGGTCGAGCGCTCCGGTCGGGGGCGCTGATGACGAACGAGCCCGAGGACGTCTGGTTCGAGGTCGAGGAGCGGATCCGAGCCGAGCCGCACGAGATCTTCCCGTACCTCACCGACCCCGATCGCTACGTGCGGTGGATGGGCGCCGAGGCGA
>JBBDWS010000134.1:0-1688 GCA_040902755.1 Actinomycetota bacterium
CGGATCTCGTCTTCCACCGCGATCGCTCCGAGGGCTCGGCCGTCCCGCACCACGGTGAGCACGGTCGCGCCACGTGCCCGCCACTTCGCGATCTCCTCGGCGATCTCCACCGGGACATCGATCCCTCGTTCCCGCAAGAGGGCCGGGCCGCCCACTTGGACGGGCCTGCCGTTGACGACCGCTTCGACGCCGCGTCCCGGCAACGCGCGGAAGCCCGATGCGGTTGGGATCTCCCCATTCGCCGCAGCGACGATCGCCTTCGCGAGCGGGTGCTCGCTGCTGGCTTCGACCGCGGCCGCAAGGCGGACCGCCTCTTCACCGGGGATGCCGACGCCCGCGACATCTCGGACGGCCGGCTTCCCCTTCGTCAGGGTTCCCGTCTTGTCGAACAAGACCGCACTCACCGTGCGCATACGCTCGAGCGCCAATCGGTCCCGGACGAGGATCCCCGCTCGCGCGGCGACCCCGGTCGAGATCGCGATGACGAGCGGGATCGCCAATCCCAGGGCATGGGGGCACGAGATAACCAGGACGGTGACGGTTCGTTCGACAGCCTCGCCCATATCGCCCAGTACCGCCCAGATCACGAACGTCGCGGCCCCCGCGGTGACGGCGACGTAGAACAACATCGCGGCGGCACGGTCCGCCAGCGCCTGGGCGCGTGAGCGAGACGCCTGCGCCTCACGAACCAACCGCTGGATGCCCGCGAGCGCCGTATCGTCTCCGACGGCGTCCACCCGGAGACGCACGGAGTTGTCGGTCGCAACCGTCCCGGCGATGACGCGATCGCCGGAGCCGCGATGAACCGTGCGCGACTCACCCGTGATCATCGACTCGTCGAACGACGCGTCGCCTTCGATGATCGTTCCGTCGGCCGGCACCCTGCCACCCGGGCGGACGAGGACAACGTCGCCGGGGCGAAGCTCGCTCACCACGACGGTGTGGATCTCGGTTCCGTGAACGATCTCGGCCTCATCGGGAAGCAGCGCTGCGAGTGCCTCCAGCGCGCCGGACGCTTGGCCGATGGCCTTCATCTCCTGCCAGTGTCCGAGGAGCATCACATCGATGAGGAGCGCGAGCTCCCACCAGAACTCGAGGTCGAGCCAGTCGAACTCCGATGCGAGGCTCGCGACGAAGGCAACCACGATCGCGAGTGAGATCAGAAGCATCATCCCCGGCTGCCGGTCTTGGAGCTCCTGGACGCCGCCCTTCAGGAACGGCAGGCCCCCGTACACGAAGACGATGACTCCGAGGATCGCGGGGACCCGATCGGAGAGCGGGAAGGACGGCGCGGCGTAGCCGAGCCATTCCTGGACCATCTCCGACCACACCAGCACCGGGATGGTCAGAAGGACGCTGAGCCAGAAGCGATCCCGGAACATCGCGACGCTGTGTCCGGCATGCTTGTCATGACCTGCGTGCTCATCGTGACCAGCGTGTCCCGCGTGCTCGTCGTGACCGGCATGCGCTCCCGAGCCTTGCGTCTGGTGCATGTCGTGAGACGCGTCCGACGGAGCGTGATCGGCGTGGCTCGGTTCGTGAACGCGCTGCTCGGCGACCTCGGAGGCATCGTTCCCCTCCGTGTTGTGCCCGGAGTGCTCGTGTCCGTGTTGATCGTGGCCCATCCGGTCCTCCTTGACCTCGGCACTCCTCGCAACCTCTTGGCATTCCCGGCCTCTTCCCGGCCA